>VBOX01000087.1 GCA_005893265.1 Candidatus Eiseniibacteriota bacterium | reverse complement strand
AGTCGATGTTCGTGGACGGCACGATCGCATCGCCGGGGAACTGCGCACCGGCAACGGTGGCTGCGGGTCAGTGCTGGCCGGGAGTTCGCGGCAGTGATATTGGCACGGCTGCCGCGGTGCATGACAACTTCAATAGCCCGCTGGGCGACTCGATCACGCTTGGGGTCGTCACGGGGCTTCGGAAGAATGGCAAGGGCGTCAACTGGCACCACGCGTTCGACAAGGGTAAGAACTTCGGGTTGACCATCGAGCACACCAACCCGAACTTCGTGGCAGCCTTTGACAAGCCCCGAATCATCTTCCGGATGTTCGATCCTACGTCGAAGCAGTGGAGCCCGTTTGATTCGAGCGAACTGGATGTGAACAACCTCTCGGTCGCAGCGGGCGACACGACCATTACCGACAGCGAGTACCGGGTGAACTGGCCGCCCCGCGACAAGATCGGCACGTCGATTCCGCCGGCGTCCGGCGCGTGGCCAGGAAGCATCACCCCACTAGGCGGATCGGCAAAAACGCTCTACAGCCAGTTGAACTTCATGCCGCGCGGTTCGCGGATCCAGTACTACTGGAAGGGCGTCGATCTGAACGGTGGAAGATCGTATCAGTTCTCGTCGGACGCTTTGGCTCGCGAGGTCGGGGACGTGTTACCGACGCTTCCCGGCAGCTCGAACAAGGCTCCGGATATCATCGAGTTCGACGTACTCCCGGGTGTGTACCCGGTCGGCGATGCTGGGTCGCAGCTGGGCAGCAGCAACGTCACGCCGCTCCTCGATCTGGACGGCAGCTACACGCGGTGGAACTTCGGTGGTCACGCGACCGTGCAGGCTCTGAACGCGTTGGGTGTCCGCGCCGACCGCTATCGTACGCTGCAGGGTTTGGAAGAGGGCGGTCACATCGGTGGGCACGAGTTCGCAGGAACCCGCGCCGGCCGGTTGAGCAACTACTTCCCGAATATGGACGAGTACGGCATCAAGGCTCTGCTTGCCAGCAGCTACCGCATCATGATCGAGTCCTCGCACACCTCGACCTCGGTCGTGGATGAGGAGTCGGATGCGAAGCTGATCAAGCAATGGTGGCTGTCGGATACGGGCCTCGATGGTGGCGACCGTTGCATCTTTGCTTCAGGCGACGACTTCCACTCCGCGCTGTTGGCGGTGGGTGGGGTGCCGCACCCGAACGAGGGTGACATGGCGAGGGATGTGTTCGGCGTCGCAGCCGCGGCGAATCAGTGGAACGGTGGGGCGAGCATTCAATTCCCGGCCGTCACGGATTTGTTCGCCGATCCTTTGTCTGGCCCGGGTCTGGGTGGAACGGTAGGCGGGTACAAGTACATCGTGGACGGCGGATGCCCGGCACCGAATCGCTTTGACGCGCTGACGAAGGTAGGGGCCGGGACCGCAAACTCGGCTACCTATCCGACGTTCGCGTCGGTGACCAACGTGGCCGGCGTCTCGAACATGATCGCCGCGTTCGACCAGGGAGCTCAGGATCATGATAGGAACAAGGCATTGAGCTATGGTTTCTCGATCCAGTTCATTCGCCAGGGTGGCCAGAACCTGATCGACACCCGCGCTCAGGTCCTCTACAAGTTCCTGACGAGCTGCCGTGGGCCGAGGACGGCGACGGATACGGCTTCTTGCTGGCCGTGCCCGACACCTGCGAACAAGTACGGTAACTGGGCTACCCTGACCGGGTTCCAGCAGGCTACCTACGGTCCGCTCTATCTTCTCCAGGACAATACGAAGGTCCTGTCGGGGGTGGATCCGGTCGCTAGCGCGCCGGCTATGAACAGGCTGCAGGGGAACTTCCCGAACCCGTTCAATCCCGAGACGGCGATTCGCTTCACTTCGGCGAGAGCCGGTCGGGTTGACGTGCGGATCTTCAACGTCGCTGGCCGTTTGGTGCAGACGATTTCGAAGAACGTCACGCAAGGGGTGAATGAAGTTCGTTGGAACGGCAAGTCGAGCGATGGTGCGAACCTCGCCAGCGGTGTGTACTTCGTGAAGGTGAAGTACCCCGACGGCTCGGAGAGCCCGAACGGCCTCAAGGTCGCGATCGTTCGGTAGTCGAACCAGCAGCTCCAAGATCAGATTCAAGTGAGGTAGGGCCGCCGGGGTGTCCCGGCGGCCCTTCTCATTGTTTCGTGGGTGGAGTGGATCAATCGGCCAGGACGGGCCCGGCCCTCGAAAGCCCCGTCCCGGCGGCCACAAAATTCGTTGACAGCCACTGCGGAGGCTTGCTAACTTGAGCAGGTCCCCAATCGCCCGTACACAAGATGACCTGCCGGCGTCCCCAGCTCCTCGGAGAGATCTGAATGCCCTTGCGGAGATATTTGCGCTCCCTGGCGCGAATTGCCGTGGCCGGGAGCGCGCTGGCCTTTCTCGCCAGCTGCGCCAAGAATCCGGTGATCGTGGATCGGAATCGACCTCCACGCACGTTTCTCGTAGCGGCCCCGATCGACAGCACCATCTCGCACCCCACAGCGACCGGGGTGAGTTACTCGTACAGGATCCATCTCTACTGGCGCGGTGAGGATTCGGATGGATACGTCGTCGGATATCTGTGGGCGTTCGATGATTCGAGCGCCGGCCATTTCCACTACACCAGCAAGACGGACAGCATCTTCGAGGTGACCGTGAACGACTCGGCCGACATCACGAGGGGCTCGTCGCTCATCGGCACGTCCCGGTTCCATACGTTCTACGTTCGGGCGGTCGACAATTTGGGGAAACCGGATCCGGGATTCGCGGCTTTCAACCGGACGACCTACAAAGCCACCACCATTAAGCCACGCGTCAAGTTCGTCGGAGGGTTGCCGGGCGGAATCGGGATCGACACGCTATCGGACGGGGAGCCCTTCAGTATTTGCTGGACCGGTGATGACTCCGATGGGGTCGTGGTGCGATACAAATTCGATGTCGGCAGCGTCAATAGCTCGCTCACGACGGACACATGCGCATTCTTCAATTCGCCAGGCGGGATCGCGCTCGCGAGCGGTCTTTACAATATAACGGTGACGGCCGTGGACAACGCCTTCGCGACGGGGACGACCAATTTCGTCTTCGTTGTGAACCACGACCCGGAGACGTGGTTCGAGCCGAAGGGGGGGCCGATCGGCTACTATCATCCGCCCTATCTTGGAGGCAACCTGGTGGATGAATCGGTCGTTGTCCCGTTCGCTCAGGGAGACACCGTTCCCTATCGCTCCACGGTCTGGTTCAATTGGGATGGAGAAGACGTGGGAAGGCCCGGGACGCCGAACAATCCGAATCCCGAAAGGAATTGCCTCAACGGATTCTCGCTCGAGCTACGCGCGGGCACCCGCAACGGTGCGAACGCGTACACGATCGGGTTCATCGACACGATTCCGGGAAACCCACCGAGGCGGTTTAAGTCGAACGAGCCCAATTATCTCCGTCAGGCGGGATTCAGCAATTTCGTGTTGGATTCCCTCGATCAAGGCTTCGGCATGATCATGCTCGCGGCGGCGCGGGACTGCTCGAATCGCGGGGACGGGACAAAGGCCGCGTTCCGGTTCAGCTGCAACTACAGACCCTTTATCGATTCACTGGTCGTGCAAGAATCCGCACAGCTTTTTCCTCCGTTCGAGCCCGGGAGGCTCATCACGTGGTACTCGCACGATGTCGAGGACGGAGGAGCCAAGAACGCTCGCATCAAGATGGACAACACGAGAATTATCGTCACACCCGATTTCGCGGAGAATTATTTCATACGGGATTCGGACTTTCGGGCGCTCAACCCGTCCAACCCACACTCGGTCGAAGTATGGGTCATCGACCGGGCGGGATATGTGTCTGACAGCTCGTTGGTCGTGACCTTTGATCTTCCCCCGGCCACTAGCCAATCCACACGCCGACCGTAAGGAGTGATTGGTTTGATGCCTTCATCGCGCATGCGGTACATCGGCCTGATTCCGATGATCGTCCTGGCGTTCATCTTCGCGGCAAGTTGCTCGAAGGCGCCGACTCCACCCATACACCCGCCGCATCTGGACCCCCAAACAGAGTTGACGTTCGCGCCGATTGAGTTCGACACGACCGCCTTCCGGGTCCATTTCTACTGGAATGCCTACGATGACGACGGAGAGGTGATGCGGTTCCATTTCGCCGTGGATGCCGACACGCTGCTTCCGATTAATGAGTGGCGGACCACGACCGCCAAGGACACGATCCTCCTTTTTCTCGTCGATCCGGTGAAGGAATTGAAGGTTCATGTATTCAAGGTGTCGGCCGAGGACAACGAGGGCCGCTGGGACAAGACGCCCGCCAGCAGAGCCTTTTCCGCGAAGACCGCGCCGCCCACATCCAAGATCGAGAAGGGCCCCGAGGCTTTCAATCCCCTTGTAGGCCCCAACTTCACGTTCGAATGGTCGGGACTCGACCCCGACGGAGGCGAAACCGGAGGCAAGGCCGCGGTAGACTCATTCCAATACCTTCTGCTTCGCGTCGGGGGCATCGCCGACACGGATGTCCCGCCCAATCATGATCCCCTGCCTCAGTGGTGCCTGGAAGACTACACCGCCATGATCCGCGCAGCGGTCGGCGATGCGCTCCCCGCGCTGTGGACATCCCTCCCCCCGTGTGGGGACCGGAGGACCCGCCACATCGACGACTGGAAATGGCAAGGCATCCGAGGCCTCAAGAGGCGCTTCAGAAACGTGACGCAGGGCGAATACGTTTTCGCCGAGCGCGCCGTGGACATCGCGGGAGCCACAGAGAAGGACCTCGAGTTCCGCCAGAATATCCGGCATTTCTCGGTCACGAACCAGAACTTCGGACCGACGCTCACCGTTTGCAGCAGCATCCTGAACCGATGCCTGGACGGCGCGAAAGGACCGGATGATTTCGCGCGGAAGCAATTACAAGTCTTCGAGGGGGAGACGGTGAGCTTCTCTTGGTCCGCCACCGCCGAGACCTACGGAGGCGAGATTGTCGGCTATACCTACGCACTCGATGACACGAGCTCGTTCCCAGGGTTGGACCCGCGACAATTGGGGGTAACCTTCCGACCCAGCGACCTCTTCCCAGGAAACCACCGTCTCTATGTCCGCTGCGTGGATGATGGCGGACTGGTCACCAACTTTATCCTGCCGCTCCTGATCGTCCATCCGAACTTCAAGGAGCCGACCCACCCCCGTGCGATTCTATTTGTGGACGACTCGTCGTTGCTCTTTGGCGGCGGGAATTCCGTCTCGGACCAAACAGAAACCGATTGGTGGAATTTGGGGACGGGAGGCGTCGGACCGTTGTTCAGCACGAAGACACCCTACCTAGAATGGGACACGATCGAGCACGGTCAGGGGAGCGTTGAGGGAAGAAAGCAGCCGGACCCAAGCGATCTCGCGGAATTCACGACCGTCGTGTGGACTACGGACAACAACAACGGGAGCGGTCAGAATGGCGCGCTCTTCAAGACCATCGCGGGCGGGGACTACAGCGAGCTTCAGGGTTACCTACGCGCGGGGGGCACGATGATCCTCACGGGATGGAACCTCGCGCGCAGCACGACCGGTGGTCCGTCCGCTCTGATGTACAATACGATCGCGGGGATCTGTGGCACGTTCGCTCCCAACTCGTTGCAGTACAACCAGACGATTTTCCCGAGGATGTTCATGGGCCTCAACAGGGCGGAGCAAAACAGCGAGGGTTTGCGGTCGCGGGGCTCCGCTGACTTCGTGAGAGGTATTCCAACTCCCAGGGCAGCCGCTCTTGGGTTCGACACCGCGCGGGTCGATACGGGCAACGGGTCCTTCGCCCCCGGTAGCTACAAGTGGAATACGCAGACGGTCCCTCCACCTCAGAACCTGGATCTCCAGCTCTTCCCCGGGCTTCCTGTCGTCGAGGGATGGTACTTGGCACCTGAGTTTGGATGCCGGGCGATCCAGGATTTCGGATACGAGGACCATTCGCAACCGATCGTACAGGTGCTGTATACCTATCACGGCGTCGGGAAAGGAGCAGACCAAAAAGCGGGGCCGTCTCCTCGCGAGGGTCTCCCTTGCGCGTCCTTCGTCCAGTCCCACGATTTCGGGGTCAACCAGACCAACCACGGTGTCTATGATCCGAGCGCGGCGATTGGCCGTATCGCGTTCTTTACATTCCCGTTCTACTTCCTCAAGGATGCGGACGCGGTCAACATCATGGTCAAGGCCTTTGATTACGTGAACCACTCACCGACCCTGCCCCCCATTCCTTAGCAGGATACGGGGCTCTGAAGACCGGCCTGGGAGCGGGCGCATCGCCGTCCGCTCCGGGCCTTTCCATTTCAGGGGTCCCCGGCGCGGTGAGACGGCGCGGGCTGCGGAGGCGCCCTATGGCTGATCGCCCAGTGCTGGTCCTTCACCGGACAACGGCCGCCCGGGTGGTGAGGCTCCGCCCATCCTGAGTCAGACGGATGAAGTAGACGCCGGCGGCGAGGTTGCTCCGCCTGCCGACTTCCACCGTGTGCCAGCCCGGGCCCATTCCCTCCACGCGGCGCGCCTCGAGCTGCCGGCCGCTGACGTCGAAGAGAGCCAGGGTCGCTGCCCTGGAGTCCCGGAGGCTGAAGCTGGCCTGCAGCTCATGCCGCGCCGGGTTGGGCGTGACGCCCCGCAGCGCGAACTGGGCCGGTGCTTGGCCGCCCGCGCCGACCAGGGCCGCGCTGGAGGATGTTTCGCTCGCGTCGGCGCCTGCTGTCAGGTGGCTGCCGGCCATCGGAGCCGATACCACCGCGCGGAGCACGCGGATGTGATCGGTGCCAAGGAAGGAGTGGGCGTCCACCGTGCCGGTGACATCGACCGGAACGTCGTCGCCTCCGGACACGGCCAGCCCCACCGCCGCCCGGTCGAACTTCACCATCAGGTCGGGGACGCCGTTGCCGTCGTGGTCACCGAGAGCGGTCGCAGTCGCCGGGTCCACCGGCACCGCGCCGTTCAGCCGGATCGACGCGATGTCGATGTCGCTGGCGGCGAAGGGTGAGGCCGGCTCGAGGAAGCCCGTGACCCAGCGGCCATGAGAGGACAGGTTGAGGGTGTCGGGCTTGAAGTCGAACGCCATCGCGATCGTGGGAGTCGACGCATCGCCGCGGATGCGCGCCGTTCCCCGATATTCCAACCCCACGGACCAGGGGCCCCCCATGGACTGCTGGGCGTTCAGCGCGTAAGGCGGGTCGAGAAGGCGATTCCACCCGAAGTGATCCCCGGCAGCGACGGGCGAGACCACCAGCCAGTACTTGGTGCCTGTCGAGAGCTTGGGGTGGAGGACCGAGTTGGCCAACTGTATTGAAGGTATGTCTCCGAAACAACAGACGGGTACAGTCTCAAGCACCGACCCGGGTTGATCGCCGGCATCGGTCGTCAGAGAGACGTTTACGGCCGTTCCGCCGGCAATCCGAAATGCGGCGATCTCGATCGTCTGAACCATGCCACTCTCAGTGGGGGTGAACTGCAGTGCCTGGACGACTACCGGCGTGTCGCCGATCGTCCACCCGGAGGTCACGTCGTAGGTATCGCCAGGGTTGAAGGTGGAGTAGACGATGGTCGAGGCGTTGGCAGAGTTGGCCCCCAGGTGGTAGGCCGCCGCGAGCATCAGGATTGAAGCGGAGGCGTACAACATTCGCTTGAGGAACATGGGTGGCCCCTTCGTTGGAGTAGCGTTCCCTGCGCGGCGGTGCGTCCGTAGACCTATGAGTCTACACCCAATGCTTGCGTCAGGGCAGTCAGCGGAATGCCTCTCTCCGTAGCTTCATCCGCCGCTGGAGCGTCTCGATCGGCTCTTCAGGATGCTCCAGGATCGACGATCGCGATCGACCTCGACTCTCGGATCGCCGGGGCTTCCCGCATATGACGCGGGACCGGCAAAGCAAAAGGCCGCGGAGCTGATGCCCCGCGGCCTTTCGGTGTTCGCTACTCGTGCTACCTGAAGCTTACTTGGCCATTACCGCCTTGATCATGTCGGTTCCGCCATTGGAATCCGTCTTGATGAAGTAGATGCCGGACGGAGCGCGACCGCCACTCGCGGTCTTGCCATCCCAGCTCACTTCATGCTGACCCTGCGGGAACCACTGGTTCACGATCGTCCGGACCAGCTCACCGCGCGTGTTGAAAACACGCACGCTGGCGTTGCCCGGCTTATTGATCGCGAAGGAGAACTTCGTCACCGGATTGAACGGGTTCGGGAAGTTCTGCTCCATGGCCACTATGCTACCCGCCCCGCCTCTGCTCTTGGTGTTGATCCTAATGTAGCCGAAGCCAAGGAACTGCCGCCCGACGCGGTTCGAATAGGCGTGCACCGGCAGCGCGACGACCCTGTCCACGAGACCCAGGCCAATGAGCCGGTTCGCGATGGTCCGCTTGTTGAAGTTGGCGATGAGGTGGTGATTGAGGCCATCGCTATTGATAACACACTTGTAGTCGCCGATGTTCCCGAAGTCATTATTAACCGCGTCAACATTGGGGTCGGCATCGAAACAGGGCATATGCGCGAGGCCTGTTAGGGCCAGCATGTCCATGTCGGTGCAGTCGCCCGATTCACGCGTGCTCTTCGTCAGCCCACCCACCATGGTCGGGCTTGGGACGATGCTCCGGCGGACGCGAACGCCCTCTTTCGTGGGCTCAGGCAACCCGCTGGCGTTGGGCTGGTTGGCGGCCCTGCAGACGTAGCCGGCGGCAATCGTCGCGGGCGGGAAGCTCATGTCCGCCGATATATAGCCGGGGAAGAACTGCCCCACGGTATCGCCTACGCTCATTGAGCTTGGACTCACAACGACCGACATCGGCAGCGGCGGGATGCAGTTCTGCACCCACTCGCCACGCCAGACCTGAACGCCGAAGCCAGACGCCTGCGAGATGAACATGAAGTAGTTGAACAGAATGCCTTCGCGCGTCGGGTTGATGTACTGAGAGACGTCTGGATCGGTATCGCCCGCCAGGTCCACGCTGATTCCGCACTTCTGCCCCGTAGGTAGGTCGAGCTTCCAGATGTCCTGAGGATTCGCGGCATCCTCGTTGGACGGCGCGTCGTAGTAAAGCGACTGCCCATCACTGGACCAGGATGGATTGTCGTGCGTGATGGGCGCCGGGTTCGTCTCCGGGAGGACGGTGGTCTCTCCGAGACCACTGCTGGTCGGATTCAGAATGACGATCTGGAACGCGCCAAATCGATTCGTGACGAAGGCGATCTTGGTGCCATCCGGACTGTACGCAGGCTTGAACTCGGCCTTGCCATTAAGAATACCCGGATCGCCTTCGAGACCGATCTGGTGACGCGTGCGCGAAAGCTCATCGACGCTGCCCGTATGGGCGGTCTCGTCGAGGTTGACGTTCACCGTCCAGAGGTCGATGGAGCTGCCGAACTGGTCGGAATCATACGCGATCTGGGTGTGGTTCGCGTTCCAGGCCGGATGGCGGTGGTGCTTGCCGCCTGCGCCGTTGGCGATCAGGATCGGGGAGCCGAGCTTGTCGCCGTGCTCGCCTCCCGCCAGGGGGTTACCCCCGATTGCGAATTGCTGAACATAGATGCTTGCAGACGACACGAAGTTGTCCGTCTGGACGTACGCGAGCCACTTCCCGTCCTTGCTCCAGGCCGGGTCGATGTACGACACGGCCGCCGTGGGGTCCACTTCCAGCGGAACCGGGGCGAATCCACGAACGAACGCTTGGTCGATGTTCACCTGGGCCCAAATCTCGCCCGTGCTCTCGAAACCAAACACCTGGCTGCCCGCGACAAACGCGATCCAATTCTCCAGCTTGGCGCTCGAGGCACTTCCTGCCCCACGGGTATTGCCTCCCCTCAAGCTGGGCGAGAACTTTGCCTTGATCAGCGGATCGCCGATCGTGATCGGGTCGTACGCGCCGCGGAGGCCGGCTTGACCCTTCACCGGGAGCAGCGAAGCCGCCAGCATCAAGATTGCGACAACGCTTAGTATTCTCTTCATTCCATTCATCTCCTCTCTAACGCAGGTAAAAGCGAGAAGACACCCTCAAGAGGATAAGGATAACAACACTCCGAGCCCTATCACCTCCTTAGTCATCGTGATTCTGGCCGAGCTAAATTGAAGTGTGGTCTCACAATCGGAAGAGCGGACGTCATTAATTTACTTGATAGAGTATACGTGACCAGGACCCGCAGTGTCAAGCGATTTTTGGAACTTACGGCGATTTGTGATGTTCAAAAAGGCCTTGACACCCCACCACTTGGCCCCTAGGCTGCCTTTCCATTCGACCCGGGCAGGGAGGTGGGCGCCGGGTTGGCCCGGCCGGGATTTCCAACGGGCCGGAATGTAGCACTTCCCCCCCAATTGGCCAAACTCACGAACACGACGTCACGCCGGGGCAGACTTGCGTACGAAGGGGTCGTTAATGCCTTTGCCAGCTAAGAGATTAGCCTTCCTTCTCCTGGCCGCCTTCGTAAGCACCGGGCCAGCGGCCGTGGCGAGCGCGCAGATAGCCATCCCACGTAGTCCCAATGCGGTGAGGGCCTACTTCACCCCCCGCAGCGGGGCAAACACGGTTCTCGTCGTTTGGAGCGGAGCCCAGGTCGAGACAGATAGCGTCTGGACGGGTTACCGAGTCCGGCGCACGATCAAGGGCATCTCTCCGACCCCGCTCGAGCTCATCGGAGAGTATAGGGCACGCGATAGAGTCACCGGCGCCTGCCTTGCCAGCGCGGTGCCCTGCGACCTATCGCAGTTCCATTTCTATGGGAGAGGACTCTTCTTCAAGGGATTCAGGAACAACCTCGCAGGTGGCCAGTACATAATCGATTACCCGCCAGGCGCTCCGGTGGACAGCTGTGATAGCTGCCGGGTCTTCGTGGATCAGGGGAATCTGGGAGGTTTCACCTCGCGTTACGCGGTTACCTCGATCGATACCCTCCACTTGACGGCGAACGACTTCACGGAAAGCCCGGTCGATTCCAGCGAGATCGTCACGGTCCAACCCTCCGATCCTCCGGAGAGTAACCTCGAGCGCGTGGGGGTGGTGCCAAATCCCTTCAGGGCATCCGCGGAGTGGGATCCGGCGCCCGGGCAGAACCGCGTGCACTTCATCCATCTCCCGGCGGGCTCGACGGTCCGGATCTTTACGTCCAACGCCGAGCTGGTCCGGGTCCTGACCCAAAACCCGAATGCGAACCCCGGAGGCGTGACCGGGGACCTCGAGTGGGACCTGAAGAACTCAGATGGGCGAAAGGTAGTCTCCGGAATCTACATCTATCAGGTAGAATCGCCGCAAGGCCATCACACCAAAGGACATTTCGTCGTCATTCGCTAAGCCGCCATCCCGAGCAGGAGGGCGGCTCGGAGGAAGTTCATGAGCGCCCCCACCGCAACGCCTGCTGCCCTTTCTCAGGCCCGAACCCGCGCATCGGAATCGGCCCCCCGGGAATACCTGAACTTGATCGGGGGAAAGTGGGTTCCTTCCCGATCCGGGAAAAGCTTCGAAAACCGAAATCCTGCCCGTACCTCCGACCTGATCGGAACCTTCCCCGATTCCGGGCCTGAGGACGTGGATTCGGCTGTCCAGGCCGCTTCACGTGCCTTTACGTCCTGGCGCCTCCTGCCCGCGCCCCGGCGAGGGGAGCTCATCTTCCGCGTTGCCGAGATCCTTCGCGAGCGGAAGGAAGAGCTCGCGCGCCTCATGACCCGGGAGATGGGCAAGGTCCTTGCGGAAACCCGCGGCGACGTCCAGGAAGCGATCGACATGGCTTACTACATCGCCGCCGAAGGCCGAAGGCTTGCGGGCGTGACCGTACCCTCCGAGCTGCCGAATAAGTTCGCGATGTCGGTGCGGCAGCCGCTTGGCGTCTGCAGCCTCATCACGCCGTGGAATTTCCCGATGGCGATCCCTTCCTGGAAAATCTTTCCGGCCCTTGTCTGCGGCAATACCGTCGTGATCAAGCCGGCGAGCGACACGCCGGGCTCAGCGCACCACTTGGTCGAAGCGCTGGTCGAGGCCGGCGTCCCCGACGGCGTGGTGAACATCGTCCATGGGGGCGGAAGCACGGTGGGGATTCCGCTCGTCACGCATCCGGACGTGAAGATGATCTCCTTCACGGGCTCTTCCGACGTCGGCAAGACCATCGCCGAACGTTCCGCGAAAACCTTGAAGCGGGTCTCGCTCGAGCTGGGCGGAAAGAACGCGCAAATCGTCATGGAGGATGCCGATCTCGACCTCGCGGTCGAGGGCGCTCTGTGGGGCGCCTTCGGCACGACAGGGCAGCGTTGCACCGCGACGAGCCGGCTTATCGTGATGAAGGAGATCCACGACGAGGTCTTGCGAAGGCTCCGGGAGCGCGCCTCGAAGCTCAGGTTGGGAGACGGCCTCGAGCCCGGGTCGGAGGTCGGTCCGCTCATTAATCGCGCCCAGCGTGACCGCGTGCACTCCTACGTCGAGATCGGCAAAGCCGAAGGCGCCACGCTCGTCCTGGGAGGCGCGCCGGCCGATCAGGGCGCGCTGGGGGAGGGCGCATTCTATCCCCCCACCATCTTCGACGGTGTGAAGCCGACGATGCGGATCGCCCAGGAGGAGATATTCGGCCCCGTGCTCTCGGTGATCACGGTTTCCTCCCTGGAGGAGGCGATCCAGGTCTTGAACGGAACGCCCTTTGGGCTCAGCTCCTCGATCTACACCCGGGACGTGAACCGCGCCATGCGCGCGGTCCGGGACATCGAGGCGGGGATCACCTACGTGAACGGCCCCACCATCGGCGCGGAAGTGCAGCTTCCGTTCGGTGGGGTGAAGGAGACGGGGAACGGGCACCGGGAAGGCGGTCCGACCGTGATCGACGCCTTCACCGAATGGAAGTCTGTTTACATCGACTATAGCGGCCGACTCCAAAAGGCGCAGATCGACCGCTGAGGTCGCGCGTCAAGGCGCGCGTCGTCTCGACCATGCCGGAGACCAGAACCCTCGTGGATCGTGAGGTGGCGGCACCGTCGCGCCCCGCCCCGCTCGTGCATTTTCTGAGGGGCGGGTACGTCGAAAGCGTCCACTACGGTCACGTGGCGGTCGTCGATCCGCGCGGAAAGCTCCTGGCCTGGGCCGGCGACCCCCGCGCCTCCGTTTTCCCCCGCTCCGCGTTCAAACCCTTTCAGGCCCTGCCGCTCGTTGAGTCGGGCGTCTATTCCCGAACCGGACTCGGACCGGAGGCCCTCGCCCTGATCGCGGGCTCGCATGGCGGTACGGACGATCAGGTCGCGCTGGTCCGTTCGATCCTGGGCGCCGCGGGGGCGGATCCTTCCGCGCTGCGGTGCGGTGTTCACGAGCCCTACGACGAGCCCACCGCGAAGGCGCTCCGCGCGAGGGGGGAGGCGCCGACCGCCCTCCGCCACAACTGCTCGGGAAAACACGCGGGGATGCTCCTCCTGGCGAGGGCGATGGGTGAGCCGCTCGAGAGCTACATCGATCCCGCGCACCCGGTCCAGCGGCTGATCTTCGATCGCTTCGCCGCGCTCCTGGGCCGCCCGTTCGAAGACTCGGTTCCAGCGATCGATGGTTGTAGCGCTCCTACCCCTCGGCTTCCGCTCCTGGCGCTCGCCCGCGCCTTCGCCCTCTTTTCGGCGGGCATGGACGCCGATGGGGGAGCGGTGCCGGGACTCGTGGAGATCCGCAACGCCATGGCGGCGCATCCCGAGCACGTTGCGAGCGAGGGGCGGCTCGACACGGTCCTCATGCGCCGCTTGCAAGGGGTCGTGGTCTCGAAAGCGGGTGCCGAGGGCATGCACGCAATCGCCCACGTAAAGCGCGGGATCGGGATCGCGGTCAAGATCTCGGACGGCAGCCGCCGCGCGCTCAAGCCGGCGGTGCTCGCCGTGCTCGCCCAGCTCGCGCTCCTCACCGAGGAGGATCTCGAGGCGCTCCAGCCCGCCGAGGAGAGAATCCTGAAAAGCTACGCTGGGCTCGTGGCCGGCGAGATCCGACCCGCGCTCGACCTGAAGCGGGTGAGCCGATGAGGGGGGAACGGGACTCCGCGGTCGCCGCGGCCGCTCCGCCCGCGGAGCCTTCTCCGGGACACCGCCACCGCTGGGTCTATTTCTTCGGCGACGGTCAAGCCGAAGGAAACGCGCGCATGCGCGATCTCCTCGGCGGGAAGGGGGCCGGTCTCGCCGAGATGGTGAACGCCGGCATCCCGGTCCCGCCCGGGTACACGATCACCACCGAAGCTTGCCGGCAGTTCTTCGAGGCCGGCGGCCGCCTCCTGGATTCGATCGTCGAAGCGGAGGAGCAGGCCCTTCATAGGCTGGAGCAATTCTTGGGGCGCCGCTTAGGCGATCCCGCGAATCCGCTCTTAGTCTCGGTTCGCTCGGGCGCTCCTGTGTCCATGCCCGGGATGATGGACACCGTTTTGAACCTGGGCCTGAACGATCAAACGGTCGAGGGGCTCGCGGGCAAGAGCCGGAACCCTCGCTTCGCGTTCGACAGCTACCGCCGATTCATCCAGATGTTCTCCGACGTCGTGCTCGGGATCCCGCGGGAGATCTTCGAGGAGGAGCTCACCCTCGCCAAGAAGCGCGCCCGCGTCACGGACGACACCGGGCTCGATGAGAAGCGCCTCCGAAGCTTGGTCGAGCGGATGAAGCATCTCGTGCGCCGCGAGATCGGCCACGATTTTCCGCAACAGGCGCGGGAGCAGCTCGCGCGGGCGCGTGATGCCGTATTTCGCTCCTGGCACACCGAGCGAGCGGTGCACTACAGACGGCTGAACAACATTCCGGAGCACCTGGGCACGGCGGTCACGGTCCAGGCGATGGTCTTCGGAAATCTCGGTCCCCGGTCCGCGACTGGGGTGGGGTTCACCCGCGATCCCGCAACCGGGGAGCCGCGCTTCTACGGCGAATATCTCCTGAACGCCCAGGGCGAGGACGTCGTCGCCGGAATCCGCACCCCCCGTCCCATCAACGAGGTGGAGCGGGAGCTGCCGGAAGCCTACGCGGCCCTCCGCGAGATCACATCACGACTCGAGCAGCACTACCGCGACGTCCAGGACTTCGAGTTCACGATCGAAGAGGGGCGCCTCTTCATGCTCCAGACGCGGCGGGCGGCGCGCACCGGCCAAGCGGCGCTGAGGATCGCGGTCGACATGGTGGACGAGGGACTGCTTACCAAGAGGGAGGCGATCGAGCGCGTGGACCCGGAGCACTTAGACCAGGTGCTCCATCCCGTGCTCGACCCGGCCGAGCGCAAGAAGCACGCGCTGCTTGCCCGCGGCCTTCCCGCTTCTCCCGGCGCGGCGGCGGGCGTGATCGTGTTCACCTCCGAGGAGGCGGTGCGCCGGGGAAAGTCCGAGCGCGTGATCCTGGTCCGCGCCGAGACCTCCCCCGACGACATCGCGGGCATGAGCTCGGCCCGTGGAATCCTGACCGCGACCGGAGGGATGACGTCGCACGCGGCCGTCGTCGCCCGAGGCATGGGCAAGTGCTGCGTGGCCGGCTGCACGGCGCTATCGATCGACGAGGGAAGGAGGGTCCTGCGCGTCGGCGGCCGGATACTGCGCGAGGGGACCTTCGTTTCGCTCGACGGCTCCACGGGAGAGGTTCTACTTGGGGATGCGCCCACGACCGATTCCGAGGTGGTTCGCGTGCTGAGGGGAAAGCTCAAGCCCGAGGGGGCGCCGCTGTACCAGCGCTTCGAGCGGCTGACCCAGTGGTGCGACGAGGTGCGGCGGCTTCGCGTGCGCGCGAACGCCGACGTGCCGCACGACGCGCGGCTCGCCCGACAACTCGGCGCGGAGGGAATCGGTTTATGCCGGACAGAGCACATGTTCTTCGCGGAGGAGCGGATTCCGTACGTCGTGACGATGATCCTGAACGCGCAAGAGGCGCGGCAGGCGAAGCTCACGATCGAACGGCTTTCCGGGGAGCTGAAGGACGCGGCTCGGTCGGAGCGTCCTCGCCTGACGCGCGAGCTCAAGGAAACCCAGCGCACGGGGAGAGGGCCGATCCGTGCGTTCGAAGGCGCGCTGAAGAAGCTCCTCCCGCTTCAGCGAGCGGATTTCCGCGGGCTCTTCCTCGCGATGGAGGGTTGCCCGGTCACGATCCGGACGCTCGATCCGCCGCTCCACGAGTTTCTGCCGAAGCGCGAGCACCTCCTGCGCGAGCTCGCGGGGTTGAAGCCCGGCGCCCGCTCCCGCGCGCGAAGGAAGCTCCTCGAAGCCACGCTCACGCGGGTCGAGGAGCTCCACGAGTTCAACCCGATGCTCGGGTTCCGCGGGTGCAGGCTGGGGATCCTCCACCCCGAGATCACGCGAATGCAGGCTCGCGCCATCTTCGAAGCCGCGGCCAGCGTAATCCGGCTCGGGAAGAGGGTGATTCCCGAGATCATGATCCCCCTCGTGGGCGACCCGGAGGAGCTGGGCCGGCAGCGGGCCGAGGTGGAATCGGTCGCGGCGGAGGTGACCCGGCGCCTCGGCGTCGATGTGCCGCATACGATCGGGACGATGATCGAGGTCCATTCGGGGCGCTTCCTGCCGGAGTACGTGCGCGCGGGGATCCTCCCGAACGACCCTTTCGTCTCGATCGACGTGCCCGGCGTGGGCGCTTTGGTCCGGCGCGCCACGTTCGCGGGGCGGAAAAGCAAGCCCGGGCTCAAGGTCGGCGTCTGCGGCGAGCACGGCGGCGATCCCGCTTCGATCGATCTCTTCGAGGAGGTCGGGCTGGATTACGTCTCATGCAGCCCGTTTCGAGTTCCGCTCGCGCGTCTTGCCGCGGCCCGCGCCGCCCTGCACCGGAAATGATCACCCCGCTCCGGGTCGACGCGATCATCCCCGCGCTGAATGAGGCCGAATCCCTGGGAAGAGTGCTCGACCTGCTCCCCTCGCCGCCGGTGCGCCGCGTCATCGTGGCCGACAACGGCTCGACCGATTCGACCTCCCGTATCGCCCGCGACCACGGAGCCACGACGGTCCTCGAGCCGCGTCGTGGCTACGGTGCCGCCTGCCTCAAGGGGATCGAGGCGCTCGCTCACGATCCTCCCGACGTGGTCCTGTTCCTCGACGCTGATCTGAGCGACGACCCCACCGAGGCCGGGGCCTTGCTCGGCCCGATTCTGGAAGGGCGCGCGGATCTTGTGGTCGGATCCAGGACCTCGGGGGCGCGGGAGCGGTGGGCCCTCACGCCGCACGCCCGGTTCGGGAATTGGATCGCGACTCGTCTCCTCAAGGTGCTCTACGGGGCTCGCTATACCGACCTGGGACCGTTCCGGGCCATCCGGTACGAATCGCTGAGAAAGCTCGGAATGGCGGATCGCGATTTTGGCTGGACGATCGAGATGCAGGTCAAGGCGGCACGCATGGGGCTACGGCATGTCGAGGTCCCGGTCCGGTACCGCAGGCGCTTGGGCCGGTCGAAAATCTCCGGCACGGTGGGTGGGTCGCTCCGGGCGGGCCTGAAGATCCTGGGAACCATCGTCGCGGACTACGTGTCCCATGGGCCCCCTGTCTCGGGCGCCTCGGGTCAGCCTGGCGGCACTTCTCGCCGGGGCACACCATCTTGACCCCCCTTCGGACGCGGGGGTACCATGGCTGCACCTTGGCCTGCTCTCGCGCGACCACGATCCTCCATCGGCTTGCTCTCGTTGCCTTTGCCCTCGCGGCCTCGGCCTACACGCCTCCGCCGCTCCTCCACACGGACATAAACTTTCAGTCGGGGCTGACCTGCCGCGGATGCCACGTCGACATCACCGAGCAGTGGACGACCTCCGCGCACGCCTCGGCCGACAGAAAATCCAATCCTCTCTTCGGGCGGATGTACTTCACCTCGCTCAAGGAGACCCGCGGCGCGACCATGGTGAAGTGCGGCCCATGTCACGAAACGGCTTCGTTCGTGTCGAACGACTTCGAAAAACTCCGTGACGTGAGTACCGAGGGCGTGACCTGCGTCTACTGTCACGCTATCACCGGGACGGGGCCGCCCGCGGCGGTTCCGCCCTTCACGCTCCTGCTAGGTCCCTATCACGGGCCGATCCGCCAGGCGGTGAAGGTGAATGATCACGTGTCTGGCTACAGCGATTTCATCACCAAATCGGACTACTGCGGCGGGTGCCACCAATACCAGAATCAAAACGGAGTCCTCATCAGCGACACGTTCGGAGAGTGGAAGCGCTCGAAGTACGCGAAGCAGGGCGTCACGTGCCAGCAGTGCCACATGCCGGGCGGTCCGGGACGGGTCTCATCGATGGGCCCTGTCCGGCCGCGGGTCGCAGATCACTCCTTCCCGGGCCCGGTGCAGAACCGAGCCCTCCGGGACGCGGCGACCCTCGCGCTACGTTTGGGGAAGCGGAGCGGGGACACGCTCCGGTGCTTCGCGGTCGTGACCAACGTCGGCGCGGGGCACGCCATTCCGACCGGGAACGACCAGCACCTGCTTCTGCTTCGGTTGCGCCTTACCGACACGGGCGATCACATCCTATGGGAGAACGACCCGTTCCAGGATTGGGACAGCTCGGTCTTCGGGCTCCTTCTCGCGAACGACCTGGGCGTCTACCCCGCCGAGACCTGGAACGCAAGCAAGGTGCTTTCGGATCGGCGTATCCAGGCCGGCGCCACGGCGCAATCGCGGTTCGAGATCCCGATGCCTGAGGCGAAGGGTCCGCTCCGCCTCGAGGCGCAGCTCCTCTATCGTCGCGCCCGCCCCGAGACCATCCACGCCTACGGCCTGCCCGAGGACACCTACGGCGACGAGCGGCTCGTGGCGCGGGCTACGCTACAAGTCCAGAATCCCTAGACAAGGCACGCTCGAAAACCCTACCGTAGCAGCCATGCCGCCCTCCGATCTGCTCCGCGAAATCCGCAGGGAAGGCTACACCTTGGGCGCGATCTGGCGTTTTTGCCGGGTGAGCCTCGCCCGAGTGTCGCGCGGTCTTCCCCAGCACCCTGAGCTGGTGCGGCCGATCGCCGCGACGGCGCTCGGACTCTTCGCCCTCCAGTTTGTGACCGCCGTCCTGCTCTCGGTCCATGTCGGGCGCGACGTGGGGGGGGATTACCTGATCGCCTCCAGCGTGATGCTCCTGTTCATTTCCTTCTGGGTTCTCACGCACGTGGGGCTCCTGCTGAGCTCGCGCGACGGGCAGCGGGTGATCCGGATGCCGCTTCCCATCGCGATCACGATGCTCCGGTTCGTATCGATCCCCGCGATCGTGCTGCTCATCCTGAACCGACGCTGGGAGGCGGTCGTCTGGCTCTTCGCGGCGAGCGCGCTCACGGACGTCCTGGACGGCGTCCTTGCGCGTGCGCTTCACGTGGAGACGCGGGTCGGGGCCCTCCTGGATCCGCTGACCGACGTGACGTTCAACTCCGCGATCTTCATCGCGCTCCTCGCGGTGGAGGTCGTTCCCTGGTGGGTCACCGCCCTCATGCTCACGCGCTACGCGCTTCTCGTCGGAGGGACGGTGTATTTGTATTTCTTCTACGGTCCCGTTCGGATCAAGCCGACCCTGTTCGGAAAACTAACCGGGGTCTTGACCTCGGTTTTACTCGGCCTCCTGCTGCTCGGCCTCTCGTGGTGGAATGAGGCGACACGCCGCAGCTTGAAGGAAGTATTCGACGTGGGCCTCGGGGTCATGGGGCTGGCTACGATCATCCAGGTCGTGTTCATCGGCCTCGCGAACCGGAACCTCGCGCCCGAGGTCGAGGAAGTCTTCCCCGCTGCCGAGGTGCTCCGCCCACCAGACGGGCTCCCCGCCAAGGTCGTCGGCGAGATCCGGGGTCCCCGGTAACACCCCCCGGCTGAGTCTCGACCGGCCGGCTCGAATCCCGCCACTCCCGCAGGGCAAATTCGATTCTGGTTTGCAATCTGCATGACGCTCCCGTCTTCCGCGTGGGCGCCGCAAGGTGCGGCCACCGACGCGTTTGCAAACGGGTCCGGCTTGCCGAGTTAGTGAGCCGACGTGGCGCGAGCGCGGGGCCCATCCGTGGCATGCCTCTTGCGGTCCAAGCCGGCGCTAAGTCTCTGCGATTCAAGGGTAGAGCGCAGCGCCGAGACATCCCATCGACCCGAGGCCCATGCAGGAAACAGCCCAGCCACGCGAGAGCCGCGCGAATACAAAGCGCCGACGCACCCGTGCGTCCGCTTTCCGCGGGGCGGTCGTCGCGATGGCGTTGCTTGGATTCACTCTGGCGCGGCCCGCGCTCGCGGGCCCCGGCACCGGCACGGCGATCATCCTGGGCCCGAGCCCCGTAGCGGTGACGGACAGCAGTATCTGGACGATTCAATACGCGCCGACCGAGGATTTCTCCGTCACGGGCGGGTCGGTCGACGTCGTCATTCCTTCCGGGTGGACCCCGCCGCAGACCTCGAGCCCGATCTCGCCGGGTTATGTCAGCTGGACCGACGACAACTACGTGAACTCCGTGGTCACCGTCGGGGACACGATTCGTCTCCTCCTGGGCGCGCCGCCCAAAGATCCGTTTCAGACGGGCGGGTCGGTCAGTGTTATCTACGGGGCGGGAGGCGGGCACGCATCGGCGCACCCCCAGACGACGGCGCAGGACACCGTCTACTTTCGCGTCCGGAGCGATCCCACGCTGACCGGATCGCCGGCTGCCATTCAGTTCTCCCCGTGGGTTTCGGTGGTTCCCGGCCGGGTCGCCTCCGCGAAGGTCGTCGACGGAGCCAACGCGGTGGTCGGCCCCCTGACGCGCACGACCGATCAGGACTCGACGCAGCTCTTCCTGCGCGGTTACGACAAGTACGGGAACCTGACGCGCCTGATCCGGGCGAACTGGACCCTGACCGGCGGAGTCGGAGCGCCCGTGCCGAGCAACGGCACCCGCACGGTGCTCAGGCTCGACACGCCTGGAACGGCGTACGCCATCGCGGACAGCGGGGTGTGGTCCGATTCGACGGGAGCGATCTCGGTGGTCCATGGGGCCTACGCAGGGCTTGCGATGACCGCGCCCGGGTCCGCCGCCGCGGGGACCGCGTTCCCGGTAACCGCGGGCTCGCGGGACGCGGACGGGAACACGATCACCGACGGCCCGGGATCGGCCGCATCCCTTACCTACATCGCGTTCGCTCGGAAGGCAGGGGCGTTCTACTTTTCCGTGATCGACTCGACGGCGGGATACGTGTCGAGCAGGCATCGCGTCGCCGTTTCCCCAGGAGGCCCCGACCGGATCGCGCTCGAGCCCGATACCTTGAAGCTCACGGCCGGCGTCCCCGACACGGTCAGCGTGCGCGTTGTAGACGCGTTCGGGAATCGTTCCCCGGTCCCGGCTCCCGAGACGCTCACGCTCTGGACCGATCGCCCAGCGGCCACCTTCCAGAGCGTCGCGGGCACGAGCACGATCTTCGAGATCACGATTCCGGCGTTCTCTGACTCCGCGCGTTTTCGCTTCCGAGACACACAGAGGACGACGGCCGAGGGGCGCGTCCGCGCCATCGACGCGAACGGTAACTCCCCGTTCCTCGGAACGGCCGGCGCGCCTGTCTTCACCGGGCCGAACGTACCGGCCGTGGTCGCGCTGACCGCGACGCCCGACACGCTCGTCGCCAATGGGGTCGATTCGGTTCTCGTCTCGGGCGCGGCCCTCGATTCGTTCGGGAATGCCGTCGCGCTGGGAGAGCGCTTCGCGTTCGACGGCGGCGCCCTGCTCACCGAGGTCACCGACCAGGATCCCGGGACCGGAGGCGCGCAGCTGCTCGCCGACTCCACGGGTGCCGTACGCGGCTACCTCAGGGTCGGAGTCACGGCCGGCCTGGGCGGGGCTACGGTTCAATCCGAGCGGGGAAGCGCTACCGGCGCCGCTCCGATTCGTCTTCGCGCCGGCGCACCCTCCGGCGCGATCACCCTCTCCGCTTCCCCGGACTCCCTCGCGGCGGACAGCCTGGCGACGCTGACCCTCGGTGCGGCGGGCCTCCACGACGCGAACGGCAACCAGGTGGAGAACGGCGAGAAATACACGGTCTCGACCACGCTCGGCGCGATTCAGAACGCCGACGCCGATCCGGCGCCCGGCGTCCAGGTCCTTGCTTCCGCCGGCGGGATCACCCTCTCGCTCTTCGGAGGTGATTCGTTGGGGACAGCGCAGGTCATCGCGACCGCGCTGCGCAACGGCTCCTCGACCGGGACCCTGGGCATCCGCCTCGTACCCGGGGCCGTGAGCGCGTCGCGTTCGACCGTCACGGCGGATTCGCCCGTTCCGGTCGGCGCTTCCGGGAGCGTGGTGGCGATTACCCTCCGGGATGGCCAGGACCATCCTCTCGGCGGCGTCCAGGCGGCTTCGGTCGTGGTCACGGTGGTTGGCGCATCGGCAAGCACCACGCCGCTGGCCTCCGCGACCGATTCCGGGGGCAGGATCGATTTCCGCGCCACGGCCACGATCCCGGACACCGGTTCCGTCCATGTCACGGCACGGGGGATCCCCCTTGCCGCGGAGCCCGGGATCGTCTTCCAGCCAGGACCGCTCGACCACTACACGGTCGCGGGCCCTGCGCCACCTTTGACGGCGGGCTCCGGCGTCATTTTGACGATTAACGCGCACGATTCGTTCGGGAACTCCCTGCCCGGCCAGAACGGGAACGTGCTCCGGCCCACAGTGACCTCGGGGGGCGCCACCGTCCCCGACTCGGTCATCCTCGCCGCGGGCTCAGCCTCGATTCCCGTGACCCCGACGCTTGCGAGCCCCCTCACGATTGTCGTGAGCGACGGCCCGCGCTCGGTGACCTACGGGCCGGTCGCGGTGAACCCGCCGGCGGCCCTCACGATGTCCCCCGGCTCGCTCTCGCTCACCCCGGCACAAACCGGAACCGTGACCGTCACCGCGCGCGACGGCCAGGGCAATCCGATCTCCGGTCTCGCGCTCACCGTGTTCCTTGGGGGGCCGAGCGCTATGGGTTCTCTCGAATCCCTCGGGTCAACCTCCGGGGGTCCGGGGTCACAAGGTGGCGTCACGAACGGCTCGGGCCAGCTCGCGGTCCGCTATCGGGCGCCGAACGCGGCCCCCGCGGCGGATTCGATCTTCGCGAGCGGCGGCTCGCTCGGTCCGGTCGGGATCCGCGCAGCGACGGCTCCCGGCGCGACCATCGCGCTGCGCGTGTCGCCCAAGTCGCTGAGCTGGACGGCCGGTGTGCCAGAGAGCGTGCTCGTGGAGGCCGTCGATTCGTTCGGGAACGTTGTCGTGACGGACGGAGCGCCGGTCACGATGCGCGGAGCTGGCTCGGTCGTGTGGGGCCCGGCCTCGGGCCCGCTCGTCGCGGGCCGGTTCGTCTCCACCGGACGGGACACTGTGGCGCAGTCGTTCGCGATCGGGGCCGACCGCACAGGCGGCGGCAGCGGGACCGGCGGCACGGCGACGGTGTCCCCCGCCGCGCCCTCCGGCGCGATCCCCGTCGCGGCGACCCGCGACAGCTTGACGGCCGACGGCAGGAGCGCGTCCACCGTCGTGCTCGGGCCGGTGCGGGACGCGTTCGGGAACCTCGTCAGCGCTGGGACGCTCGTGGGCGTGAGCGCGCTTGCGGGGACCCTGCTCGCCTCGGACGCCAGCGCGCTCTTCCCGGGCCTCGACCTGGCGACGGCCGCGGACGGCAGGGCATCCTTGATCCTGATCGCTCCGGGCGCGCCCGGTCCCGATACCCTCACCGCCGCCTCCCGCGCCGGATCCGCCGCGGGAAGCCACGCCTTCACCTACGTGCCGCCTCCTTCGCTGGCCTACGTCGCCGGCTCGCTGGCGCCGGGAGCCGTGATCCCCGGGGGAAGCGTCACGTTCGCGCTCCAGGCGCGGAACACGGGCGCGGGCGCGATCCAGCTCGGTACCGGATCCCTCTTCTCGTTCGGCTCGGGCGCGACCACCTTCACGGCGGCGCTCGGCTCAACGGCCGCGATCGGTGCGGGCGCCACGACGACGCTGACGTTCGCCGCCGGGGCCGCCCCCGCCGCGCTGACCCCCGGCGCGTACGCGCCCAGCTTTCGGGCGGTCGGCACGGGTGCCACCGGGGACGCCTTCGACTTCTACCTGAGCCTCGCCGGGTCGCAGGTGAGCGTGCTCGGATTGAGCGTCGCCAAAGTCAGCGCCTCGCCCGATCCCGCGCCGCTCGGATACCAGAACCTCTCACTGGTCTTCGACGTCGCGAATCTATCCGGGACGCCGGGCGACATCACGGGCGGCAGCTTGAGCTACTCGACCGGGGCGTTCATCAGCGGAGCGCCGACGCCTCCGCTCGGGACGACCATCCCGGCAGGCGGAACCACCCGGTTCACGTTTCCGGTCGCGGTGCCGTCGGGTGGGATCCCTTCCGGGACGACGATCAACTCGACGCTCCAGGCGACGGTCACCTTCGCGGGCACGCCGGTGGTCGCGTCGAACTCCATCCCGCTCAGCTTCCGCGTGATCTCGGCCGCTCGCGTCGTCGCGGTCGCGGGCAGCGGGACGCCGCAGCGTCTCCTGCGCGGGCGGACGTTCGCTCCCACCGTGCGCGTCGCGAACACGGGCGCCGCGGCGGTCACCCTCAATCGAAACACCACGCGCCTCGAGCTCGATGCGGGCGGGACGACGCTCACGACGGCGCTATCCGCGAACACCGCCGTCCTCGCTTCCGACCAGGCGACCCTCGCATTCGACTCGCTCGCGGTGCCTGCGGTCGGCGTGCCCAAGGGGCGCTACCGCGCGCGTCTCTTCCTCGACGGCACGGAATCCGGACAGGCCTTTGCCGACACCGTTCCCTCGGCGCCCGACAGCATCGACGTTCTCGACCCCGCGCTCCTCACGGTGGTTGCCGGGTCGCTCGCTCCGGACACCGTGAGCGCGGGGCAATCGCGTCCCGTGTCGCTCACGCTCCGGAACGACGGTGACGTGCCCATGGCACTCGACCCCGCAACCGTGCTCAAGCTCGGCGCCCCGGTGTCGGTCACGCGCACCCTGAGCGCCTCGCCCACCGTGAACCCGGGCCAGTCGCTCAACCTTGCCTTCACCGGCGGTCCTCTGGGCTCGCCCGCCTCGCCTGGGAACGCCGCGGCGACGCTCGACGTGTTCGGCATCGAAGACGGCGTCGCGCGCGCCCAGAGCCTCCCCGGGGGCACGCTCCACGCGATGCCGCCGGCGCTGCTTCAGTTCGTCGGGCGCTCGACCGCGCCGAGCCAAGTACGTCCGGGCCAGACGGTGGATCTCACCCTCGATGTTCAGAACAGCGGGGGGTCCCCCTTCGTGATCGATCCCGCCCAGACGCGCTTCACCTTGAGCGACGGCAGCGAGGTCATGACCGGCCTCGCCTCCGGCCCCGCCTTTCTGCTCGCACCGAGCACCCAGGCCGCGCTGGTGTTCCCGGGTGTTCTCGTCCCCGCGGCGATGGCGAGCCAGCCCTATCGGGTGGACCTCGCGATCGGCGGGACCGAATGGGCGCTGGCCGCGAGCGCCGCCGCTACCTCTCCCGACAGCGAGCTCACCGTGCTCGGGCAGCTCGCCGCGATCCAGGTCCGCGGCCTCGACGCCGCCGTGCCGGTCCAGCTCGCGCGGGGCGGGCCGCCGATCCGCGCGTGGGGGCTCGAGCTCTTGCCGCTCGTCCAGACCGGCGTTTCGACGAAGGATTCGCTGACGTCGGTCGCGATCACCATCGTCGCGGACGGCTCCACCGGCCTCCCGCCCGCGTCCTCGGTGTCCTCGATCTCGCTCCGCGATCGCGTGGGCGCGCTCCTCGCGCAAGGGGCGCCGCCTCCGGGCGCGCCGAATCCCTTCACGCTCAGCCTTACCCAGCCGCTCATCATGACGAACGGGCCGGAATCGCTCTTCGTCGATGTCGCGTTCCGCCCTGGCTCGCCCGCCGTCCGCGTCGCGCTCCAGGTCGCGCAGGCGAACGACCTCGTGGCCCTGGACGGGCTCACCGGGACCCGTGTGCCCATCGTGGGGGGCGGCGGGCTTCCATTCACGGCGCTCGCCTCCCGCGAGATCACGTTCTTCGACCGGCCGCACGGCTATCCGAATCCCTTCCACGCCGGGAGCGAAGCGGTCCTTCTCTCCTACGTTCTTGGCCAGGACGCTTCGGTCAAGGTTTCCATCTACACGCTCCTTGGCGACCTGGTGCGGGAGCTGTCGCTCCCTTCGGGAGGGGTGGGCGGCGCGAGCGGCTTGAACGAAGTGCGTTGGGACGGACGGAACGGCAAAGGGGAGGTCGTGCGCCCCGGTGTCTACGTCGCCCGGATCGAAGGACCGGGGGTGAGCGAGCAGGTCAAGGTGGGGGTGCTGCGATGAGAATGCGGCGATGCTTCCGTAACCGGCGCGTCCTGCGCCGCCAACTTCGCCGGATCAACGCCCAGCGGCTGATCCGTGCCATCTGCGCCGCGTCGCTTCTCCTCGCCGCGTTTTTCGGGACGCGCGCGCGCGCCGCGGGCCAGACCGCGGGGACGTCGGACCTTCTTTCCACGCCGGCGGGCTGGCCGAGCACGGGCGCCGCGAGCGGCTTCACGGGCGTGGCGCTCGATCCGCTCGCGATCTACATGAACCCGGCCGGCCTGGCGGCGCAGGATGAGCGCTCCTTCTTGGTCCACCACGGAATGCTCCAGTTCTCCACGACCTGGGACCTTGCCGCCGTCTCCTATCCCGTTCCTGGCCTGGGAGGCGTCGGTCTTGGCTTTGCGCGGATCGGAACCGGCGGAATCGACGCCTACGACGCGGGGAACCGGCCGCTCGGCTCGATCGTCTACCGCGAGACGGCGGCGGCCGCCAGCGTCGCGCGACGCGTGCGCGGGCCGATCTGGGGCGGGCTCACCTTCAAGATCTTGGGCCAGTCGCTCGGCGACGTTTCGGCTTCGGCCCCGGCGCTCGACGTGGGCTTCCTCTACCGCCCGGCCGTGCTCCGCGGTGGTCAAGTCGGCGTGTCGGCGCAAAACGTCGTCGCGGGCTCGCTCGACCTGGGCGGTGCGTCTTCGACGCTTGACCGATCGTTCCGCTTAGGGCTCGGAAGCCCCGAATGGCGCCTGAACCCAATGAGCGCAGGAAGGGTCGTGCTCGACGTCGGGACCCGCGGGAGGGAAGGGATGAAGCCGCGCGTCGGCCTCGAGTTCACGCGCGCGGGGCTGGGCGCCGTTCGCGCCGGGATTTCGAACGGGGATCCTATTTTCGGCCTAGGGTTCCGCTTCCGGCGCTACGGCTTCGACTACGCCTACCAGAGCGGAAGCGTCGAGGCGACCCAGCAGTTCGCGGTGCGCATGGCGTGGGGCGAGCCGATCAGCAAGTACGAATCGCGCCGCATGGTCGAGCTTCGGCGGGCGGCGGAGGATTCCATCCGCGCGGAACGCGCGGGCGAGATCGCACGCGACCGCAAGAAGGCGGACACCTCGGAGAGCTCGGGTGACTGGGAGACCGCGCTTGTGCTCTGGGAGGTTCTCCAGCGCGCGGATCCCGGCGAGCCGAGCTACAGCCAGCGCGCCGGGCGGGCGCGTGTCGAGATCGAGCGGAACGCCCAGGCGGCGATCGCCTCGGAGAGCGGGCGGCGGCTCAGGTCAACGCTCGCGGAGATGGCCCGCCAGGCGCTCTCGCGGGGGGACGCCGAGGAAGCGGCGGGTCTCTTGCGCGGGATCTCAACGGGGGGCGGCTCGGACGGCGCGTCCCAGGACACCCTCGCGGCCCTTGTCCGGGACGTCGCCGCCGCGCGCGACCGTGCCGCCGAGCGCGCGCTCTCCCGCGCCGACTCGCTTCAGGCACGAGGGCGACTCCTCGACGCCGCGGGCCAGGTGGCGCTCGCGCTGAGGCTCAAGCCCGACGATCCGCGCGCACGAACCCTGTGGGACGCTCTCCAGACCTCGCTCGGCAAGAGCGCATCGGAAGCGCAGACCTTGAGCCGGAAGCTGGCCGCTCTCGGCGCACTGAACGAGGTGGCGCGGGCGTTCGCGGAAGGACGGTATGCGGAGGCGAAGGCGGCGGTCGAACGGTCGCTCGCGCTGGATCCCACGAGCCCCGAAGCGCGGGACTGGCGCGACCGAATCCAGCGCAGGCTCACGACGCCCAAGCCCGAGCTCGATGCGCGGATCAAGCAGCTCTACATCAAGGGCATGGAGGCGTTCACCGCGGGCGACTACCGCGAGGCGCTCCGGAACTGGGAGCAGATCCTCCTGCTCGATCCTCTGAACGAGAGCGCCCGGCGGAACGTGCTCGAAGCGAGGGAGCGGATGAAGTCGGAGGCGCGCCGATGACCGCAGGCGGCGACGGGACGCGTCGATGAGTCCCAGGGCTGGACCGACCCGCCGTTTCCGGCTCCAGGTTCCTGCCGAGGACCGCCATCTCGCCGAGATCCGCGACTTCATCCAGGACGTCGGCGAGAAGATTCAGATACCCGGAAAGATCCTCGCCAACACGAAGCTCGCGGTAGACGAAGCCTGCACCAACATCGTGAAGCACGGTTACAAGGGGAAGACCGGCTTCATCGAAGTCGTGGTGACGGGAAACCAGCGCGAGTTCTCCATGGAGATCCGGGACCAGGGCGAGAGCTTCGACCTCCGCAACGTCAAGAGCCCCGATCTCAAGATGTACGTGGAGACGAGGAAGCGCGGCGGGCTCGGCGTCTTCCTGATGAATCAGCTCATGGACGACGTCCGCTATCGCGGGGGCCCGGACGGAAACGTCCTCACGATGTCAAAGCGCCTCGGGCGAGGGCGTCGGAGGGTCGGAGGGGGCGGGCGTCCCCGCTCGCTCCGTTTCGCCTACACCCTGCAGGCGTTCGGCGCGATGACATTCCTCGTCGCGGTTGCCTTCGGCGTGATCCACGCGCGGCAGATGCAAAGCATCCAGGGAGAAGCGATATCGCATGCCCGAAGCGTCGCGCGCGGGCTCGCGCTCCCGGCGGCCGAGGTGCTCTCGCGGCCCGAACCGATGTCGATCGAGCAGACGCTCCTGAACCAGTCCATCCGCGCCGCGCTCCGGGCGAACCCGGAATACGTGTCGGCGCGGGTCCTCGACACGGCCGGGCGCGTATGGGGCAGCAACCGATTCGAGGAGCTCTTCACCACGGAGCGGAGCGGGCTCCGGCAGGGATCCGGAGCGGGCCTCGGCAACCAGTGGGCGCCCCCCCGCTACCTCGTGAACAACGGGGTCGGCACCATCGTCGAGCCCGTGCGGGCGGGCTCAACGGGGAAAGCCCTCGCGACCGTGATCGGCTACGTGCAGATCGGCATCAGCGAGCAGGTGATCGGCGCACGAATCGCGGCGGCGCGCGCCGAGCTTGCGGGGATCGCGCTTCTCACGCTCTTTCTCGGCTGCGTTCTCTCGATGATCCTGATCGGGATCTTCGTGCGGCCGATCCAGGCGCTCTCCGACAGCGTGCGCGCGATCGGCGAAGGAACGATGGTGGCCGATGTGGGCGCTTCCGGGAACGAGGAGATCGACGAGATCGCGCGCGCGTTCAACGAGATCACCGCCAAGTTCCGCGCGGCGCAGGGCAATCTCGTCGAACAGGAGCGGCTCCAGAAGGAGATGCAGGTCGCGCAGGAGATCCAGCAGAGCCTCCTTCCCAGGAGCGTGCCGGAGCTGGAGGGCTACGAGATCGGGGCGCTCTACCGCGCGGCCAAGGAGGTCGGAGGGGACTATTACGATTTCGTGCAAGTCGACGAGCGGACGGTGGGCGTCGTGGTCGCGGACGTGTCGGGCAAAGGAGTCCCCGGCTCGCTCGTCATGACGATGATCCGGACCGCTCTCCGCATGGAGGCGCGCGGGAATCGGTCCGCATCGGACGTCATGGCCCGAATGAACACGTTCGTCACCGAGGACATGAAGAAGGGCATGTTCGTGACGATGTTTTACGTGGTGCTCGATTCGGTGAACCGCGTCGTGACCTACGCCAGCGCGGGGCACAATCCGATGATCCTCTACCGCGGCGAGTCGGACGCGACCTACTTCTTGAAACCGAAAGGGATTCCCGTGGGGATCGACGCGCCGGACGCGGATCTCTTCCGCCGCACCATCAGCGTCGAGCGGCTGACGCTCAAGCAGGAAGATATGATCGTGATCTACACCGATGGAATCACCGAGGCCATGAATCCCAATCGGGAGCAGTTCGGCGAGGCGAGGCTTCTCGGCGCGATCAAAAGGCACGCGCATCTCACCGCGCAGGAGTTCTCGGAAGCGCTGGACCGGGAGATCCATGAGTTCACCGCGGGCGCGCTCCAGAACGACGACATCACGCTGGTCGCGATCAAGGAAAAGGTGCAGCCCGAACAGCGCATCGAGTCGACGCGGCGCGAGCTTTTCCGGCTCGTCGAGCAGGAGGGTGTGCCCGTCGCCGAAGCGTGTGACCGGCTGCAGGTGGCGCAGTCGACGTACTACCGCTATCGCCGCCGGGTGGCCGAAGTCGGAGGGGAGGAGGGCTTGAAGAGCATTCGCCCCCGCTCAGGGCTCGCGAGGGCGAGTCTCGAGGAAGAGGCGGCCATCCTTTCGCTCGTGAAAGCGGAGCCTCTCATGGGGGCCAAACGGGTCGCGGAGCTGCTCCGCGCGACGGGCCGCTCGGGCCCCAATTTGACCCCGGCCGCTGTCTACGCAACGCTAAGGCGCCACGGACTTAACACGAAGGAAAAAAGGCTCGAGTTCGCCCAAAACGGAACCGATAGACGTATGGCAAGGCTGGCCCAGGCGCTCTCGGGGGCTGCCCGGGCCGACCGCGCTCCAGAAGGACAAGGAGGGGGAGAATGAAGGGAATCGACGTCTACGTCGAAGAGGCGTCCAAAAACCAAGGGGTGTCGATTCTGCGCGTCTCCGGCTACGTGGACACCACGACGAGCCCCGATCTGGAGCGGCGTCTCCAAGCGCATCAGCGAAATCCGCGAAATCCGTGAGCACGGCGGAGACCTGAAGCTCGCCGGGATGGCTGCCGACGTCAAGGAGGTCTTCGACCTTCTCGAGTTCGAGAACATCTTGCAGGCGTATACGGACGCCGACCTCGCGGTCGCCTCCTTTGGACCGATCGTGCCGGCGAATACCTCCACGATTCCGGGCGCTGTCGCAGGGGCGCCTCATTCGGGAACCGAGTCCCATGGCTCACAACGTAGCGAGACGGTTCTTTCCGACGAGGACCTCGTGCGCGAGATCGTCCGCCAGCACCCCGATTACGGCCTCATGAGAATCCAGAAGGATCTGCGGAAACCGGAGCGCGGCGGGCGCGAGATGAACCCTGTTCAGCTCTACGTGCTCCTCCGCAAGCTCGAGCTCGACACGCGCGAGCGCCGCGAAGCGTTCGCCAAGGGAGACGCCCCGACGGCCAGCTCGAGCCCGACCAGAAGCTGACACGTAGGTTTCTCGGCCCCGCGCCTCTCGAGACGCGGGGCCTTCACTTTTCCGGCTTGACCGGAAACGCTCGACACACTACCTTCGAGTCACGGCCTCCTGCAGCGCAGCCGCAATCTCCCGTGACTCGACCCCGCCTTCACAACACTGAGCCCGTTAGGGAACCCATCGGGATTCCGATTCTCCCGAGACTCGACTCTTGAATTTCTCACTCTCGTCATCGCCCAACATCGTCGCGCTGGTACTCCTGGCGGCGGCCTTTGCTCTCGGGCTCTCGCTCTATCTCACGCGGTATCCGGCGCTCCTCCCGCGACGCCGCGCGATTCTCACGGCCGTCCGCACCGCCACGCTGCTGGCGCTCCTCTTCGCCTCGCTCGCCCCGGTGGTTCGGTATTCGAGCGCAGCACGCGAACGGAACCGGATGCTCATCCTGGTTGACCATTCCGGAAGCATGGAGGTCCGGGACGGCGACTCGGCGGGACGAACGCGGCGCGAGGTTGTGGACAGCGCCGCGACGGCGATCGCGAGTGGGTTTTCGGGACGGTACGACGTGCGGCTGGCGCCTTTCGATGCCTCGTTGGGGCCGATTGGAAAACCTTCGTCGTGGAAAGCCGCGACCCAAACGCGCGGTGCGGGGGAGACCGCGCTTGGGGATGCGATCCGCGAGGGGCTCGACCGCCTGGATCCGGATTCGCTCGCGGCGATGCTTGTCTTGAGCGACGGCGCGGTGAATCGCGGGGAGGACCCGGAGCGCGCCCTGGCATCGACCGTACCCGCCTTCGCGCTCGTCGTGGGCTCAACAGGCGATCCTCCCACGGCCGGCATCGGCGGGATCGATGCTCCGAGCGAGGTCGTCATCGGTCGGCCGGCGACGCTCTCCGTGACGGTCCGCCACGGGGCTCGCCCCGCGACGCGTGGGGTCGCGCGCCTGAGCGAGGGCTCGCGGGAGCTGGGCCGCGCTTCGTTCGCGTTGGAGCGACCCGGCTCGGTGAGCCGTGTCACGATCCCCTTCACCCTCGGAGAACGCGGTAAGCATTTCCTCGCGGTGAAGCTCGACAGCTTGCCCGGGGATCCCATCACACAGAACAAGAGGAGGTTGATCGCGGTCACCGCACGCCCGGCGAAACGCCTGGTACCTCTTGTGGCGACGGCATGGGACTGGGACCTTCGCTCCTTCGCGCGCGGCGTGGAGGAGGACACGTCCTGGGCCATCCAGCGATGGGCTCCGTCGGGATCCTCCTCCGTTGGAGCCCCCGGTGGCGCGCCACAGAGCTTCGCGCAGGCGCTGCGCGACGCAGACGTCCTTGTCCTTCGATTCGACTCCCGCACGCTCACCCCGGAGCGGAGCGCGGAGGCTCTAAGTTTTCTCAATCGCGGAGGGGGCGTGCTGTTCTGGATCGACCCGGTCAATCGGCCCCCGGCCCCGGGTCCTCTCACGAACGCTCTTGGCCTCGAGTGGCGCGACTTCGGCAGAGCGACCGGGCCCAGCACGGGGGTGGAGCTGTCTCAAGCCGGCAGGGCGCACGAAGTCTCGCTTCTCGGGGGGGACGCCGCCACCGCGGTCGCCACCTGGCGCTCGCTCCCGCCGATTCAGTCGCCGCTCATCCTGAACCTGAAAGGCAGTGCCCTCACGCCCCTCCTCGAGGCGCGCTACGGAACCGAAACCACGCCACTTCTCTTGGCCGGACGGGTCGGATCCGGCCGTGTCGCTGTATTGAACGCGGCGGGCGTCTATCGCTGGGGCCTGACGGCGGCCGGGCTGGGGGGCGGAGCCGGCATCGAGCCGTCTTTCTTCGGAGGGCTCAACGCCTGGCTCTCGCAGAGCGCGGACGACCGGCCGGTTCGGATCTCCGCTCCCGACCTGACGCCGGCCGAGCGAGCGGTCCCGGTGCGGCTCGCGCTCGCGAACGGCGCCGTCGGCACCGGGGCGCGGGCGACCGTGCGGGCGCGGCGGAGCGCCGGCGGTGTAGCCGGTGAAGGGCGCCTCAGCGCCTCGATCCAGGGCGATTTCGCGGGCTCCATCGCGCTTCCGGAGGGGGTCTATTGGCTCGTGGGGCGCGTGGAGCGCGCGGGCCGATTGGTGGGCACCGACAGCCTTCAGGTCGCGGTGGGTGAGCAGGGAGTCGAATTTGAATCGCTTGGCGCGGAGCCTTCCGTGCTCGAGCGGCTCGCCTCGCGCTCGGGAGGCGTTGCCGCGCCCCTTGCCCGCTCGGGACCGGTTCTCGCGAGGCTGCGCTCGCCCGACATCGCCAGGGCTCGCATCATCGAGCTGGATATTTTCCACAACGTCCCGCTTTTCCTCGTGCTCGTCCTCGGTGCGACCGCGGAATGGGTTTTGCGGAAGAGGTTCCATTTGCTTTAGGGCGTCACCCGACCCGCCGGCTTCCAACGTACCCCGAGAGCGAGGGCGCTCCCCGAGCGCCGCCGATCCTACCGACACTCCCCCCGCCTCCTCTTCAAGGGGGAATCCCATGCCGCGCATGTTCGGGCGCAAGCCCGCGTTCTGTCTCGCCGCTCTCGTCTTGCTCGCCGCGCACGTTTCGCGTTCCGACGCCGAAATCCTCCTGAACGAGGTGTTGTACGACCCCGAGGGGATCGATGAGGGATCGGAGTTCGTGGAGCTCTGGAATCCGGACACCGTCGCCCTTTCGCTGGTCGGGATCGCGGTGGAGTCTGGCGACGGCTCACGACCGGGGGTTTGGACCCCGGTCTACGTGGGCGCGGTCGGCGATTCGGTGTCTCCCCGGCACGCGTTTCTGATCCCGGGGTCTTCCCTTCTCGCTCCCCTCCAGAACGGTCCGGACGCGATTCGTCTGACCCGCGCGGGCATCGTGCTCGACCTCCTGGGTTACGGGACGCTCACCGCCCGCGAGCTCTTTGAGGGCGCGCCCGCCGCGGACGTATCCTCCGGACAATCTCTCTCTCGGATTGCGGACGGTGTGGACACCCAGTGGAACGCGGCGGACTGGGCGCCCGAACCGAGCCCCACGCCGGGGCTCGCGAACCATCCCGACATCCGGCTCTCCTTCACGCGCGGAAGCGCCCGTCTCGTGCCGGATGTGCCATGGCCCGGGGATGTCGCGACCTTGCGGGCGACCGTGAAGAACCTCGGGCGCCAGTTGGTCCCGGCGGCTCGATGGCAAGCCGAGGTTGTCGTGCGCGTCGGGGACAGGCCGGATAGCCCGTGGTCCGCCGCGCCGGTGGGGATCAGCCCAGGCTCCACCGTCGCTCCGGGAGAAAGCGCGAGCGTGCACTGCGCGCTCTTCACGCCTCCGCCCGGGAGGTTCGGTCTCCGGCTCTACCTGCGCGATCTCGGCGTTGAGCCATTCACATATGGGTCCGCCGTCGCGGACACCGCGCTCCTTGAGGCGCGGTCGACGGCCGGCCCGCTCGTCGTGAACGAAATCGCGTTCCGGGATCGAGGGGCGGGGGAATGGGTCGAGGTGATGGCTCGTGAAGAGGTCGCGGACGTCGGGTTCTTCGCGCTTTCCGACGCGGGCGGCCGCGCCTACGCGATCGATCGGGGGCCGACACCGCGCCCGGCTCACGCGGGGGCGATCATTGTCATCGCGCAGTCCCCCGAGATGTTGCGCAGGAGCTACTCGCTGCCGGACAGCGCGGTCCTAGGATGCCTCGGAGGCTGGGCGGCCCTCAACGACGCCGACGGCGAGGACGGTTTCGCCGACCGTGTGCGCGTCGTGGATGCGTCCGGCACGCCATCCGATGTCGTCCCCTATCGCGCGGGGTACACCGCGCGAGACGGATCGCTCGAGCGCCTCGGGACGATGCTCCCCAGCGCGTCGGCGAGCTCCTGGACGGAATCGATCGACCCTCGATCGGGAACGCCGGCTCGGCCGAACTCCATTCAGGCCCCGGCCCCGGGTACGGGCGTGGGACGCCGCGGCTCGCTTCTCATCGCAAGCGCGCGCGTGGTTCGGCGGGCGCCCGGATTGCCGGCCGCCCCGGTCGTGTTGCGATTCAGCGAGGAGGCGCGCGGGAGCCGGGTCCGCGTCTTCGTGCACGACCTCCTGGGCCGCCCGCGGCGGCTCCTCGTCGACGGGCAGCGAATCCTGGGTGAAGGAGCGTTTCTCTGGGACGGCCGCGACGACCAGGGTAGTCCCGTGCCGGCCGGGATCTACATCGTGCGGGCCGAAACGATTCCGGACGACCGCGAGCCGATCAGGAGCGCAGCCCTTACCCTCTCCGTGGTGGATCGGTGGACGCGATGAGGTTCGTCGCGGCCTTTCTCCTGTGGAGCGCGGCGGTGCCGTTGCCCCACGCCTGGGCAGCGTTCGAGCTCCGGGACGCCAGCCCGGACGCGTTGGGCACCGCTTCCACCGACGGCGCATGGCGCACTTTCGATGGTGGTTCCAGCCCGGAGGCGTCAGGTGATCCCGCAGACTCCGCGTCGGCTGGCATGACCGGACTTTCGTGGCGCGCTGGGGCAACCCGCGCGTCCCCCTTCGGCGCCGATGCCCTGTCGCTGAACCAGCTCGACATCTCCCTGCAGCAAAAGACTCATGCGTTCCGCCTTGAATACGCTGCGCTCTCCGGCCCGGGGACGGGCGAGTCGTCGGTCCGTCTTGAGGTCAGGGAACGTGCCGCACGCCCGATCGCTTTGGCCCTCCGCGTGGAGCGCCTCGATTTTCTCCCCGAGGGCTCGGAAGCCTGGGGTGGCTGGGCGCTCGGCGGATGCGCCCGCGGCGCAGCGGGTGGGCGGCTGGATGTGTGGATCGGTGGCGACCGGATTCTGAGAACCCGAGCGCTGGAGCGGGGGGCCGTCCGCGCCGCCTTGGAGCTGGGCGCCTCGCTTAGCGCGGGATCAGCGCGCGTAGCGATCGTGGACCGTTGGCAGCCGGACGGGACCCATGGCCCGCGCATGGCGCTCGAGGTTCCGTTCGGGGAGGCGTTGCGCCTAAGGCTGGGACGCGGCTCGGCCCCCGGCAGGATCGGGGCGGCGCTCGAAGTGAGGACAGGGAATATCGAGGCGTCCTGGGGAAGGCTCGACTACGCGTTCGGGGGAACGATCACGGGCATTCGTTTGGGCCTCGCGTCCGGGAAAAGGGGGAGGCCCGCCGAGAAGGCGGGCCCCCGCGAGTCTTCGAAGCTCCACCGCGAGCGAGGCGCGCTAACGGAGGAGGATCAGCTTCTTCGAAGCCCGGAATCCCTTCGTATCGAGCACGTAGAAGTAGGCTCCGCTCGGGAGCTGGTGCCCCTGATCATCCGCCCCGTTCCAGCGCGCGACGTACTCGCCGGGAGGCTGAACGTGACTCACCAGAGTGCGCACAAGGGCCCCGCTTACGTTGTAGATGCGGATATCAACCTGGCCCGCGCGCGCCACAGAGTAGTGGATCGCGGTCTCGGGGTTGAACGGGTTCGGCATGTTCTGCCCGAGGCTGCTCCGGAACGTCGGAGCTTCCTCACCCGATCCCTCCTCCACCCCCGTAGCCGTGTAGCAGGCGTTTTCCTTGAAGTAGTTGTGGACGATCGCGTTCGTGAGCTGGAGCCTTTCGCCCCCCTCCTCGATCGCGTTGAAGCCGAACCCGCAGAAGACGGACCTCGCGCTGTCGGTCGGGCTGAAGGTGTTGTAATCGGTGGCGTAACGCGTCGCGGCGGCGAAACTGTTGGGGTACGTGAGCAGGTTGCCCGACTTGCCCTGGTTCGCGGCCGAGGAAAGTGTGACCAGATCAAACTGATTGATGATGGGACAACCCCCGTTCAGGTGCATGAACCGCCCCGCCGCGGGACCCCCGGGCACCCCTTTCACGACCGGATGGAGCGTGTCCTGAGGGGTGTTCTCCCAGTTGTTCCGCAGCCAGAGCACGCCGCACGTGAACCCCAGGAAGCCGTTGTAGTTATTCGCGCCGCTGTTTGCCATGAGATCGTAGCCAACGTCGTCCCCGGAGATCCAGAAGTTGCGGTCCTTCCCCGGCTGCTGGATCCAGGACTGGATCACCGCCTGATCCTGAGGCGTGATGGTGAACGAGGAGAGATCCCCCGAGTGCCAGATGATCGTGGAGTACTGAAGCAGCTTGCCGACGTCCGTCACCGGCCAGTGGTACTGGATATCGGTCGGGTCGGAGCCGCCGAGGCAGTTTCCGATTCCGCTCGTCGGGCCGTTCACATCCCATGTGTCGTACTTGAACCCGAGCGCGGTCAGCGCGGACGCGGTGTACGCTTGCGGCTCGCGCCCCGAGAAGTGATTCACGAAGAGGATCGAGGCGAGGCTGTCGCTGCACCCCATCGGCAGATTGATGGCCGTCTTCACAGGCAGGATCGAAGCCGAGCGATAGCGCTGGTTCGTGATCGCGTCGACCGGGAAATAGGCGGTGACGTTCTGGCTGTCCGTCGCCGCGAAGTAATACTCCAGGGTCGTGTTTGCCGGGTAGCTCCCGGGAGGAACGTCGGCGAAGAAATGGGTCGGGAGCGCCGGCGCCACGTGCTGGAGTGGGACCGAGTTGAACGACCCGCCATTAAATCTGTAATACATGAAGCCGTTCTTGTACCCGTGCGACGCGCTGACCTGCACGACCGTGGTGTCACCGAGCGGGCTGTTGAAGTTGTCGTCTCGGAAGAACGGGGTCGTCTGGAACGTGTCGTTGAAAAGGTCTATGTCGCGCACGATGAAGCCGGGGCCGGTCTGGCCGATTACTCCGATCGCGACGTTGTCGAACAACCCATATGTGTTGGAGGAGGACGAGTTGCCGCCGCAAAAGACGATGGCGTAATCCCGGAGGCCCAACTCCACCTGCACGGAATCCTTGCCGCCCGCCCCAGGCAGCGAGATCGCCTGGCGGATCCAGTCTTTGTTTCCCCCGTAATAAACAAAGAAAGTCGGGTCGATCCAGTTTCCCCACTGGGCGTCACCGATGTTCTTCGTTCGGAAATTCGTGTGGTAGTAGAAGCACGAGTTGAGCGGAAGGTTTCGGTAGACATCGAAATTGACAAAGACCGTGCTCGCCCGGTTCGTCGCGACCGGTGGGGTCACGACGAAGTTGTCCAGACGGGGAACCAGGGTCAGGGTGGCCTGGTTCCAGTCGGTCCAGACCTTCGATTGATTCGAGGAACACACGTCCTCGGTCAGGACGTTGCTTTGGAGGTAGAAGAAGTCGCCCACGCCGGGGAACGTGGACCGCTGCCAGTTACCCATCCCGTTTTCCACGTTGTCGGAGAAGATGACGTTCGAGCCCGACTTGACGGTGACGTTGTCGATGATCCAGCCGTCTCCGTTGTAAAGGCCGTCCGCCGAGGAATAGCCGATATCGCTCGTGAAATTGAACCGGAACGGCACCGGAAGGGGGTTCGTGCCGGTGCCGTCGTTCCCAGCGCGCCACTTCGCGACGATGGAATCTGGAACGTTCACCGTGAAGGTGTCGCAAAGGGAGCTATTCGGAACCTTTCCCGTGAAGAAAGCGAGCTGCTGCCAGTTGTTATCGAGATCGTTCACTTCGACGTACCCAAAGTCATAAAGGGGCTCGGCGTCGAAGTGGTGCCTGAAGCTGATCGTGACCTGGCTTCCCGCCGGTGCGGCGCTCGAGGGGAACGAGTTCTGGAGGTATTGAGTCCAGTCGTTGTCGTACCCGGCGCGATTCGAGTCGTAAATCCAGGAAGAGTCGATGACCCCGCACCACCACGAATGGTTCTGGCACCCGAGGAAGGTATCGATGTGCCACGCGGTCGGCTTCGCGGAAGCGTCGTAGTGGGTCCACCCTCCCTCGTTGTTAGGGCTCGTGCGCGTCTCGAGACTGTCGATGAAAACCCAGACCGTCTCTCCGGTAGCAGCCGTACGCATCGAACGCCCAGCGCGAGCCGGGGGCTGTCCGACTTCGGGCCCGCTCTCGGGGATCTGGGTCGGGACCACACCCGGGAGGACCGTCTCACCGGACGGCGCGGGCACGCTCGAGGAGGCGACAGAGCCGCCGGAGAGGGATGCCGAGAGAAAGAGAGACACGATCAGCGCAGTAGCACTACGTCGCATAGGGGAGCTCCTTCTGGATCGATCGACTGGTGCGGAAAGAAGGTGGATTCGAATCGATGCCCGATCTCGAGGGCGCTCCGGGGCGAAGGACAGGCCAGGCACGGCGCGACATCTGACGGCAGACCGGCACGGGCTGGGCATGTCGCCTCGGGGAGACCTCGCATGCTGGATGTTTGCGACATCCGCTCCCCGACCGCGACAGCCACTCGGAAGCGGCGTGAAGTATTATACTCGATCGGCGAGGTCACTTCCACCGAAATCGCCTGGGCTGTTGGGTTTGTCGCATCGTTGCGAGGCTCGCGCCGGGCTCGATCGCGGCGGTCCATGGCGGCGTTGTTGCCCCCGGGACCCTCTGCTATCATGCGCCGGCGCACTCGGCTCGCGCCATTTTCAAGGCATCTGTGCTTCGTGTTCGCCGCCGGCATGCCCTTGATGGCGACGTCGGTGAGATGCGCGGCGGCGGATGCGGCTGTTCTGGATGGGGCGAGCCAGGCGCCGGCGGAGCCGGATTCCACGGATGGCGGCGATGCGTGGTTGCCGGCCCCGGAAGAGGATCTCGAGACCACAGAGCCCTTGGAGGAGGAGCGGGCGCCCCTGCGGCCCTGCGCGCTGTTTCGGGGCGCGGTCACCCGCGGGCAGTTTCGGCTGCGGCGGATCGGCGTGCTCGATGAGCGCCGGGGCGCGCGCGGCGAGCTTGGCTTCCTCGTGGACGAGCGGCGGTTCAGGCCGGGAGCCCGTTTGACGGTCGGCGGGGAGCGCCTCGTGTTGGCTGGAGGCCGGGTGAGCGTGACGCGCGGCCCCGCGCTATTCGCGGAAGCGATGCGCATCACGCGGGGCGGCCGCCGCTTGCTGGGGCCGAGGACGGGCACGGCGCGCGCACAGCCCTCGCTTGGCGCTTCGGCCGGAGCGCTCGACGGAGGCGCATTCACGTGGAACGGGCCCCAGGCGATCTGGGCGTTCGCCGGGTTCCGAAGCGAGACCCGCGAGCCGATCGGGGGCGTGGGGCTAGGGGCTGCATGGGGGCGAACCCGCGCCGTGGCGGCGTTCGGCGCGGACTTGCGCGGCCGGGCCGCGGATGCGGAGACGAAGACGGCTGGGGGCGGGGCCTCGGTTCCACCTTTGCGCTGCGGCTCGATCACCGTCGTACGACGAGCCCAAAGCGGGAACGTGGCGCTGGAAGCGCTCGACTGCCGTGATGGACGCGCGCTCCTAGCGGAAGTCGGGAGACGGAGCGGGAACGCGTTTCTCTCCGCGCGCTGGCGGTATCGCTCTTGGACGGCGAGGCAGGTTGCCGCAGAGCTGAGCGCGGAAACGATCGGCTCCGCTTCGCGGGCCCGCGTGACGTGGCGTTCCTGGTCGGGCAACGCGACGGCCGACGACGGGCTCCTGGAGCTGGAGGTGACGAGGTCGCGAGGCGACGGCGCGCCCCTGCGGCTGCGAGTGGGGACCGCCGGCCTCGGGCGCGTGGGCAATCGGCCCACGGCACTCGAGTCCTACGGGCTCGCCGATGCGACCCTCGCCCGCGACGACCGGCGCAGCCTCGCCGTGCACGTGCTGAAACGCGGCTCCAGAAACGCCGGATCGAGCGCGTCGAGCACGACATTCGGTTCGAGGCTCGACCTGCGCATGCGAAAGCTCGGCCGGCACTCGCTGCTGGTCGAGGCGACGCGGATCCGGAAAGGCGCATCGGCATGGGGCATCGGGCTCACGCCGTCCGGCGACACTACGTTGCGAACGCGATCGAAGCCGGGCCTCTGGGTCTCCGCGCGCGGTGGGTTTGGGCCCCGGCTCTGGCAGTTCGGATACGCGCTCGAGCGGGGTGAGGACTCGGGCGGCGCCAGACCCTGGAGCGGAACGCTCTGGCTCAGGTTGAATCGGTCACCCTAGGAGACACGATGCGATATGCGGACCGGATGAATCAGCTCGGCACCGAAACGGCCTTCGAGGTCCTCGCGAAGGCGAGGGCCCTGGAGGCCCAGGGCCGGTCGATCGTGCACCTCGAAATCGGAGAGCCCGACTTCGATACCCCGGCTTCGATCCGCGCGGCGGCGGCGCGTGCCCTCGACGAGGGGTTCACGCACTACGGTCCCTCGGCGGGGCTGCCCGAGGTGCGCGAGGCGATCGCGGCCTTCATCACCCGCGACCGGGGACTCAAGACAGCCCCGGACCAGGTGGTCGTGACCCCGGGAGGAAAACCCGTGCTCACGTTCGCGATCATGGCGTGCGTGAACCCGGGGGACGAAGTCATCGTGCCGAATCCGGGCTTTCCCATCTACGAATCGGTCGTCCGGTTCATCGGCGCGAAGCCCGTTCCCATGGTGCTGCGCGAAGACCGCGGATTCCGGGTCGGCGCCGAGGATCTCGAGCCCCTGCTCACGCCGAAGACGCGGATGGTGGTGCTCAACTCGCCGCACAACCCGACAGGCTCGGTCCTCACGCCCAAGGATCTCGACGAGATCGCCGCACTGCTGCGCGACCGCGAGATCTTCGTTCTATCCGACGAGATCTATTCCAAGATTCTCTACGATGGGGTCCACGAGTCGATCGCCACCCGTCCGGGAATGGCCGAGAAGACAATCCTCCTCGACGGATTCTCGAAGACCTACGCGATGACCGGCTGGCGCCTCGGATACGGGATCATGAATCCGACGCTCGCGAAGCACGTCGCGCGGCTCGCCACGAACGTCTATTCCTGCGCGACCTCGTTCGTGCAGCGGGCGGCGATCGTGGCGCTGGGCGGGGCCCAGAGTGAAGTCGGAAGCATGGTCACCGAGTTCCATCGGCGGCGCGACGAGATCGTCCAGGGCTTGAACGCGATCCCCGGGATCCGATGTTTGAAGCCGGCGGGCGCCTTCTACGTGTTCCCGAATATTCAGGCGCTCCAGATGACGAGCGCCGACGCGGAGCGGATCCTCCTCGAGGAGGCCGGCGTCGCGGCGCTGTCCGGGACCGCGTTCGGCTCGCACGGCGAGGGTTACATGCGCTTCTCTTACGCCAACTCGGTCGAGAACATACGCGAGGCGCTCCGCCGCATCGGCGCCTGGGTCCAGAGCCAGATTCGGGCCGCGCGCTGACGGATGACGCCGCGCGAAGTCGAGCCGCGCGCAAACAAGCTACCCCGGTCCGCCGTGATCACGCTCGGCGGGAATGCCATTCTGCCCGCCCGCGGGACGGGCACGTTCGAAGAGCAGCTTGCGATAACCCGCGTGACGATGGAGCCGATCGCGCGGCTGATCCACGAGGGGGTCACCGTGGTGCTGAGCCACGGCAACGGGCCGATCGTCGGAAACATTCTGATCCGAAACGAGGCGGCGCGGGATCAGATCCCGCCGATGCCCCTCGACGTATGCGGTGCCGATTCGCAGGGCGGGATCGGCTACATGATGCAGCAGACGCTCCAGAACGAGCTTCACCGGATCGGCATCCACCGCCCGGTCGTCACCATGGTGACGCAGGTGATCGTGGACGAGCGGGACCCGGCGTTCCGCCGCCCCACGAAGCCGATTGGTCCCTTCTACTCCCACGAGCGCGCGCGAACCCTGGCGAAGGAGAAGGGGTGGACCGTGGTGGAGGATGCGGGGCGGGGGTACCGGCGCGTCGTTCCTTCCCCGAAGCCGCTCGAGATCGTGGAGATCGCCGCGATCCGGAAGCTCGTGCAGGATGGAAACGTTGTAATCGCGGCCGGGGGCGGCGGGATCCCTGTCTCGCGCCAGTGGGACGGAACGCTCCACGGCGTCGAGGCGGTCATCGACAAGGACCTCGCGTCCTCGCTCCTGGGGAGGTTGCTCGACTCGGAGGCGCTCCTGATCGTGACCGGAGTGGACCGCGTCGCTGTCCATTTCGGAAAGCCCGACCAGCGGGATCTCACGACCGCCACCGCATCGGAGCTTGAACGATTCATGGCCGAGGGGCATTTTCCTCAGGGGAGCATGGGTCCGAAGATCCAAGCCGCGATCGAGTTCGTGCGTAGTGGGGGAGGCTCGGTTTTCATCACCTCGCCGGAGAAGATCCGCGAGGCTTTGGAAGGGACGGCGGGAACCCGGATCGTTCGGGATTGAAGCGAGCCCAGTTCGCGGGCGGGTCGGGCAGGGACGTGGGAAGGGGGTCGGGAGTGAGCGGGAGAAGCGCCGGACTCAGGGTGAAGGGCCTCACGGTGCCCGATGGATCGCGCTGGCTTGTGCGCGATCTCGACTTTGAAGTGAAACCCGGGACCGTGCACATGGTCTTGGGAGAGCGCGATACGGGGAAGACGGCGTTGCTCGAGACCCTGGCCGGACTGCGCCGCGAGGAACGCGGCACGGTCAGGCTCGGCGATGACGATGCCTCCCTGCGCGATCGGCGTCGCGGCACACGATTCCTGCCCCGCGACCTTGACGCGACGCAACTGTCGATCCGCGAGCGGCTGCTCGTCGCTCGTCCTCCGCGGCGGTTCGGGATCGCGATCCACGGTCGCAAGGCGGAGGAGTACGCCCGAGCGCTCGCGAAGCGCGTGGGGCTCGAGGCTCTTCTCGACGTCCCGGTCGAGGCCCTGCGTCCGCTCGAGCGGAGACTGCTCGAGCTCGCCGCGGCGTTCAGCGAATCCCCCCGCGCCGTGTTTCTCGATGAGCCGACGAGCGAGCTGGGTCCCCATGAGGCACGGCATTTACTGGCGGTGACCCACGCGATCGCGCGGGACGACGGGGTCCCGGTCGTATTCACGAGCACGTGGGCGCGTGACGGCTACCCGGACGCCGACGCGGTGACCATCCTCTGGCAGGGCCAGGCCCCAGCGACGGTTTCGACCGCTGACGTCACCGAGTCTGCTCTGGTTGATCGATGGACGGGGGGCGGGCTCCGCAGGGCGCCGACAGGACCCCACTCCGCCGGCGATGCGTTGCTTCGCATCGAGAACATCGTTCTCGAAGGGCGCGGCCGCGAGACCTCGCTCGCGGGCGTCGCGTTCGAGGTGCGCTCTGGAGAAGTCCTTGCGATCGTGGGAGCCCCGGCGGACGGCCTTGATCTGCTCCACGACGTGTTGCTTGGCCATCGCAAACCGGATCGCGGATCGATCCAGTTTCTGGGCAAGGAGTTGGTGGCCACCGACCGCCGCCAGCGAGTCGAAGCGGGCGTGAGCTTCGTGAGCCCACCGCACGCACGCGATCAGTCGCTGGGGAATTTCTCCGTCGAGGAAAACCTCATCCTGGGCCAGACCCGCCGCGGCCCCTTCGCGAGGCGCGGCTGGCTCAAATTCGAGTCGATCCGAGGGAACGCGGTCCGCTCCCTCAGCGATTTCGAGGTGCCGGACGCCAAGCCGCGCGACCGATTCGCCCGCTTGAGCCTAGGCGCGCGGCAGCGGATCGTGATCGCGCGGGAGGTGCTGCGCGATCCGGTGCTCCTCGTCGCGCGGTCCCCCGCGCAGGGGCTGAGTTTTGAGGCCCAGGAATACCTACGGAAGGCGCTGGTGCTGCAATGTGAGCGACGGAGCGGCCTTCTCTGGCTCTCCGAGGATCCCGAGGAGGCGCTTCGGGTGGCCGATCGGCTCGCAGTCCTTGCGGCGGGCAAGCTCGTGTGGCTTCCCGTGACCGAGACGCTCACCCGCGAGGCGATCATCGACGAAATGTCGGGAACGGCGGCGTGATCGCCACGGGCGTCGTGCGGGGGCGTCCGTGATCCCGGGTCGCTGCCGGGGCGGCGTATGGTCTCTCCTCGCCAACGTGGCCGCATTTGTCTTGCTGGCCGCCGGCACCCAGTTCCTTGCGCGCCAAGCCGCGGCGTGGAATCCGGCCGCGTGGGCCGCCCCATGGGCCGGCGATTTCGTTTTCGTCGCGGCGGGCCTTCTTTTCTTGGGGCTCGGTTTTCTCATGCCGCTCCACGCCGGTGTCCTGAACCTTGGGATCCACGCGCAGTTTCTCGCCGGGTTCGCCGTGGCCGCGGCGATCGTTCGGACTCCCTCGATTGATCCGGCCGCCCGGGCGGGGCTCGCGCTCGCCGCTGGGGCGGGCGCGGGGGCGCTGACGGGAGCCGTCATGCTTTGGTTGCGTCGGCGGTTCGCGGTTCACGAGGTCATGAGCGGGCTTCTGCTCGGAGGCGCGATGATTCCAATCGCGCGGACGGTCTCCCCGGTACCGGCCGCGCTCCCCGCGCTCGCGTTCGAGTGGAGCCATGCTCCCGTTCTCCTCCAGTGGACCCCAGGCCTCGGTCTCGGGCATACCTTCCTGCTGACGTGGGGGATTCTGGTCCTCGCGCTCGGCCTTCTCATCGCGCTTGTCTTCGCGCACGTTCTGCGCACGTCCGCCCACGGATTCGATCTCAGGACGGTCGGCTCGAACCCGCTCGCGGCGGTTGCGGCCGGCGTGGACGTGGACTTGGTTCAGCTCTGGATGCTGGCCGCCGGCGGAGCTTGCGCGGGGCTCACCGGGGCGCTCCAACTCTGGACGCACCCGGCCGTCGCACTCGAACGCTGGCCTTTCCCGCTCGCATTCGCCGGGATCACGATCGCATTCTATGGCTTGGGAAGCGTCCGAGGCGTCCTCGTGGCGTCGGTCGCCTTCGCCCTTTGGCTCAACGCGCCGGGGACCCTCGTCTCGCTTGGCGATCCCCGGTGGGGGACGGCGGTTTCGTTGCTGCTCGTGCTTCCGGTTTTGTGGAATCTGCCCCGTCTTCTCCCCGATCAAGGAGCCCCCCGCGCCCTCTGGCGTACTCGGCATCGCGAAACGTTCTGATCGTTCGTTCGACCCGCTGGTTCAAAAGACGCCCCGACGAAACCGCGCTTCGGCGCAAGGAGAATGCACATGGTTCGTTGGGGAGGTGTCGTGTGGGCGCTCGTCATCGCCGTCGCCGCGGCGGTCGCGATCGAGGCGGTATCGGTGCGTCATGCGGAGGGAGACGGGCGGGCCGCGCCTGGCCTCAGGCTCAATGAGATCCTCGCGGCTCCGGCGCGCGATTGGGACGGAGACGGGCTCTACGATTCGAAGGACGACGAGTGGGTCGAGATCCAAAACGCAGGCCCGGACGTGCTCGCGATGGACGAGTACCGTCTTGGCGACGGGGTCAGGACGGTCCGTTTCGGCTTCTCGGGAACGATCGCCCCGGGTGAGGTGAAGCTCATCGTAGGGAGCGCGGCGGTGGCGTGGCAGCGCTCGCGGGGGCTTACCACGGCAGGGTTGAGCCTCAACAATTCCGGAGACCAGGTGTACCTGCTGCGCGTGACGGGACCCGACACGACGACCGTCGATACCCACACGTACGGAAGCATCGAGGGTGGAAGCGACCGGTCCGTGGGTCGCGCGAGCACGGGGAGCGAGGACTGGATTCTCTTCGACTCACTGAATCGTTACACCGGGAGCGGGACGCCGGCGGGAACGGGCTGTTCGCCCACGCCGGGAGGCGTGAACGGGTGCACGACGCACGTGGGCTCCGAGACGTGGGGGGCGATCAAGAGGCTATATCAGTGATGCATCGCAACGGACGACCCGCGCGTGGTCCGCCACGCGAGCCCGTCGGGGACCTTGACTCCCTTGAAAACCGGGCGTACCATTCTAGCGTCAAGGTGTGCCGCAATCGGGACCCCCGCAATGATATATAGCGCCCTGACGCAATCGATGGACCGCCAGGCGCTTATATCATCCCACCCATGGATGTTTTGTATCGTCGCACCTCCGGTGGCCGATGGTGTATCAATGGGAGGGGGTCCTGTGCCACACGAGAAACGGGATCGCGCCATGCAGCACGAACGTAGCGATTCGAACTCTGCCTCGAAGCTGAGCCGCCCCGAGCTGGGCGGCGATCGGTACCGGGTTATCTTCGAGAAGCTCCCGCACCCCGCATGGGTTCTTGACCTCGCCACGCTGCGCTTCCTCGCGGCAAACGAAGCGGCGGTTTCCAAGTATCGCTACTCGTTGGATGAATTCCGCAACATGTCCTACCTGGATATTCATCTTCCCGGGGATGCGCCAGTCGTGAAGGAGAGATTGACCAACGGGCAATCGGCTTCGCCCGGGACCTGCGTCTGGCGCCATAAGACAAAAAGGGGAGCCCTGCTCGATGTTGTCGCAGCATGGAGCCCCATTCCATTCGACGGGGTGCGCGCGATTCTCCTCACAGCCGATTCCGCGCTCCCGGAGCAGGAAACGGGGAACGACCGTGAGCGCCTCGGAGCCCTCTCGCGGCGGCTCGTGGAGCTCCAGGAGACCGAGCGAGCGGAGATCGCGCGCGAGCTTCACGACGAGATAGGGCAGCTCTTGACGGGACTCAAGCTCATGCTCAGCGCGGACGGGCAGGACCCTCTGGGATTGGCGGACCCCGCGGGATCGCGCCGCGATGAGATGCTGCAGGTCGTCAACGAGCTGATGGGACGCACCCGAAGCATATCGATGGATTTGCGGCCGCTGATGCTGGATCAGCTGGGCCTCCTCCCGGCGCTCGCCTGGCATTTTGAGCGTTTCACCGAACAGACCCGGGTACGCGTCTCGTTCAGCCATAGAGGCATCGATGCCCGATTTCCCAGGGCGGTGGAGACCGCATTATTTCGCATCATTCAGGAGGCCCTCACCAATGCGGCTCGCCATGCAGGCATCGAGACCCTTGATGTAGATGTTAGGGCCGATTCGGCATCCTTGATGCTACGTGTGGCGGACAGGGGCTCGGGGTTTGATATGAAAGCGGCGTCTGCGGGCTGCTCCGCGGGCCTGACCGGCATGCAGGAGCGGGCGCTCCTGGTCGGAGGGCATCTCAGAATCGACTCTTTCCCCGGGGCGGGCACGCAGGTCACGGCGGAGTTGCCGCTTCGGGAGCGCTCGGAGTCGGGGGATTGATCGTATGAACCTTGGGAGCTCACCTACGACGATTGTTTTGGGAGACGATCACAAGATTGTTCTCCGGGGGCTACGGGCGCTACTGGAGGCTGATCCCGGATTCGCCGTGATCGGCGAAGCCGCGGACGGGCTCAGGGTTCTTAGTCTGGTCGAGCGACTGAAACCGGATGTTTTGGTCCTGGACCTCATGATGCCTGGTCTAGGCGGGTTTGACATTACTCGGCGCGTGGCGAAGCGGTTCTCCAAGACGCGCGTCGTGATCCTGTCCATGTACTCGAGCGAGGCGCACGTCGTCGAGGCTCTACGGAGCGGGGCTTCGGGCTATGTCCTCAAGGATGCAAGCGCGGAGGAACTCATGACGGCGATTCACGAAGCAGCCGCCGGCCGACGCTACCTGAGCACCCCGTTCTCCAATGACCGGATCGATTCCTATCTCAAGCGACCCATGGCCGTCGATCCATACGGCACCCTCACGGCGCGCGAACGCGAGGTGCTCCACCTCGTCGCGGAGGGGCTCACCAGCAGCGACATCGCGCGGCGCTTGTTCATCAGCCCGCGCACCGCCGAGAGCCACCGCGCGAATCTCATGCGCAAGCTCGGTCTCCGGAGCCGCACCGATCTCGTCCGATTCGCCCTCCAACGTGGCATCGTGCCCTTGGAATCGTCTGAAGTCACCAGGCCCACGGTGAGCTGAGCGCCGTCCATCCCCGACGCAATCGGCCAAACAATGGAAGACGCCCCTGGCCGCTTGCTGCCCTGCCAGAGGCGTCCCTTCCTAGCGTCCCCTCGCTCTCGTCGAAGGGACATCTATGTCAACCGGGTCGGCCCACATGGCAGCCGTCCCGTGAGTCCGTTCACATGGCGGCTGTCCCATAGACTGCCCCGGGCTAGTATTGGGGGCTCGATGGGACTCGGGCCTCCCAACCCATGCCTTTCGCAGGGAGCGTGCCAGGGGAGGCTCTGGAGGGGTCCCCGGCTCCCAAAGTGCCAGTCCCATATGTAACTACGCGCCCTACGCCGGATCGCGAGCGGGGCGCTTTTCGGAATCGTCGCCTCTTGAGCCCCGAGGGACGCACAGATGAGGGCACGTCGTGTGTCTCCCGGTACGGTGCGGTAGGCAATAACCCTGAGATTTCGCCTGGTAGTCCTTTCGCTCTCCGGTGAGAATCGCCTGGGAATAAAATTTTGTTCGTTCCCGGGTCGATTCCTCCCCAAGGGCTAACCATGGAGGGTCAGTCGATGGCTCGAGACGAGCCGCTTCGGAAACACCTGACGAAGCTCCTCGACTGGGAAGACGCGCACGTCGGGTTCGAAGCAGTGGTGGAAGGGGTCGACGCCGCCCTCCGAGGCGTCGCGCCGCACGGCATGCCTCACTCCCCGTGGCAGCTTCTCGAGCACTTGCGCCTCACGCAGCACGACATCCTCGATTTCTGCCGGAACCCGGCGTATTCGGAGCGCGCGTGGCCGGAGGATTACTGGCCGTCGAGCGCGGGCCCCCCTACAGCGGCGGCGTGGGATGAAAGCGTCGCTGCGTTTCGACGGGAGCGAGAGGAGCTGAAGCAGCTGGCCGCGGACCCTGCTTTGGATCTATTCGCGCGGATTCCGCACGGCACGGGGCAGACGTATTTGCGCGAGCTGCTGCTCGTCGCCGACCACAACGCCTACCACATAGGTCAGCTGGTACTCGTCCGGCGCTCCCTCGGCATATGGCCGCCTAAATAGCCCGGGCCCGCCCTCTGTGACCGCCGCGGACGCAATCCTCCCCATCGCGTGAGCGTCAGACGGACAGCTTTTCTCTCGGCGGCGTCGGGTGGTGCATGGGGGGCGATTGCCTATCTGCTCGCGGGTCATATGGTAGGAAAAGGCATCTGGGGGGGCGTGCTGGTCTCGCCCTTGATCGGGATCCTCGTGGGCTTGGTTGCGGCACGGCTTCGCAAGCTGCCGGCCGGCGGCCGTGTCTTCTTCTCGCTCGTGGCACTCTACGGTGCCACCTATCTGTTCGGACTCGCGGTTGGGCTGGGCGATCTCGTGACAGGCGTGAATCGCGGCGAAGGCTCGCACCGTATCCCAAGCGCGGTAATCCTGCAGTCGGCGGTGGGATTCCTGTGGGGACTCACATTCATGGGCTACATTGTCGTGCTCTGGCCTCTCTCGTACCTGAACTGCTGGCTGATCTGGAAACAAGCCGATGCGCCGAGTGAGCCCATCGGGTCAGGGGGTAATCCATGAGCCGTTCTCTGCCAGCGTTCGTGTTCGTCTTAGCTCTCGTGACGCTCTCATGCTCCAAGTCGCACGAAGGCCGGTGGGGCCGTGGAGGGGAACCGGGGAAACTGGCCCGCCTCGACCGAACCACGCTTCCCGCCCTCCGCGACTCCTTCAACGCGGCGATCGATCGACCTAGAATCCTAGTAATGCTCTCGCCGACCTGAGGGACGTGTGTGCGGGGGGCCTCCGCGGTGGCGGCGATCCTCAAGACCCGCGCGGGCGCGCCTGTCCGCGCGTTCGTGGTGTGGGAGCCGGTCCTCTGGACCGACGCGTTCCCCCCGTCCGGTGACGTGCTGGCATGCTACGTCTCCGACGCGCGAGCCACCCACTGGTGGGACCCGAACAGGAGCCTGTCAGAAGAGATTCTTCGATCCCCGTGGACGAGGAAGTACCCCGTTCGAGGAGGACCGCTGAAGATCGTGTGGGACTGGGTGGCGTGCTACCCTCCTGGTGCACGGTGGGAGGCGAACTTCCCCGAGCCGGTCGTGCAGGAATTCCCTGTCGTCGATTCGGCCGACCGCGTTCGCGATTGGCTCGGCGGCGCTGCGGCCGCCGTGGAACCGGTCCCGTAAAAACTGGAGTCATCCCCGGTGAATCAGAAGCTCGACGAGAAAGCCCGCCTGACCGAAGAGGAAACGCTCGATCCGCAAGACTGGGGCGACATGCGTCGCCTGGGCCATCGCATGGTGGACGACGCCATGGACTACCTCGAACGTGTCCGCGAGCGTCCGGTATGGCGACCTGTTCCGGAAAACGTCAAGGCCGCACTGCGCTCTCCGCTTCCGGTCGAGGGGCAGGGTGCCGGAGCGGTGTACGAGGATTTCCGCCGCACGGTGTTCCCGCACGGAATGGGGAACGTCCACCCTCGTTTTTGGGGTTGGGTGATCGGGACCGGGACACCGCTCGGCGCTCTCGCCGACATGTTGGGCGCCGCCATGAACCCGAACATCGGGGGCGGCGACCAGGGCGCGAACTATGTCGAGCTCCAAGTTCTGAACTGGCTCAAGGAGATGCTCGGCTATCCGGAAGCCGCGAGCGGGCTTTTGGTCAGCGGCGGCTCGATGGCGAATCTGGTCGGCCTCGCGGTGGCGAGGAATGCCAAGGCGGAGGCGGATATCGCGCAGGAGGGGGTCGCCGCGGCGAGGCGCTCCATGACGCTTTACGCGTCGGCGGAGACCCATAACTCCGTAAGGAAAAGCGTTTCGCTCCTCGGGCTCGGGCGCTCGGCACTGCGGGAGATCCCGGTGGACGATGACTACCAGATCGATCTTGCGGCGTTGCGCCGGGCGATCGACGAGGATCGCAAGGCCGGACGGCATCCGTTCTGCGTCGTGGGCAACGCCGGCACCGTCAACACCGGCGCGATCGACGATCTATCCGCGATCGCTGAGATCTGCGCGGCTGAAAATCTCTGGTTCCACGTCGACGGCGCCTTCGGCGCGCTCGCCGCCTTAGCACCGCGGCTCAAGCCGCTCGTCCGAGGGATGGAGAGCGCCGACTCGCTCGCGTTCGACCTCCACAAATGGATGTACATGCCCTACGAGGTCGGATGCGCTCTCGTTCGTTGGCCCGAGCAGCATCGTGCGGCGTTCGTCTCGCCCGCGGACTACCTCGCCCACTTGGAACGCGGCCTTCCCGCCGGCCCGATCTGGTTCAGCGAGTATGGCGTGCAGCTCTCGCGCGGCTTCCGGGCGCTCAAGGTATGGATGTCGATCAAGGAGCACGGCGTCTCGAAGTACGGACGTCTCGTGGCGCAGAATTGCGAGCAGGCGCAGTACCTCTCCGCGCTCGTGACCGCAAGTCCGGAGCTGGAGCTGATGGCGCCCGTACCGCTCAACATCGTGTGCTTTCGCTTCGCGCCTCGGGGAACGGACGGCGGCCGCCTCGACAAGGCGAACGAGGAGATCCTCTTCGGTCTGCAGGAGAGCGGAACGGCGGTTCCCAGCTCGACCCGCTTGGGCGGACGGCTCGCGCTCCGGGTCTGCATTTGCAACCACCGCACCCGCCGCGAAGACCTCGAACTGCTCGTGCGCGAGGTCATCGAGCGAGGGCATAAGATCATGGGCGAATCGGTCCGTCGATAACGCGATGAGCCCGAGCGAAGTCCATTCCTCGCCACGCCGGCGCTGGTTCGATCGCCGATTCGAGCTCGGGCTCCCGCGGGAGGCGTTCCCGGACATTCTCGAGCGCGTTCGTGGCACTCCCGCACGTCTCGAAGAGCGCGTGCGAGGCCTGACGGCGAGTGTGCTGGTTCGTCGGATCGGCGAAGCTTGGTCGATTCAAGAAAACGTCGGGCATCTTTTTGATCTCGAGGGGCTGTGGGCCGGCCGGCTCGATGACTTCTTGCAGGGGGCCAAGCAGCTCCGCACGGCGGATCTTCAGAATCGGAAAACGCACGAGGCTCGGCACAACGAGCGGCCGCTCGAGGACCTCTTGTCCGCGTTCCGGAGCGCTCGCCTCACCACGGTCGAGCGGCTCGAGGCACTGGGGCAGGCCGACCTGGATCGAACGGCCCTTCATCCACGTCTCGCCCAGCCCATGAGCGTGATCGACCACTTCTTCTTCGTCGCCGAGCACGACGATCATCACCTCGCGGCCATTGGCGGGCTCATCCGCGCTCGATCAACCTAGGAGATCGCGTCCGTGTTCATCGGTCACTATGGTGTGAGCTTCGCCGCGAAGAGCGGCGATCGATCCATCCCTCTCTGGGTGCTTTTCATCGCGGTTCAGCTGCTCGACGTCGCCTGGGCGCCGTTCGTCCTTCTTGGAATCGAGAAGGTGCGCATCGTGCCGGGATTCACGGCGACGAATCCGCTCGATCTCTACTACATGCCGTACACGCACAGCCTGGTTGCGGCGCTGCTCTGGTCCGCCGCCGCGTTTGCCGTGTATCGACTGGTCGCGCCAGGCAAGAGAGCCTGGTCGGCGCTCCTCGTCGGCGCCGCCGTTTTCTCCCACTGGGTCCTCGACCTTGTCGTCCACAGGCCGGATCTGCCACTCTACGACAACACCGCGAAGATGGGCCTCGGGCTTTGGAATTTCCCCGCCCTGGCTCTCGGCCTGGAGGCCGTCCTTCTTTTTGGTGGGATGTGGCTGTATTTCCGGAGCGGCGCGGCGCGGCGGACCGCGTTCGTCGTGTTGGGCCTGATCATGCTCGGCGTGCAGGTGTATGTGTTCTTCGGTCCGCCTCCCCCCTCGGGCAAGGCGGCCGCGGTCACAGCGCTGGTGGCCTACGCGGTCTTCGCGCTGGTGATTCGAATGCTGGAGCGGCCGCCGCGCCTGAGACAGGCATCCGCCGTCTCCGCGCTCCTAGTCATGGTGTGTGCCGCCGGCGGCTGTGCGGCTGGCACCGGGCTACATCCCGCGATCGATGCTCCGACCCATTTTCAGGTCCGTGGACCCGACGGCCGGGCGGTGGAACCTACCCCCGGCGAGGGCTGCCGCACCCCAATGATTGATCCGCGGGACGGCGCTCCTCTGATCCTGATCCGGTCTGCCGGTGGGCAAGGCGACTATCAGGTTCCCGTCGCCCGTTACGGAGTTCGCAAGGGAGAGCTTCTGCGCCTGGACTGCGCCACAGGGAACGTGATTGGGATCGTCAGGCGCTGATGTCAGGAAATCTATTCCGTGATCCGGGGGCTGCCCGGGCCGGCGGGTACGTCCTAGCCGCCGCCACCGTCCTCGTGGCGATCGGGCTCATTTTTCATCCGGTCCCCGCGGGGGGGTTCGAGGAGAAGCCTTCGGTCCTCCAAAACACGCCCTGGTGGGGGCCGATCCATGTGGCCATCGCCGGCGGGTTCGTGCTTTGCGTCTTGGGCACGCTTCTCATGCTCGTCGCCGGGGGCAGCCTCACGCGACGCTGGGGTCTCGCTCTAGCCTGGGGCGCGATGACGGTCGGGATGACCTTCTTCGCCGGAGTCGCCCTGATCAATGGTTGGGTGATGCACTTCCTCGTGGCGCGCGGCGCGCCGGCGAATGACCCTCTCCTGTATGACGCCTTCAACCGTCTCCTGATCGGCTACGGCTGGCTCGGGAATCCGCTCTTCCTCTTCGGCCTGACGACCCTGGCGGCGCTGGAAGTCGCGCGGGCAGCCGCCGAACAGGCGCCCGGTGAATAGAAGGCGCCGATGCCCGATGCAGCCACCGGCACGGCTAAGAAGAATTGGAGATCCTACTCCCTCCTGCTGTGCGCCGTCCTAGCCGCCGAAGCCCTCTTCATAGCGGCGGAGAAACAGATCGCGGCACGATGGGGATTCTCGCTGGATGATTCCTGGATCCACGCGACAATCGCCAGGAACCTTGCCTCGGGATACGGCTACTCCTTCAATCGTGGAGAACTGGTTGGGGGCTCTCAACGGCCCCGCTCTACACACTGCTATTGGCTCTTGTGTACCGCGCCATTGGAGACATCGTTTGGGGCGCAAAGGCTGTAGGCATTGTCTTTCAGTGCGTCACTACCGTTGTAGTTTTCAAGACGATGCGCATCTTGGAGCCTGCGAAGACGTACGCCCAGCTGACAGCCGCCCTGATTGTCGGGATGTCTCCGCCCCTGCTGTGGGCATCGCTTTCAGGAATGGAAATCCCATTCTATCTGTGCATCGTATCCGTTGGTTTTTACTTCTATGTGAGCCGCCGTCTGCTTCCGGCGACCCTCGTCTGGGGTCTGGGCATCTGGGTGCGACCCGAGGGAATACTCCTAGCATTCGCTGGAGTAGCATCAAGTCGAGAGGGGGCCTTTCGGAGGCTCCTCCTGCTGGCATCGATCGTCGTCGCTTACGCCGCATTCAATTATGGGGTGGGGCACGCGATTCTTCCCGGTAGCGTAGCCGCCAAGGCGTCCTTGACGGCTGCCTTGATTCCTCGGTTGACGCGAATCCTGGGGGAATGGGCTGCCCTTTGGGGCGTTCCCAGCACCTCCATTCCCCTAATAGCAGGCTCGGCTCTCCCGATCGTTCTGATGGTAGTTGGAGGAGCGGTCACCCTCCGTAGGTTTCCACTACTGCCCCTGTACCCGTTTGGCCTTCCCATCGCGTGGACCCTAGTCGCGGGGTCAGCCGGTGCCGGATCGCGCTACATCCTGTACGTCATCGGTCCAGGGGCCATACTCATCGGAATCGGCATGGTGACCTTGGCGGACAGAACCCCGCGGAATTTGCGCCGTCTAGCACTCACCTGCTTGGTGGGGACTATCCTCATCCCCGAAGGCATCGGGGCACTCCGGCGGGCCGAGGACCACGCATGGAATGTTCAGAACATCAACAGCATGCAGAGACGGATCGGCGAGATCGCGAGAAGCATCACCCGACCTGGTGATGCACTTGCAGTCAACGACATCGGTGCGATCGGGTATTTCAGTGATCGGTACATCGTCGATCTCATGGGCCTCATCTCACCCCTAAGACCGTTACCTGAGAATCTGACTCTATACAAGCCTCGCCTGCTCATCATCTTTCCAAACTGGTTCCGCAGGTATGCCGCCTATGGGTCGCCCGGAGACGAAACGTTCTGCTATTACGACGCTGATTCAACGCACAAGTACTCCCCTCTCTTTCTGGTTCAATTGGCTCACAACACGGTTTCTGCCCGGGACAAGATGTGCGTTTTTGTCCGACAGAGTCGATCGGATCCGCCGCCGAGAAGCCCACGGAAGTACGTATATTAGGTGCGGTGCGCGCGCCATTGATCGGCGGCCCGAGGCCGGGTAGAGTGCCGCGAATGCCCGAGACCCTGTACATGGTGGTCGAGTGCTTCAAGAACAAGGACCCGAAACCAATTTATCGTCGCTTTCGGGATCAGGGCCGGATGACTCCGGAGGGGCTCGACTATGTCGCAAGCTGGATCGACGACAAGCTCGAGCGGTGTTTTCAGCTGATGCGGACCACCGATCGAGCCCTGCTGGACACGTGGATCGCCCGCTGGAGTGACCTGGTGGATTTCGAGGTGTATCCCGTCATCACCTCGCCAGAGGCCGTCGAGCGGGTTGGGCCGTCGCTCTAGCACTGGAGATCTGAATGAGGCGGTTCGTCCTTACGATTGCCGGCCTTCTCGTCGTTGCCATGGCGCTCTTCCCCCCGTGGGAGCGCGTCGCCACGCCGTCTCCGGGGGTCGTCGTCGTCCGCCCGGCGGGTTACCAATGGATCTTCACGCCGCCCGAGCCTGCTCCTCCCGAGCCTGCTCGGTCCGAGATACGCTGGTTCGACTACGAATCCGCCCGGGATGAGGGCCACACCGACGACGAAATCGCGCGATTTCTCTCCCAGGCTCAGCAAGAACGCAAAGGGGTCTACATTTCGAAAGAAGATTATGCCGAGTACTCGGTGAAGCCGAACGACCCGACCTCCAATCCCGCCGTCATCGCGCCTTTTGTAAAGCCGCGCCCGCTCGAGGAAAACGTCGCCGCGTCCTCGATCCGCAAGAACGGGGATCTTCTTGGTCCCAAGGGAGTGCGCCTCGATGTCGTTCGCCTGCTGGTCCAGCTGCTCGGAGCGGCGGGCGTCGCGTTCTTGGGCTTCGCGTTGCCGGCCGGTGGCAGGCCGGGGTTTGAAGAGGACGCGAGCGGTCGGCGGCGCCTCTAGCTCGCTTTATCGACGCGCTCCCGCGTCACCCGCCCTCCGACTACAGAGTTTTCAGAAACGCGATCACCGCGTCTCGCTCTTTCGGCGTGAGCGCTTTGAAGCGGTCCCGCGCGCCCGATCCTTCACCTCCATGCAGCTCGATCGCCTGGTCGAGCGTGGCCGCGCGGCCATCGTGGAGGAAATGGTGTGCGAGACGCACGCCGACGAGAGGCTCGGTCCGGAACTCGGGCGGTGTCGCGAGGCCGAGGCAAATGTCCGCCAGGTCCGGGCCCATGTCGTGGACGAGAAGATCGGTATAGGCGAAGAATTGCTTTCGATCGAGCGCCCGTATGGAGTTTTTCCCCGTGCGGAGCGTCGGTAAATGGCACGAAGCGCACCCGATTTGATCGAATAGATGGCGGCCCTTTCCGGCCGCCCCAGTCTGTCGCAAGGGCGAGGGCGGGGCCAGGAAGCGCACGAAGTCGGTCGTGAGATCAAGCGCCTCTTGGTTGATCTCAGGGTCGGGGGCGGGATCGACCCCCGCGGGAATTGGCCCTCCACCGATCGATTCCTCGGTCGGGACGGCCGGATTCGTGATGCCCTGCTCGATGACGAATGCGCCCGCGTTGAATTCGCTCAACGTCGGTACGAATGCCTTGCGCCCGAACCGACCGATGCGTCCATCCACAAAGCGGTTTACTCGCCCGGAAATCCCGTCATGGTTCCTGTCATCGGGATCAGCATAGGAGACGATGTCCGAGTCGGGCACGGCATCGAGCAGACCACGACCGAAAATCGCCAGCGACGTTCGGAGGCCGCGCCCGGTGGCGTCCTTGGGGAGGGGCTCCTTGTCGAGACCCAAGGCAGCCTTGAGCGCGGGTGTTGCGTCCTGTTGGATGACGGGGCCGCCTTGGTCGGCGAGCGGATCGCAGTTCCCGTCGGCGTGGAATGCGGTGGCGTGTACCTCCACCTCCTCGCCGCTTCCTCCCGACACGGGATCCTCGTGGCACTCCCCGCAGGCGGCGGAGTTGAAGAGCGGGCCAAGCCCCGTTTCGGGTGTGAAGACACTGTCGAAGACCGCCCGGCCGCGCCGGAACCGGTCGCGTTGTTCGGCGGTCAGACCCGAGATCGGATCGCCTGGGTGCACGGGCTTCGCGCAACCGCTCGCGACGAGGGCGACGAGAAGGAGGACCGATGTGGCCGGCGCCGGCCTCGCGCTCAACGGAACCGCGGCTTCTCCGGCCGGCGGGGCCACGAGGTGCACGATCCGCAGGGACATGCCGACACCGGTGACCACGTCGAAGGATCCGGTCTTCGGCTGTAATGCGTGGACGGTGCCTTGAATCGAGGTATAGGCAGGCTGTTGCTGCGCGGCGACGGCAACGAGAGTGGATGCCAGAACGAGGAGGAGCGCTGCGCTCGCGATCCGCTTCATGTGGGGCCTCCCTTCAGGGACCCCCGTACCAATCCTACTCCCATACGCGAGTTGGGGATCCGCGAATATATCACGAAGCCGGCGGCGTGGCTTGGATCGACCACGCCGGGCGCGCCTGTCAGGGTTTTCCCTACCCTTTTTGAAGAATCCCCCTGATGGCGCGCTCCGTCTACCTCAGCGACCTTCCCCAGCAAGTGGCAGGCACCGCTAGCATCTCGGTAAGCGCTCGCTGGCGACCTAAACCTAAACAGATCCCCCAATTCCCTCGGGTCCACTACGAGCGGCAACCGGAGGGCTGGCACCTGCCACTTGCTCTTCTTTTGCGTTCCCGCCGCTGTTGGTATCCTCCAAGCATGGCCCGCTTGGTCCTGTCGGTGTACCTCGCGCTCGTGGCGGTAGCGGGCGTCGCAGCCGTAATCCGACTGAGCAACTCAGGAGACATGCCTGGGCTTGACGCGATTGAGCTCGTGCTCCTCGCGATGCCGTGGAGCCTCGCGCTCGGCCTGGACCCGATGTCGCGTCTGGGTTGGGCAGGCATGGCCGGTATCGTGGTCGGCGGCATCGCCGTCAATGCACTGCTGGTCCGGTCGCTGGCCGCCTGGGCGCAGCGACATTGGGAGCGCCGTTGACCTCCGCAGACGCCGGAATCGCGGCAGACCATAGCGGCGGACGGCGTCTCCAATGATTGCTACGTGGAAGCCAATCCTTTGGCAGCAGTTCGGGGCGGCCATCGACATGCTGGAGAACGCGCTGCTCGCTTGCCCCGAGGAGCTCTGGAACGACCGCTCGCGGCGACCGGAGTACTGGTATGTCGTTTTTCACACGCTCTTCTTTCTCGACTTCTATTTGTCGGACTCGCCCGAGGGTTTCACTCCGCCGGCTCCCTTCACGCTCGACGAACTGGACCCAGCGGGGCTGCTTCCCGAACGGGTGTATACTGGCCAACGCTGCGGGTTCGAACGGCCGGATGTTACGGTGTCGGAGTTACTCCTGTACAGTATGCGCCACGTTCAGCATCACGCCGCACAGTTGAATCTCATGCTCCGCCAGACCATTGACTCTGCCCCTACCTGGGTCTCCAAGACGAAGATCAAGCTCGGCGGCGACTAGCCGCCTGGGCGGCTGCACATACTCCATGGTTTCAAGGGAAGCGAGGCGCTTGACATGCCGGTCACCTATGCGCTGGTAGGGCCTCTCCTCAAGTTGGATCTTGAAGGCCATTACCGCCCCAAAGACATCGTCGCGCAGTTTCTTGCGGGGCTGGCGGATCCGAGTTGCCCCAACAGGGTCGCTCTCTTGCTGGACGTGACGCGTTCGGAATCGCTGGAGACGCGGGCACCGCATGAGATCCGGCGCATCGCTCAGTTCTTGGGCCCGTATCACGCGCGAATCGGTGGCCGCTGCGCCGTGGTGGCGAGAACCGATGTGCACTTCGGTCTGAGCAAGATGGGGAGTGTACACAGCGAGGCTGTCGGAGTAAGGGCTGCGGTTTTTCGCGACTGCAAATCAGCCCTCGATTGGCTGGGGGTCCAATCCGATGTATGAGCGGCTCCCAACGCGAGGACAGCCTCCTTCGCCAGATCAGGGGCATCGCCGCAATGCTGGCCCGCATTGCCGGTTTGCGAATGGCCGGCCAGATGGAAGAAGCCAAGGCGGAGCTGGAACGGTCGTACACCATGCTGCTCGGGTCGCAGACCGAGCTTGTCCGACGGGTCGACTCATCCACGGCCGCCAAGCTCCTCGGCTCTTCGGATAGGATTCAAGCGCTCGCCCAACTGCTCGACGAGGAAGCTGCGCTGGAAGCAGACGCGACCCGGGCGGCGCGTTTGAGGGTGCGCGCAGCAGAGCTCAACGCCGAAGGGGCGCGCCGCGCGTGATGGGAACATTTCATGCTAGAATTATCGTCGTGTGGCTGAGTCGGGTAACCGCTTCCTTGCCCGGCATCTTGCTCTCGGTGTTTTGAAGGGGAGGTGGCGGTGACCGGGGCGGTGCTCCTTGTCCATGTCGCTTACGCGCAGCTGGCGGAATCATGATTCGCGTCCTCATCGCTGATGATCATGCCGTCCTCCGCCGTGGCCTGGCTGACGTGCTGAGCGAGGAGCGCGACATGGTCGTTCGAGGCGAAGCGGGGAGTTGCAGGGAGGTCTTGTCGAAGCTCCGGCAAGGCGAGTGGGATGTGGTGGTGCTCGATCTCAACTTTCCCGACGGGAACGGCCTCGACTTGCTCCGCGAAATCAAGCGCGAGCGCCCAAAACTCCCGATCCTCATCCTGACCATCGCCTCCGAGGATCACTACGCGGTCCGGGCGCTCCGGTCCGGAGCCTCCGGATACCTCACCAAAGAGAGCGCGCCGGAGGAGCTGGTCCAAGCGGTCCGGAAGGTCGTGGCGGGGGGGCGCTACGTGAGTCCCAAGCAGGCGGAACGGCTCGCCGTCATGATCGACCGCGACGCCGAACAGTCACCGCACGATCAGCTTTCCGAGCGGGAATTCCAGGTATTCCGGCTTCTCGCATCCGGCCGCGCCGTCTCGCAGGTTGCCGAAGACCTGCACATCAGCGTGAAAACTGTCAGCACCTATCGCGCGCGCGTCCTCGAGAAGATGAATCTCCGCACGAACGCCGAGCTGACCGTATACGCGGTCCGAAACCACCTCGTCGAATAGCTGACCGGCTCGGCCCTTTTTCACTCCCCACCATCCCCTGTCCGATTCCGTCTGACACGAAACCAGGTAGCAATCCGACACGAGATTCAGCGGAACGCCGATTCTCGCGATGCGCACGTTTTCGTAACATTCCCCCCTGGGTATCGAAATGGGGGATCCGCCCACTTACGGTCCCGTTGCATTGACATAGACCCTCCCCCAAGGGACCGTATTGGGCGGTTGGGGACCCGGCACTTTTCAGTGCCGGGTCCCACATACAACGCGTGCCTCGTCCAGCCCCGGCTTGGGCGAAGATCGAGGCGGGCGACGCTAACGAGGAGCGGGGGCCAGCCGGGCTCAGGAGAGCACGGGAGGCTCGAGCTTCCGATCCGAGCAGACGGCGCGCTCTGGGTGCTCCGACTCGGTCACTACGCCTGGTCGGGCACGTTCCTCTTGGCTGACATCGCGCGCGATCTCTTCGATCCGGCTCGATCCCGCTCCTCGTTCCATTATCAGTCTGCACCCCCTAAATCCTCTGTTACCCTGCACCGGTGCCAACCAAGTCTGTCCTCGTGAATCGTTCTCCCGTCTTGACGCTCTGGGCGAGCATTGTTGCCGAGCGGCTTGGTTACGCTCGGCCGACCGCGCTGACCCTCGGTAAAGCGGTGGCCGGGCTAAACGCCCAGTCCAAAGGCCGCAGGCTCGGGATCTACGAAGAGGGTCCAGCGACGTCGCCCGGGCGGACGCCCAAGAAGTCTTCGAAGGCGGTCTCCGGAACGGTCCTGCTTCTCGGACGCGCCGTACCCGTGGTCAAGGCCCCGGAGGGTCTGCTGGCCGCCGCGAACAACCGCATCGAGAGCCCGGACAGTGTGCGGCGGTACCTGGAGCAGAAGTTCGGCGCGGCCCTGGCGGAAGTCGAGGCCGCGATGCGCGCGCTCGCCAAGGCCTATCCTCCACAGCGGCTGGAGTCGATCGGCTTTTCTCTCTACGAGGAGTTCCGCCCCGAGGTGCCTCGGGGAGTGAAAGGATGGGGCGCTAAAGGACGCCTGGATTTGAACCGGCTACGAGAGCTCGCCCGTTCGGCGCGGACCACAAACCATGAACAAGGTGGTTGAAATCCGTTCCTATAACTTGAAGCCCGGGAGCCGCGGCGAGTTTCATCGCCTTGTGGTAGAAGTGTCTCTACCCATGCTGAGGCGCTGGGGTGTTGATGTGGTCGCCTTTGGCCCCTCCCCTCACGACGATAACTCCTACTATCTCGTGCGAGCTTATGACAGCCTCGAGCATCGTCAATCGAGCCAGGATGCTTTCTACGGAAGCCCCGAATGGCGGCAGGGCCCGCGTGAGAAAATCGTTTCCCTAATCGACAGCCATACCTCCATTGTCATCGAGCTGGATCCGTCGGCGGTAGATTCTCTTCGCAAAAGCGTGCCGCAAAACCTGAGTGCGCCACCAAACCTGGGGGAATCATGAATTGGATTGTCGCCAAGATGAAATGGATCATGCGCTGGAGGGTCCCGCCGCTTCATCGGACTTGTGCTTTTGTACGGCAGCCACTATCCCGGCTACCAGGCGGGTCTCGCCGTCGCGATTGATCTGGTGATGGTCGCGCTTTTCATCGTTTATCTGGCCGGCGCGCGCCGCCGTCAAGCCGCCGCGTAACCCCCGGACCCGCACGGATCCGTCCATGGAGGATTGCCATGAAGGATCTAACCATCGCGCTGGAGAATCGCCCCGGCGCGTTGGCCGAGATGGGTGAGGCGTTGGGCCGTGCTGGGGTGAGCGTCGAGGGCGGAGGCGCATTTGTCGTCAACGGCGTCGGCGTCGCCCATTTCCTCTTCGCGGACGGGGCCGCGGCCCGTAAGGCCCTCGAGGCGGTCGGCATCCGCGTCATCGAAGAACGCGAAGTCCTGGTGCAGCGGCTCCGACAGGGAGAGCCCGGCCAGCTCGGCAAGATCTCGCGGCGGATGGCCGACGCTGGCGTCAATATCGAGGTCCAATACAGCGATCATGACCACCAGCTCATCCTTGTGGTGGACGACCTTGAGAAAGGACGGGCGGTTTCCGAGGCGTGGACACGCTAGCGTCGGTCCTGATGCACGTTGAAGCATCGGCCGGGAAAATGCGAGGGGGGCGGACTCTGGCCCGCCCCCCTCAAGCAAATGAACCGATCGACCTTAGACCGGTAGTGCAGCCGCGATCTTGTGGAACGTCGAGTTGGAAACCTCGTAGGTATCAATCCGAGGCGTCCCCTCAACGAACTTCGCCAGGAGCTTCACGACTTCCGGGTACGTCTCGCGGTTGTAGGTGTCCGCGCTCTCCGACTTGTCCCAGAGACTGATTCCGAACGCCTTTGCGCCGCCCGTGGCGACGAAGGTGATCTCATCCTGGAAACCCTTCTGCTTCCGAAGCATCGGAATGACTTCCTTCTCGAGCTTCTGCGTCAACTCCAAGGAGCTATTAGGCTTAAGTTCCATGGAGACTCTGCGTGCAAACATGGCAACCTCCTAGGTTGTCTGGCCAAGGGGGGTTGTTTCAGATAACCCAAGCTAGTTTAGCCTGCCTGAAGACTCCCTTCGTCCATTAACTACAGTAGGTGAATTCTCTTGTTTTGTCAAGTGGTGCGAAGAATGATTTTGACTACTTAATCAATTTGAGTTAATCAAGCGGAGGATACTCAGTCCTGAGCTTGATCCAGTGGAGGCATTCTGTGGACGTTTCTCTAGCGATCCGACAACGGCTCGACGAATTGGGGCTTGATCAGAAGGATTTGGCGGGTGCCGCTGAAGTCACGGAATCCTATATTTCCCAGGTGCTCACTCGAAAGAAAATGCCCCCCGCGCCAGACCGCACAGACATCTATGCCAAGATGGAGAGATTCTTGAAGGTACCAGGCGGCTCGCTTTCGAGGCTGGCGGACCTTCAGCGCAAGGATGAATTGAAGAGAACCCTTGGTGATCCGCCGTTGCCTCTGTTGCGAGAAGTCCGCGAGCTGATTCTTCGCAAGTGTTCGCCCGCGAAGGAAAAACAGGTACGCGAAATCTTTGAGAAGGAGCCCTTCGGCGAAGTCGAACGCCTCGTCACGCAAAAGCTTTTGGACGTGGTCAAGAGGGTTGCCAAGGAGGAGCTAGAGAGTGAGAACTGGCTCCACCTGATAGCCAGGCTCAGCGGGCGCAGCTATAAGCAGATGCGGGTCCTCGTCCTCGAGTTCCTGGACGCCGATGTCTTCAACGGCCCCAGGGAATCCTCATAGGTTTGAGTTTGTTGAGAGAGAGCCGGACCAACCGCCCGAGGAAGAGGCGGGGCTCAAGGAATTTCTTCGTGACCGTTCCCTCAGCGGCGATGCTGCCGAGGACGAGATCGAGTTCCTAAAGAAGCTGAGGTTCAAGAAAAAGCGGCCAACCGCCCTCTATTATTATCGGGAATGGCAGAACCTCAGAGATCCGCTCCATTTTCGCGGACCTGCCACGGGAGCGGGGAAACGAAGGGGCTGAACAGCCATCATTCCTGACATTGTGGGCTCGGCGACCACGGCAGAGAACGAAACCATGAAAGCGGCAGCCAGCGTACTCCTCAGCCTTCTGTTCATGTGCGGTTTGGCAGCATCCGCTCCTGCGCCGGGTACTGAGTTGGAGGCTCTCAATCGCGAGATCATGTCCCTCTACCGCATCGGCGACTACGGCCGCGCGGTGATCGTCGCCAAGAAGGCGCTGGACGTCGCGGAGAAGAGTTCTGGTCCCGATCACCCCACGGTCGCCGCGAGCCTGAGCGAGCTGGCGTCGCTTTACAGAATCCAGGGCCAGTATGCGCAGGCCGAGCCGCTCTATAAACGGGCGCTGGCGATTCGCGAGAAAGCGCTTGGCCCCGACCACCCCGATGTGGCTGTGAGCCTGAATAACCTCGCGTTGGTTTACAACCGCCAAGGGCAGTACACGCAGGCAGAGTCGCTCTACAAGCGCGCGCTCGCAATCCGGGAAAAAGCGTTTGGCCCCGACCATCTCGATGTAGCCACGAGTCTGAACAACCTCGCGGGTCTCTACCACGCAGAGGGCCGGTACGCGGAGGCCGAGCCGCTCCACAAACGCTCGCTCGCGATCCGCGAGAAAGCGCTTGGTCCTGATAATCCCAGTGTGGCCGCGAGCCTGAACAATTTGGGCGGGCTCTACTACGCCCAAGGCCGGTACGCAGAGGCCGAGCCGCTCTACAAGCGCGCGCTGGCAATCCGCGAGAAGACGCTCGGCCCCGACCATCCCGATGTGGCCTCGACCCTGATGAATCTCGCGGGGCTCTATCAAATCCAAGGTCGGTATCCGCAGGCCGAGCCGCTGTACAAGCGCGCATTGGCAATCCAAGAGAAATCCTTCGGCCCCGACCATCCCGAAGTGGCCACCAACCTGAACAACCTGGCGTCGCTTTATAGTTACCAAGCCCGGTATACGGAGGCAGAGTCGCTCTACGTGCGCTCACTGGCGATCCGGGAGAAATCGCTCGGTCCCGACCATCCCGATGTGGCGATGAGCCTGAACAACCTGGCAGAGCTTTATAGAATGCAGGGCCTGTACGCGCGGGCTGAGCCGCTCTACAAGAGGTCGCTGGCGATCCGCGAGAAATCGCTTGGTCCCGACCATCCCGATGTGGCGATGAGCCTGAACAATCTGGGGGGGCTATACCACAGCCAGGGCCAGTACGCGCAGGCCGAGTCGCTCTACAAGCGTTCGCTGGCGATCAAGGAGAAATCGCTTGGTCCCGACCATCCCGATGTAGCCACGAGCCTGAACAACCTCGCGGAGCTTTACAGAGACCAAGGACAGTACGCGCAGGCCGAGCCGCTCTATGTGCGCTCTCTGGCGATCATGGAGAAGGCCCTTGGCCCCGACCATCCCGATGTGGCCACAAGCCTAGAGAACATGGCAACGCTCTACCGAGCGACGAATCGCGCTGCAGAGGCCGAAGTGCTCATGAAGCAGGCGGCACGCATTCGTGGCATCAAGCGATGAGAAAACCGGCGCGAGGCGCCCTCTAATCGTGCGCTGGTTGGGTGCCGCTGGACCCGCGGTGACTCTTCGCACCGAGATTCCAATCGAAGAGTGTAGGGCTCGGCTGGCCGCTGGCGTCGATGTGGAGAGGCTCGCGTTTTCGTGGAGCGGTCATGCCGGCTCCAAGCCGATCCTTGGAAAGTTTAGCGAGACAGGCTTCCGGCTTCAGAAGCGGCGTTATTACCGCAACGAGTTCGCGCCGTTTTTCTATGGGCGGTTTGTCAGCGCCTACCGCGGTACTGTCATCGAGGGCGAGTTCAGGATGCATCCATTCGTGAGAGCATTCATAGTCATCTGGTTTTCCTTCCTTGTATTCTACTTGGTGGTCGCGCTGATCCAACTCGCGATGGGGCGGCCGGGCGTTCAAGAAGACAGAGTTCCTCTCCTTCTTGTCCCGCTCTGCATGATGGCTTTTGGCGTCGCGCTTGTTATGTTCGGGCGGTGGCTCGGCCGTGGCGAGGAGAGGGCGATTGCCGCCTTCTTGAAGAGCACATTTGAAGCGAATGAAGCGGCAACGGAGGCCAACACTCCGGGTCATCAGTCATGACCTTGGTCAACATCCAGACAGGCGACACCGATCCGGGACGGAGCTTCTCACGCGAATCTTCGCGATTGGTGAGCTCCTCCTCGCTTGGGACGGGTACACCACCCAGACATTGGCGCCAGTGGCGACGACCCCCTCGATGGGCGAAGAAGTCGTGCCCGACTTCGCCGGCGTTGGCCTCCTCTCTGACATAACGTACAGGCGGCGACGCGAAAAGTTGGAGATGGAGTTAGGCGGACCCCTCTTCGACGAGCTCTTGCAGCCGGCGTAGAGCGGCGTCCCAGCGTTTCGAGATCAGATCGAGGTACCGGTGAGCCACGATCAGCTGTTGGGGCTCCAACTCCCACCGACTCTCGCGGCCCAGCCGCCTTCCGCGCACCAAGCCGGCGTCGGCGAGGACGCGCAGATGTTTCGTGATTCCCTGGCGGGTGAGCGGGGTGCCCCGGGTCAATCGCGCGATGGACTGGGGCCCGCTCTGGCAGAGGCGGGCCACCAGTTTGAGACGCGTCGCGTCCCCCAACGCCGCGAAGATCGGAGCTGAGCTCTCGAGCCGCGCGGGGTCACGATCTGGCGTCACGGGTTCCGGCGCAGGTAGGCCTCAATGGCGACCATTTGCTCGGCCCAGCCACCCTCGTTCGCCTTCAACGCGTCAGCTCGGCGGGCTAGCGGGATCGCGTCGAAGCCCGACTCCACGAGTTTGAGGAGGGTGCCCCCTTCTATCTCTTCGAGCGTGAACTCCACGAGCGTCGTGGGCTCCTTCGAGTAATCCAGGCTCGGATCCACGGCGTTGGGGTGCCACCGGAAGGAGAAGAGCCGCTCCGGCTCCATTTTCTCGATGACGAGGTCGAATTTCAGGTGCTCGTAGCCGGGATAGGTGATCCGCCCCTGGAGCCGGGCGCCCGGCCGAAACGGCTCCGTAAAAACCGACTGAAACCAGGTGCCGAATTCCTTCGAATCGGTGAGCGCGCGCCACACGCGGCTCCGTGGCGCTTTAAGCAAGATCTCCTTCGTGATGCGATCCGTGGTTGTCGTGCTCATCGTCGTTCTCCCAGTTGGGTCACGCACCATACGCAACCCAATGGTTGCATATTAAGACGTGTGCACGCGGAAGTCAATGGGCAAGCGCAGAGTTACGAAAACGTGGTGCGGAAGGGGGGACTTGAACCCCCACGAGATTGCTCCCACTGGACCCTGAACCCAGCGCGTCTGCCAATTCCGCCACTTCCGCACCGAAAGTGTTCTGGCTGGGCCGACTAAACTACACTAGGATGCCCGACCGATCAACCGGATGCGCCATTCGGGAGCGGCGCTTCGAATTGGCCTGCCTTGATTTAGCCAACCGCGCGTGATACAACGCCCAGACGCATCCACGGAGGACTCATGGCGCGGCCCAGCGCACCCAAGCCGCACAAGGACGATGACGAGCGCCAGATCATCACCACCAACCGCAAGGCACGCCACGACTACACGATCATCGAGACGTTCGAGGCTGGGATCGAGCTTCGCGGCACCGAGGTCAAGTCGCTTCGGGACGCCAAGGCGCAGCTGGTCGACTCTTACGCGATGGTCGAGGGTGGGCAGCTCTATCTCAGGAACGCTCACATCCCGATCTACGATCCCGCCAGCTACTCGAACCACGAGCCGACGCGGACGCGGCGGCTCCTCATGCACCGCGCCGAGATCCGCCGGCTCCAAACGCGGCTCGATGAATCGGGGCTCACGATGGTCCCGCTCTCGCTCTACTTCCGCCGAGGCAGGGTGAAGGTCGAGCTGGCGATCGTGAAGGGGCGGAGGACCTACGACAAGCGCGCGAAGCTGGACGAGCGCCGAAGCCGCAAGGAAATCCGCGGCATCATGAGGGGGGAGCGCCCCGAGTGACCCGAATCGCCCGTGCCGACACGGAGCGTCCCGAGTGACCCGCGCCTCTGGCGCCACCCGCGCCCTCGTCGCCGTCTTCACGGCCTCCCTCCTCGGGCTCGCGATCCCCGCCGCGCTCGCAATCCAGGCTGGGTCCTCGATCGACGTGATCTACCCCGATCCGCAATCGCCGGAGCGGATCGCGCCCATCACGCTCTCGGGGACCCGCTACATCTCGACGAACGATCTCGCGCGCGTGTTCCGCGCGACAAAGTATTGGCGCCCCGATGTTCGTAAGTTATCCCTCCGCCTCGGGGACCACACGATCCGCTTCACGGTCGATGCTCCGATCGTGCTCGTCGACGAGGAGGCGAAGAATCTGGTGCTGCCTCCGCGTCTCGTTCAGGGCGCGGTGTACGTTCCGGAGTCGGTGCTCGGGGGCCTCATGGACTGGGGACTCGTCACGAACGCGGCCTGGGACGTGCCCTCGCGCACGATCCGATTCCGATCGCAGGTGCACACCGTGCGGCAGGCGCAGCTCTGGGTCCGCGGGCGCGTCACCGAGGTCTCCGCGACCCTCCTCAAGACGCTCTCGCCGCGCCTGATCTACGCGACCCCCAGTGAGCTCCGGCTTCTCTTCGAGGGGGGGACGCTCGATTCGACGCGCATCTTCTCGGGAGGCGCGGTCTTGAGCGGCACGATCCAGGAAACGTCCGACGGCGTCGAGATTCGGCTCGTCCTCGCCCCGGGCGCGCAGGGCTACTCTGTCTCGGTCAGCTCGAGCCGCTTGAAGCTCGCGGTCACCGATGATCACGACCTCGTTCAATCGGGAATCTTCTCCAAGCTGGAGCCGCTCGCGCTCGGCGGCCCGGACCATCGGATACGCACCGTCGTGATCGATCCCGGCCATGGTGGGAGCGACCCGGGCGCGCCGCTCCCGAGGGGAGGCTCCGAGAAGGAGGCCGCACTGGACCTCGCACGCGCGCTCCGCACGGAGCTTCAAGATCGCCTCGGAGTGCGCGTCGTGCTCACGCGCGAGGGAGATACCGACGTGCGGCTCTCTCGACGCGCGGAGATCGCGAACGAATCGGGGGGCGAGCTCTTCTTGAGCATCCACTTCGACGGTGAAGGGCTGATTCGCGCGGGTGGGTTCCGTGTCTACGCGCTCTCACCCACGCCCGCGCCCGGAGCGGCGGACCGGCTGCCGGTCACGCTGGGAAGTGACGGAGGGGCGGAGATGCATCCGTGGGACTCCGCGCAGAATCAGGCCACGGGGACGAGCATGGCGGTCGGTCAGGCGATCGCGGACGCACTCGCCCGCAACTTTCCGCAGACGAGTGTCGCCTTCCGAACGGGGAGGCTGAGCGTCCTCGAGTCGATTGCATCGCCGGCGGTTCTCATCGAATGCGCGCCCGCGCCCCGAGGCGGCCCGGAGGCCATGAGTCTCCAGGGATACTCGGTTCGAGAGATCGCGCGGATCGTGGCGCAGACCGTCCAGGACTTGGCGCGGGGGCCGGCGTGAATCGGCTGAACCGGCGTTGGCTCATCGGCGTCCTGGGTAGCGTGGCGATCCTCGGAGGGTTTTTCTGGATCGCCCGCGTGAGGATTCAGGGAGGGAACCAACCACAGCGCCTGGTTCCGCTTGCTTCAGAGCTCGAGGGAATTCGCGGCGCCTACCTCTACTTCGGCGTTCCCGGCGCGGACAGCGTCGTTTCGGAATACCGCGACGTGGTCGTGAAGGACCGGCCCGCGGATCAGGTCCGCGCGATCTACCGCGAGCTGCTTGCCGGGCCTTCGAAGGGACACACCGCGCTTTTTCCGGACGGAACGGAGCTTCTGGAGACCTACTGGACCGATCGCGGGACGCTCTATCTCGATTGGAGCCGTCCGCTCACCCAAGGGTTCCACGGCGGGAGCGCGCGGGAGCACGCTCTCATCGCCTCGATCGTACGCACGGCGGGGGAGAACCTCCCGGGCGTCGAGCGAGTGATGATTCTCGTCGAGGGAGAGCCTGCCGAAACGATCGGCGGGCATTTCGACGTGCTCTCGCCCCTTCTGGTGAGGGATTGGCGATGAAGGGCGGGGGCGGGAGCGGTCCCGCCGGCCGTCGCGAGCACATGCTCGGCGTTTTCGATTCGGGCATCGGCGGCCTCACCGTGGTGCGCCACCTCCGACGGCTTCTGCCGGCCTGGGACATCGTCTACTTTGGCGACACGGCGCGCGTGCCCTACGGAACCAAGTCCGATGCGACCGTGCGCCGCTTCGCGGGGGAAGCCGCCCGCTTTCTCACCCAGTTCGGTGTGAGCCATCTGGTCGTGGCCTGCAACACCGTGTCCGCGGTCGCGCTCCGTCATCTCACGCGCGAGTTTCAGGAGCTTCCCGTGGCCGGCGTGATCCAACCCGGGGCAGAGGCCGCGGTCGAAGCTACGCGGAGCGGGCGGATCGGCGTCATCGGCACGCGCGCCACGATCGCGAGCGGCGCGTACGAGCACGCGATCGCCGTCGCGGCCCATCGAGCGGGCAAGAAGGCTCGCGTTCACACGCGGCCTTGTCCGCTTCTGGTGCCGCTTGCCGAGGAAGGGCTGGCAGGGAGCAGGGCCGCGCGGGAAGTCCTCCGCGACTACCTGGCGCCGTTGCGCGCGAAGCGCATCGACACCCTGATCCTCGGCTGCACGCACTATCCACCATTCAAGCCCGCGATACGCTCGGTCCTCGGGCGGCGCGTCACGCTCATCGACTCCGGCGAGGCGACGGCACGGCGCCTCGCGCGATCGCTCAAGCGGAACTCGAACCCGGCACCGCGCGGCCGCGGATCGCTCACGTGCTACGTGTCCGACATCCCGCGGCAATTCGAGGCGATCGGACGCCGGTTCCTCGGATCGCGGCTGGGCCGCGTCTGGCTCGTTCCACAAGATGATCTCCCGTGGTTTCAGCGCCCTCCGATCCAGGGATCTCCATGACCAAATCAAGCCAACGAGTGGACGGCCGACGGTTGGCGGAGCTTCGTCCGGTCACGATCAAGCGCGGCTATCTGAAAAATGCCGAGGGCTCGGCGCTCATCGAAATGGGCGGGACGCGCGTGCTCTGCGCGGCGACCGTCGAGGAGCGCGTGCCCCCTTTCCTTCGCAACAGCGGACGCGGGTGGGTCACCGCGGAGTACAGCATGCTCCCGCGCTCCTCGGCGGAGCGCATCCAGCGTGAGGTGAATCGCGGGCACCCCGGCGGGCGCACCCACGAGATTCAGCGGCTGATCGGGCGATCGCTCCGCGCGGTCACGAACCTGAGCGCGATCGGCGAGCGGCAGATCCTGATCGACTGCGATGTGATCGAAGCGGACGGCGGCACCCGCACGGCGTCGATCACGGGTGCCTACGTGGCGCTGGTGGACGCGATCCGCTGGCTCGCGAAACGCACCACCCTCGCGGCAGAGCCGCTCCGAGATTTCGTCGCCGCTGTCTCGGTCGGCATCGTGGACGGCCGGCCCTGCCTCGATCTCTGCTATGCGGAGGACTCCCAAGCCCAGGTCGATATGAACCTCGTGATGACCGGGTCCGGCCGGATCGTAGAGATCCAGGGCACCGCGGAGGGGGAGGCTTTCAGCGAGCGCGAGATGGCCACGATGATGACGCTCGGAAAGGCGGGGGTGGGAAAGCTCATCCTCTCGCAAAAGCGCGTGCTCGGTCTGAGGCAGCTTCCCAAGACTTGGACCTGATCGTTCTCGCGACCGGGAATGAAGGAAAAGCCCGCGAGCTGACCGTTCTGCTGCACGGAATCGCCGCGCGCGTCGAATCCCTTCGCGCGTACCCGGGCATCAGCCTTCCGCCCGAGACCGGATCCAATTACCTAGAGAACGCCCTCTCCAAGGCACGGGCGGTCTATCGCGCGCTCGGCGTTCCCTCGATCGGGGACGACTCAGGTCTCGAGGTGGACGTCCTCGCCGGGGCACCGGGGTTGCATTCCGCGCGCTACGCCGGCGAGGATGCGAGCGACCGCGCGAACATCGAGCGCCTTCTCGGCGAGCTTGCCGGTGTCCCGCGGGAGCGGAGAGCCGCGCGATTCCGCTGCGTGCTCGCGCTCGTCCGCGGACACGGGGATGAGATTTCCGCCGAGGGCGTATGCGAAGGCCGGATCCTGGACGCCCCCCGCGGTGCAGGTGGATTTGGCTACGACCCCGTCTTCATTCCCGAGGGGCACCTCATGACCCTCGCGGAGCTACCCGCCGCCGAGAAAAACGCGCTCAGCCACCGCGCTCGAGCAGCCGCGAGTCTGAGGCGCGCGCTCAGGGAGTAAGTCACGCCGACCGGCTAGCCGAGCGTCGATGGGTTGGGGTGGATGACGGGGATCGAACCCGCAACCACTGGAGCCACAGTCCAGTGCTCTACCATTGAGCTACATCCACCGCACATGACAGGTAGGTTGGTGCGCCTGGAGGGAATCGAACCCCGACCGGGCGCGGCGGAGGATAGTACCACAGAGCACCGCGCTGTCTCGCCGTACTGAAGCGACGAAATGACGGAAATGAAAAGGCCCTCAGCGGCTTGTTGGCCTACCGGGGGCGCGTGTTACTTCCAGTGAGCTAGGCTTCGAAGACTACGACACCTTCGCTCCCCACTCCTCGGTTGGGATGAAGTCCACGGCCGAGTCAGTAGAACCCATCTTGTAGAGTATCGCCGCGTAGAAGGCGACACCGAGCGAGATGCCAAGCCAGAAAGCCCCTAAAAGCCACCACCAGTGAATCATCGAAATC
>VBOX01000034.1 GCA_005893265.1 Candidatus Eiseniibacteriota bacterium | reverse complement strand
CGGCGAAAGGGCCCAAGCTGCTCGGCGTGCGGGCTGTCGTGGCCGAAAGCTTCGAGCGGATCCATCGGAGCAACCTGATCGGCATGGGCCTGCTGCCGCTTCAATTTCTGGACGGGCAGAGCGCGGAGACGCTGGGCCTCACGGGAACCGAGACGTACGACATCGAAGATGTCGCCGCGGCGCTGCGAAATGACGCGACCCGCGCCACCGAGCTAACGGTCCGCGTGCACCGACCTGGAACGGCGGCCGGACCCGATTCCTTCCAAGCCAAGGTCCGGCTCGACACGCCGCAAGAGGTCCGGTACTACGAGAATGGCGGCATCTTGCCCTTCGTCCTTCGCCGCCTGCTCACGACCTCTTCCTCGCCTCAACCTTGAGGGACTGCAGCTCCCGGTCCATCGCGGCCCGGACCTTCTGTGCCGTCGCGTTGAAGTCCGTCGCGGGGCTCTCGTCGGTGTACAGCTCGTAGAGGTGAACCACCTCGCCATGGGGGCACCATGAGCCATACGATCGATTTCATCGCCCACCCCGACGCCGCCCTCCTGAGGCTTCTCGTCGCGGGGCTCCTCGGCGGCTTGATCGGGATGGAGCGCGAGCGCGCCGCGCACGCCAACGGGGAGCGGATGTTCGCCGGCGTGCGCACCTTTCCTCTCTTCGCGCTCTTGGGCGCGAGCCTCACCGTCGTCACGGGCGAGATCGGCATGGCGGTCGTCGCCGGCTTCCTCGCGGTGGCGGCGCTTGCGGTGGTCGCCTACTGGCGGACGAGCGAACACAACGAAGTCGGGACCACGACGGAGAGCGCCGCTCTCGCCACGTACTGGACCGGCGCGATCGCCGGCTCGGGCGCGCTCGTTCTGGCCGCGGCCCTCGGGATCACGATCGCCGTGCTCCTCGCCTCCAAGGAGCGCCTCGAGGCCTTTCCGCAGGCGATGAGCCGGGAAGAGCTGCGGGCGACGCTTACGCTCGCCGTGATCGCGGCCGTGATTCTGCCGCTCCTTCCGGACACGGGTTACGGGCCTTGGGGAGTCTGGAATCCGCGAAGTCTCTGGTTCGTGGTGGTGTTGGTCTGCGGACTTTCCTTTGCGGCGTTCATCGCGATCCGCTTTTGGAGCGCGCAGCAGGGGATCTTCGTGACCGGCGTCTTGGGCGGGCTCGCATCGAGCACCGCGGTCACGGTTTCCCTCGCGTCCCAGTCGCGCGCCATGTCGAGCGGCGGCGAGCGTCTGTCGATTGGAGCGGGGTTGGCTTCGACCGTCATGCTCGTGCGGGTCGCGGTCCTGACAGCGGTCGTGAATCCGGCGGTTTTGGCCCGCCTCGCACCGTTCCTGGGGGCGGTCGCCGCGGGCAGCATCATCGCGATCGCTTTCCTGCTGCGGCGGTCCGCCCAATCCGCACAGCAAGAGACCGGGCTCACCAACCCCTTCCAGCTCCGGGAAGCGATCCGTTTCGCCGTGATCTTCGGTCTCGTCCTCTTCGTGGTCGAGGCGGCGCGGCGCTACGCGGGGCGCTGGGGGATCATCGCCGCCTCGGCGCTGGCGGGCCTCGTGGACGTCGACGCGATCACGCTCAGTCTTTCGAGCGTTAGCGCCCTTGGTCTCCCCCCCGAAACCGCGGCGGGCGGGATCGCGATCGCGGTCCTCGCGAACACGGCGGCCAAGGCGTCATACGCCGCCTGGCGGGGCGGACGCGGATTCAGGACGGGCGTGCTGACCATTCTGGGTACGGGGTTTGTGGCCGGAGCGATCGCGATCATCGCGTCAGGACTCGAACATGGCCGGTGAGGTCGAGCCGCGGCGCGTCAAGGTCCGTTCCTTAAGGCGATCCTTCGTTCCCCAACCCGCGTTCCGTCCACGAACAGGCGGAAGGAGTATCCACCCGCGGCGACGAATTCTTTCGAGTCCGTCCCGTTCCAAGTAATCGAATGATATCCTGCGACGAGCTATCTCTGGATGAGGCCCTTCACCCGATGCCCGCGGGAATCGTGGACGCTCAGCCTGACGTCCGCCCATTTCGGTAGGAAGAAGGAGATCGTTGCGATGCTCGACGAGCGATTCGAACGAGGTGGCCCCGGAGACGACGCCTGGTCCGGGCTTGCTTCCCCTCCATCCGCGCCTGCTCCGGCGGGCCCTATGGCGCCTCCCCGCACTCCGGCGGGGGGCGGCGCATCGTCGCGATCGGGGTTCGCCTCGTCGTCAGGGTAGGCATCGGACGCTGAAAGCGTGTCGAATCCCTCCGCAACAAACGAAATCATCGGCGCGGGGGGCCTGCGGCAAAACAGGACGAAGGTCATGATCTTGCCGGGCTGTAGTTCGAAGGGGCTCGGCCACGCGGCGCGATCCTCCCAACCGGGCGGAGGAGGCGTGGGGGTATCCGTGACGGTCCAGACGACGGTGCCTTCCTCCTCGTCCGGCTCGAAGGACGCGGACCACTGACGCGGGATGACCACGCTGTCCGGCACAGCCACCGGTGCGAGTTCGAAGCGGCGAATTCCCTCGTTACCTTCGTTCGTGACGGAATACTTGTAGCTATAGGAATTGGGAATGCGTCCCACGGTGGCCGATGACTGGACCGTCAGCTTCGGTTGCAGAGGATGTCCCGGCACGATCAAGAGCGTGTCCGCGTAAAGAATGCTCGGAGCACTCCGCGCTGCAGGTTCTCCGGCCCCGGAGGTCTGCATGAGAAGAAACGCCGGGGCGAGCACCGCCACCCACAGAATGGAGATCTGAGTGGTCCGGCGGGACCCAGGCATCAAGATGCCTTCTCGGACGCCTTCACCGCGTGCCGCAGCGCCCCCTCGATATCCCGGAAGCTAAAGTCGTACCCCAGCGTCGCAAGCCTCGCGGGCTCGGCCCTGGCGCTCGAGAGGAGCGCTTCGTCGGCCATTTCCCCGAAGAGGAGCTTGAGCGCGGGAGCAGGTGCGGGAATCCAGGCCGGCCGCCCAAGCACGAGCCCCAGGGCGTGCGCGAAGTCGCGGTTTCGGGCAGGCTCGGGCGCGACCGCGTTCATGGGACCCTCGACGTTCTCGCGGTCGAGGGCCAGGTTGATCACGCCGAGCAAGTCGGGCATCGCGATCCAGCTCATCCACTGCCTGCCGTTTCCCAAGGCGGAGCACGGCAACCCTCGTTCCCGCGGCTCTCGCAGAAAGGGCCGCATCCTCCCAGGCCAGGCAGAGCTCCGCGAGGAAGCCCGTTCCCGGTGAGCTCGCCTCGGTGAGGACCTCATCGCCGCGATTCCCATAGACCCCGACCCCCGAAACGCTCACGAGCACGCTCGGCGGAGGCACCCCTTCCCGCATCTGCTTCACGAGGAATTGTGTGCTCGCGACGCGGCTCGAGACGAAGCGCCGCTTCGACTCCGGGGTCCACTTCCCTCCCGCGAGGTTCTCCCCCGCGAGGTTTACGACCGCGGCAATCCCATCGAGCGATCCGCGATCGAATTCCGCCCGCTCGGGGTTCCAATGGAAGACGGGCGTGGGTTCGGTCCGCGACGAAGGACGGCGGCTCAAGAGCGAGACTCGATGCCCCCGCCACCGCAGGTGCTGTGTGAGCGCAGAGCCGATGAACCCGGTCCCGCCCACGAGCAGGACGTTCACACCGGGGCGGCCGCCAGAGGCTCGACCCGCTCGGCCGGCTGGTGGATCTCCTGGAGCGTCGACACGGTCACCGCGTGCTTCCGCAGCGCGCGGATCGCCTGGACCGTCGCGGCGGCGGCGGTCAGGGTCGTGACGCAGAGCACGCCGTGGAGGATCGCGTTCGTGCGGATCGCGCCGTCGTCGTAAAAGGACTCGCGGCCGAGGGGTGTGTTGATGATGAGGTGAATTCCGCGACTCTTGATTCGATCGACCACGTTCGGGCGTCCTTCATTCACCTTGAACACCAGCTCCGCCGGAACGCCCTGGGCGTTCAAGAACTCGGCGGTGCCCCGCGTCGCGATGATTTGGAACCCGATCTCATGGAGCGCGCGCGCATGGGGCAGCACGCCCCCCTTGTCGTAATCGTTCACGCTGATAAAGGCTGTGCCTTCCGTGGGGACCATGTTGCCGGCGGCGGCTTGCGCTTTCGCGAAGGCGATTCCAAAATCCTCCGAGATCCCCATGACCTCGCCGGTTGATTTCATCTCGGGGCCCAGGAGGATATCGCTGCCGGGGAATTTCATGAACGGGAAGACCGGCGTCTTGATGAAGAAGCGGCTCACGCCCAGGTCCTCCGTCATACCCTGCTCCTGGAGCGTGCGCCCCGCCATGATCCGGGCCGCGACCTTCGCGAGCGGCACGCCCGTCGCCTTGCTCACGAACGGCACCGTGCGCGAAGCCCGGGGGTTCACCTCGAGCACATAGACCGTGTCCCCCCTGATTGCGAATTGGACGTTCATCAGACCCCGCACCTTGAGGGCCAGCCCCAGCCGCCGTGTCATGTCTCGGATCGTGTCCAGGTGCCGGGGCGCGATCTTGTACGGGGGGAGCACCGCGGAGGAATCGCCGCTGTGAATCCCCGCCTCCTCGATGTGCTCCATGATTCCACCGATCACGACCCTGTCCCCGTCCCCCAGCGCGTCGACGTCGACCTCATAGGCGTCCTCGAGGAAGCAGTCCACGAGCACGGGATGCTCCGGTGAGGCGCTGACCGCCTCACGGACATATCCCTCGAGGTGCGCTTCGTCGTAGACGATCGCCATCGCCCGGCCGCCGAGCACGTAGGAGGGGCGAACGAGCACCGGATACCCGATGCGCGCGGCGACCTCCTTGGCCTCCCCGAGCGAAGCCGCCGTGCCGCTCCTCGGCTGCGGAATGTCGAGCGCGGAGAGGAGCGCGCTGAAACGTTTGCGATCCTCGGCAAGATCGATCGCGTCGGGACTCGTCCCAAGAATGCGCACGCCGGCGCGGTGGAGCGGCAGCGCGAGCTTGAGCGGCGTCTGGCCCCCGAACTGGATCACGACCCCTTCGGGGCGCTCGAGCTCGACGATGTTCATCACATCCTCGAAGGTGAGCGGCTCGAAGTAGAGCCGATCGGAGGTGTCGTAGTCGGTCGACACCGTCTCGGGGTTGCAGTTGACCATGATGGTCTCGTACCCCTCCTCCTGGAAAGCGAAGGAGCCGTGGCAGCAGCAGTAGTCGAACTCGATTCCCTGCCCGATCCGATTGGGGCCGCTGCCCAGGATCATCACCTTGCGCCGTTCGGTGGGTAGGGCTTCGGATTCCTGCTCATAGGTGGAGTACAGATACGGCGTGTGGGACTCGAACTCGGCCGCGCATGTGTCGACGCGCTTGTAGACGGGGAGGATCCCTTCCCGCTGGCGCCTCACGCGAGCTTCGGCCTCGCTGACCCCCGTCAAGGTCGCGATCCGCGCGTCGGAGAAACCCATCCGCTTCGCCTCGCGCAGGGTCTCGCGGTCGACACCCGGTCCGATCGTTTTCTCGAGCTCGACGATCTGCTGCATCTGGTCCAGGAACCAGGGATCGATCCCGGTCATCTGGTGGATCTTCTCCTGCGGCCACCCGAGATCAAGCGCGCGTTTCACGTAGAAGATCCGGTCCGGGTCCGGTGTTAAGAGCATCTCCTGGATGCGCCCGTCGTCGAGGTCGTCCCGGGAGAATCCGCTCGCCCCGATCTCGAGGCCGCGAAGGCCTTTCTGGAGGGCCTCCTTGAACGTGCGCCCGATCGCCATGACCTCGCCCACCGATTTCATCTGCGTCCCCAAGCTGGGGTTTGCTTCGCGGAACTTCTCGAACGCCCACCGCGGGATCTTGACCACGACGTAATCGATGGCGGGCTCGAACGAGGCGGGCGTGACACGGGTGATGTCGTTCTTGATCTCATCGAGGCTATAGCCGATCGCGAGGAGCGCGGCGATCTTCGCGATCGGGAACCCTGTCGCCTTGCTCGCGAGCGCCGAGGAGCGCGAGACCCGGGGATTCATTTCGATCACCACCATTCGCCCGCTCTTCGGATCGACCGCAAACTGGATGTTCGAGCCGCCGGTCTCCACCCCGACTTCGCGGATCACGCGCCGCGCGGCGTTCCGCATCGCCTGATACTCGCGGTCGGTCAGCGTCTGCGCCGGCGCCACGGTGACGGAATCGCCGGTGTGGATTCCCATGGGGTCGAAATTCTCGATGGAGCAGATCACGACGAAGTTGTCCGCGTGATCGCGCATGACTTCCAGCTCGTATTCCTTCCAGCCCAGCACCGATTCCTCGACCAGGATCTCGTGTACCGGCGAAAGATCGAGCCCGCGGGCCACGACCGCCTCGAACTCGTCTCCGTTGTAGGTCGAGGCTCCTGGCAAACCCGCTGCGCGGAAGGTCTAATCCGATTCGGATCATGGCCTCCTTGAAGAGCCTCCGATCCTCGCCGACCTCCACCGCTTTCCGGCTCGCTCCGATCAGCCGGATGCCCAGACGGTCCAGCACGCCCCGCCGCGAAAGATCGACGGCGAGATTGAGGGCCGTCTGCCCTCCAACCGTGGGGAGGACGGCGTCCGGCCGCTCGCGGATCAGGATTTTCTCCACGATGTCGGGCGTGAGCGGCTCGACGTAGGTCCGGTCCGCGTACTCGGGGTCGGTCATGATCGTCGCCGGGTTCGAGTTCACCAGGGAGACCCGGATGCCCTCGCGGCGGAGCGCCTTGATGGCTTGTGTCCCCGAATAATCGAATTCGCAGGCCTGGCCGATCACGATCGGCCCGGATCCTAGGACCAGGATGGAGCGGAGGGAGCTGTCCTTCGGCATCGCGTCAGAGCCCGGGCGGAACTCCCGCTGCGTGCGCTCTGGGGAGCGTACGCGGCGGCTCGCCGGAATCCATCAGCTTCAGAAATTGGGTGAAGAGATAGTGGCTATCATGCGGCCCCGGGCTCGCTTCCGGGTGGTACTGGACCGAAAAGGCGGGCAAGCCGCGGTGGCGGAATCCCTCGACCGTGCCGTCATTCAGGTTGACGTGGGTGAGCTCCAGGTCGGGATCGTCGAAGAGTTCGGGCAGGACGGCGAAGCCGTGGTTTTGCGAGGTGATCGCGACCCCGCCCGTGGCCAGGTTCTTCACCGGATGATTCGCGCCGCGATGACCGAACTTGAGCTTGAAGGTTCGGCCCCCGCACGCCAAGCCCATGATCTGGTGCCCAAGGCAGATTCCGAACGTCGGCTTGGCCAGGATCAACTCCCGCGCCGCTTCGATCGCGTAGACGCAAGGCTCGGGATCCCCCGGGCCGTTCGAGAGGAAGATGCCGTCGGGCTCGAGCGCGAGCGCCTCCCCGGCCGAGGTCGTGGCGGGCACAACCGTGATGTCGCATCCCGCCGCCGAAAGCATGCGGAGAATGTTCCGCTTGATCCCGAAATCGTACGCCACGACGTGGAACGTACGACCCCCGAGTCTGGAACGGGCGTCGCCATCCCCTCCTTCGATCGCCTCGACCCGATAGGGTTTGTCGCAGGTGACTTCGCGCGCGAGGTCCAACCCCGTCATGGAACGGGAGGCCCGGGCCCGATCCACGAGCTCGTCTCGATTCTCGGTCAACGCGGAGATCACCCCCCTCTTCGCACCGTGAGTGCGCAGGTGGCGCGTCAACGCCCGCGTGGCGACTTGCGGCCGCGTGGACTCGACGTCCTCGCGGTTCACACCGTAGTTCCCGATGTGGGGGTACGTCATGGTGACGATCTGGCCCTGGTAGGAGGGATCCGTGAGGACTTCCTGGTAACCGCAGAGGGCGGTGTTGAAGACCACTTCCCCCGCGGTTTCGCCCAGCCTGCCGAAGGAGCGGCCTTCGAAGAAAGCACCGTCTTCGAGTGCCAGGAGGGCTCTCGGTCTCCGTTCGAGTTTCGGAGCGGTGCCGCGGGGACTCACGAGCCGAGAATCTAACACATCGGACCGCGTGTCGCGAACCGGAATCACGCGCCTAGCGCGGCGCGGGCGTGACGACCCTCGAATCGAACTCATCCACCTGGATCGTGTCGTCGCGAGCGGCCTCCGCCTCGCGGATCAGGCATCCTTCCGCCTTACCGATCACGCCCGACGCGACCGCGCGCTCGAGGAGCGTCTCCTCGGGGTCACGCTCGAGGTTCCGGGCGCGGATCGCCGACTTGATCTTCTCCTGCGCCGGCGCGGCTGCGACGACCTTGCCGAGCGCCACCTCGAGCCTTCCCAACCCTGGATCGCCGGGAGGCGGGATGTAGATATCTCGCGTCAGGCGCAGGCGCTCCTCGCGGCCGTCGAGGAGGGCACGCGCCACCGCGGCGCCCACCTGATCGCTCGGAGGCTCCCGGTGGGACCCGAGCGGGAAAATCGCGGCGCCCAGCGCCCAAGCGGCCGCTCGATTCGGCAGATTCTCAAGTACCCCCACGAGCGCCGTCTCGATCTCGAACAAAGCCTTCTCGCATCCCCAGCGCAGAAACGGCAAATCCGCCTCCACCCTTCCGTCATCCCAGTATTTCTTTACGGTCGCCGATCCCAGGTAGAGCCAGGCGAGCGCGTCCGCGAGCCTCCCGCTGATCTTTTCCCGGCGCTTGAGCTGCCCGCCCAGCGTGGCCATCGCGGCGTCGGACACGAGCGCGAACGCCGCGCTCATGCGGGTGAACCGCGCGAGGTAGTCCCCGGCGGGACCCGGGACGCTGGGCCGTGCGAGGCGGGATCCCGTGAGCGCGTGGGCAAAGCAACGCACGGCATTCGAGGCGATGAATCCCATGTGGGCGAAGAAGGCGCGGTCGAACCGGGCCAGATCTCGGGACGCCACCGATTCCATTTCCGCCCGCACGTAAGGATGGCATCGGATCGCACCCTGCCCGAATATGATCAGCGACCGGGTGAGGATGTTCGCCCCCTCCACCGTGATCCCGATCGGAACCGCCATGTAGGCTTGGGCGAGCACGTTTCGAGGTCCCCTCGAAATCCCGGCGCCGGCTTGGATGTCCATCGCCGCGTTCACGACTGTGCGCATCCCTTCCGTCAGGTACGCCTTCATGATGGCCGAGATCACCGCGGGCTTCTCTCCCGCGTCCACCGCCCCGGCCGTCAGGACGCGCGCGCCCGACATGATGTAGGTCATCCCTCCGATTTCCGCGAGCCGCTCCTCGATCCCCTCGAACCGGCCGATCGGGAGGTCGAACTGCTCCCGCACGGTGGCGTAAGCGCCCCCGACCCTCGACGACAGCTGCGCGGCGCCTGTCGCGAGCCCCGGGAGCGAGATTCCGCGCCCCGCGGCGAGATTGGCCATGAGCATCTGCCAGCCCTGCCCCACGCGCGCCCTGCCGCCGATGATGGCGTCGAGCGGAACGAAGACATCCCTCCCATACGTCGGCCCGTTCAAGAACGCCACGCCGAGGGGATCGTGCCTCTTTCCGATCTCGATGCCCGGGAGGTCCCGGGGGATGAGCGCGAGGGTGATGCCAAGGTCTTCCTTGCCGCCGAGGAGGTGGTCGGGATCGTAGAGGCGGAAAGCGAGCCCGATCAGCGTCGTCACGGGCGCGAGGGTGATGTAGCGTTTCCGCCAGTTGAGCCGCATGCCCAAGACTTCCTGTCCGCGATACTCCCCGCGGCAAACGACCCCTCTGCTTTTCGTCGAAGCGGCGTCGCTTCCCGCCTCCGGCCCGGTGAGGGCGAAGCAGGGGATCTCTTCCGCCGTGGCGAGCCGCGGCAGGTAGTGACGCTTCTGTTCGTCCGTGCCGTAGTGAAGCAGGAGCTCGGCGGGGCCGAGCGAGTTGGGCACCATGACGGTCACGGCGGCGGCGACGCTCCGGCTCGAGATCTTCGTGACCACCGCGGAATTCGCCAGGGCGGAAAAGCCGAGCCCGCCGTACTCCTCCGGGATGATCATCCCGAAGAACCTCTTCTCCTTGATGAAGCGCCACGCCTCCGGAGGGAGGTCATGCTCCTTCTCGACCGTCCACTCATCGACCATGGCGCAAAGCTCTTCGACCGGCCCATTGAGGAACGCCCGCTCGCGCGCGCTCAGCGGCTTGCGCTGAAAATTGAGGAGCTTCTTCCAATCGGGACGGCCCGAGAAAAGGTCCCCGTCCCACCAGACGGTCCCGGCCTCCAGCGCGATCCTTTCGGTGTCGCCCATCCGGGGGAGCGCACGGGCCATGGCCTTCATGATGGCAGGAGTGACGAGGAGCCGCCGAATCGCGGGGACGGCAAAGATCGCGATCCATGCGACCAGGACGATCATGACGATGGCAAAGACGGTCACTCGGAGATCCCTCCTTAGGGCGGGGCTAGAACTAACCTAAGACGGCGCGGCCCGCAACTACCAGCAACAATAAGGATACGGAAGTTGGGTCAGGGCTTGCGAGCCCGGATCGTCACCGCGATGCCGCCCAGATGCTCCTCGAGGGCGGTATCGGCAAACCCGAGGTCGTTCATCAGCGCCACGAGGTTCCGCTGCCCGGGATAGGCGCGGAGCGACTCCACGATGTGCGCGTAGGTCCCGGGCCGCCCGTGGAGGGCGAGCCCCCAAGCCGAGCCGAGGACGAGGAGGTATGCCATGGCGACCGATCGGTACGCCCGGTTCTCGGGGAGGCCGAAATCGAGGCTCAGAAACCGTCCCCCGGGTCGAAGGAGGCGTGAGACGCCGGCGAGAAAGCCGCGGAGGTCCGGTGGGTAGCGCAGGCCGTAGCCGATCGTGACGGCATCGAAGGACCCGTCGGCGAATGGGAGCCGGCTCAGATCCCCGCGCAGGAACCAGATCTTTTTCGCGCCGGCGCATTTCCGCCTGGCCCTGGCGAGCATGTCGGCGCTCAAGTCAAGCCCGACGACCGCTCCTGCGTAACCAGCCTGGCGGAGAAGGATCGGAAAGGCCGCCGTTCCGGTCGCGAGGTCGAGAACGCGGGCGTGCGCGCCGAGCCCCTTCGCGTCCGCCACGAGACCCCTTTTCCAGCGGCCGTCCTGGCCGAAGGAGAGGGCCCGCGTCAGGACGTCGTAGCGGGGCGCGACCCGGCGAAAAATCGATTCGGCGTAACGGACCCGCTCGCCGGGGTCGGCCGGCCAGGGTTTGAGCCAGGGCGTCAGATCGCGAACCAGTACGTGATCTTGGCGAGAACCTTGTTCTCGGCCTCGGTCCCGAACATGCTGCTGAGCCGGATATCGTTGTTGAAGCTTCCCGGGGAGCCCGGGTGGAAATCCCGCCGGTCGAACTGTTCGCGGCCCTGGGTCCAGACGAGGTAGATCGTGCTCCCGGGCCGATACTCCCATCGATAGACCACGTTCCAGTTCACCGCCGTGAACCTGAAATCGAAGTCGTGTGGATTCACCGCGGGGTCCATGAAATGGATGAATTCGTAGGTATCCGGCCGGATCAGCTCGCGGACCTCAGCGTAGTCACCGACGGTGATGAACGGTTGCGCGTAGATCTCGAGCGACTTGTCCCTGCTGAAGAGCAGGTTGGTGCGCAGGGTAACCGTCGCCGTCTGCTGGTGGATCCGCCCGAAAAGGTAGCTCAGGCCGCCGATCCCTTGGGCCCCGGGATGCGACGCCACATCCACCGTCGCGAGGTACTGCGTGTCGTCCTTACGGTTGTGGAACTCGATTTCCAGGTTGTGATTGATCGCGCTGCTTTGATTCCACTGCACCGCGAGGTCCGCGTTCGTGTCGTGACTGAGCGACGTGTCGCGGAAATGGTTCCCCTCGATGCTCACGACCAGGCTCTTTCTGGTGTCGGTCTTGACGCCCATCCAGCCGCCGTACGTCGCGGGCTCGCGCATGAGCGGCCCGCCGCGCGTCTCGTACCGGCGCGTCCCCTCGGTCTGGTAGTTCGTCCCCCACCACCATTCGCGGTAGTCGCGGAGCTGCATCCAGCTATTCACTTCGGCGCCCATCCACTGCTTGTGCCCGGGGCCATAGGACCAGACCTCCTGCCCCGTGTTTACGTCGTATCCCTTGCGTCCCGCGTAGAGGAAGTTTTTCCAGAAGTTGAGGTTGTAGTTCCCCTGGTTCCAGGTCTTGCTCTTGCCCTCCGGGTTGTAGATATGCGTCACGAACCCGCTCATCCCGATCTCGTCCGGGGACTCGAGGAAGCCGACGTCGTTGATGTCGAGCTTGTCCGATTCCCAGCGGCCGTTCCAGCCCGTGCGCCACTTGCCCCCGACCTTGCGGATGTCGAGTGACCCGCCGGTCCCGTAGCGCTTGGCCCCGTCGACGGTGGGATCCCCGGCGGAGCTCTCGGGGTCGATGACCGACCCGACGACCGATCCCTGGATGTTGTAGGTACGGTCCTTCGAGAAGAGATCGAAGTCGACGCCGGAATTCCTTCCCCAAACGGGTCACGAAGTACCGGGAGAGCCGGCCTCCATTCTTCAGGAGATTGTGCGCCTGCCCGCGTCCGGTGACGTCGCTCGAGGCGACGAGCGTCGCGATCGTCACGTTCCCCGCCGCCTTTCCGGTCAGCTTCCCAGCGTAACGGATGCGCGAGTTGGGATCCCCGGTGCCGATCCTGCGCGAGTAGAACAGGTTGAAATCGGGATGCTGGAAGAGACGGCTTCCTTCGATGAAGAAGGGACGCTTCTCCTCGTAGAAGGTCTCGAAGGGGGAAAGATTGAGCACGGCAGGATCCGCTTCCACCTGGCCGAAGTCGGGCTGGACCGTCGCGTTCAAGGCGAGGTCGGCCGTGACGCCGTACTTGAGGTCGGCCCCCATGTTTTCGAACTTGTCCAGCTTCTCGTTTCCCACTTGTGAAGGATCGGTGGCCCTTCCGACCACATAGGGCACGATCTCGAGCTGGCGCGGCGCCGGCACTCCCTGGATCCCGGTGAGCTGCCCCCACCGGCTGACGAACCCCTTCGCGGCTCGGTCCCAGGTGACCCAGGCGGTGTCCTCGCCCCGGCCGTGCATGTAGCGGTAGACTTCGAGACCCCACGTCATCGATTCCGCCGTGCGATAGCGGATCGCGGAGAACGGGATGCGCATTTCCACGTACCACCCGTCCTGGTCGCGGTAGGTCTGGGCGTCCCAGACCGCGTCCCAATTGTCGTCGCGGTCGCCGTCGTTGTACATGTAGCCGTCGAGAAGAACGCCCAGCGGGTTCACCTTGAAGTTGTACCCGGTCGTGTGGTCGAGGTAGGGATCGATATAGACGCTCACGATGTCCGAGTTGCTGAACCGATCCCGCCGCGAAAGCCGTGCCGTCACCTTGGACGGATCCTTCTCGTGACAGGCGACGCCGAAGTAGATCGCGCTTTCGTCGTACACAACCTTGAAGACAGTCTCCTCGCTGGGAATCGTTCCGCGATCCGGTTCCCAGACCTTGAAACCGCTTGCAGCCTCAGCTCTATCCCACGCCGGATCATCGAGATGTCCGTCCAGCTTGATGTGGTCTCCGTCCGCAAGATGGTAGGCGTTGACGGAAGGGGTCGCTGTGGTCCTGCCGTCGGCGCTGCTCGGGAAGGCAGCCCCGTCCCCGCCAGGAAGGAAGGACTTGAACGAGGCATCGGCGGAGCCGGCCGCTACAAGAGATATCGCGGCGCCCAGGCCCGCGCGGAGGGCACGACGGAGCACCCGACTCCCAGGTCCCAGGATGAACGAACCAAAAGGCATGAGTTCCCTCTCCTCGACCGGACTGGCTTTACCCACGCTTGGATAGATCAGAGGGGCTTAAGGTTTACGGAAGGGACATTGTGGGCTGGGCGGGCGGCCTCCGTCAACCGCCTGGCCGCCCGGTCATGCCCCGTTTCCTGCTTGCGAGACCCCGCTCGCGCTCCTACCCTTCCACGACAAGATGGACAAACACGAAAAGGGAATCGAGATCGACCCTACCCGGGCCGACCTGCCCCTGCCGCTATGGAAGGGCAAGTACGGTGGCGACCTCAAGCGCCTCCCCCGCGTTGTGCAAAAGCTCCTGCATCGTCGGATCCTAAGCCCCGAAGAGAAGGCGGAGCTCTTGTGGCGCTTCTACGAGCTGGACCTGGCCGCTCGCGTCCGGCAGCGCGTGCTCTGGACCGCGTTCTTCGTGATTTGCGTCGCGGGCATTACCGGATATTTCGCGCTCACCCACTGGAGCTGGCTGCTGAGCCGACTCGACATGTTGGCCCCGCCGTCCACGAAGTGACCTCACAGGCAGGAGTGTTCATCTAGTCCCGAGATCGCCGGATTACCGAGCGGATGTTCCGCGTCCGTGGGCGGCTCGAAGGACCAGATCTCGGTCGAACGGCCGCTCCCCCCGTGGATGAGCACCCGCGTCGTGTAGTGAAAGACGATATTATCGGCACGGCGCAGCACGCCTTCCTCCTGGAACCGTGCCTCCTGTTCGGGCGTAAGCCGGCTCGTGTCTTGCGAGCACGCCCCCGCGAGAACGAGCACGGCGACGAGCGCGATCGAATACCGTAATGGAGCGCGGTTCATGAGCGGCAGTATAACAACGACGGTCCGCGCGATGACGCTCGGAGATTCCGAGCAGGTTGCCGCATTGGCCGGCGAGCTTGGGTATCCCTCCACCCGTGCCCAAATCGAGGCGCGATTCCGTGGAATCGAGGGGAATGACGATTCGCGGGTATTCGTCGCCGCGGACACCGACGGCCGCGTATGGGGTTGGGTCCACGTCTTCGGGCATCACCTCTTGGAGTCCGAGGGACAGGCCGAAGTGGGTGGATTGATCGTGGATTCACGCGCCCGCGGCGTGGGGATTGGAAGGTCGCTCATGGCCGCCGCGGAAGCTTGGGCGCGCGAGCAGGGCTATGCGCGGCTGACGCTCCGGTCGAACACGATCCGCACCGAGGCGCACCGTTTCTACCAGGACCTCGGCTACACCGTCGTCAAGTCGCAGCACAAATTCCAGAAGCCGCTGAATTGAAGGGAGGATTCGTGTCCGTCAGGATTGTAGCCGGCCGGCCGCCTGTTTTCATGAGCTTCATACTCGCCGCGCTGCTCCTGGGCCCGGCGCCGTCGCATGGCTCCCTTACCGCCAAAGCGGCGAGCGGCGCGGCTGCGAAGCCCGCGGTCCCGCGCGGCGCCAAGCGGCCGGTTCCGCCCCCCTTCTTTTCGGGGAGGCCGGACGCGGCCCGGTTCCGCGCGTCCTCCGAAGCCGAGCTCAAGAAGGCACAGGACACAATCGACCGGATGCTGGCGGTCCAGGGGACCCACACCATCGAGAACACGCTCACGGTCTACAACGAGGCGATGGCGCACGCCGAAAACGTCGCCTACCAAGCCCACGTCCTGGAGTCGGCCCATCCCGATTCGACCTACAGGGCCTCCGCGGAAGGGATTTCCCAGACCGCGAACAAGTTCCTGGACGACCTGAGCCTGAACCGTCCTGTCTACGACGCGTTGTCGAGCGTGGACGTCTCGAAGGCGGACCCGGGCACCCAGTATTTCATGATGCGCACGCTGCGGGATTTCCGCCGCGCGGGCGTCGACAAGGACGAGCCAACGCGGAAGCAGATCGCGGCGCTCTACGAAGAGCTCGTGAAGACGGGCCAGGATTTCGACCGGAATATCCGCACCGATTCGCGCACGATTCAGCTGGCGAGCGCCGCCGACCTGGAAGGCCTTCCCGAGGACTTCATCAAGGCGCACCCGCCGGGACCTGACGGAAAGGTCGCGGTCAGCATCGAGACCCCGGACTACATCCCGGTGGTCCGGTACGCCAAGCGCGGCGACGTGAGGCGCAATCTCATGCACGAGGCGCTGAACCGGGGCTACCCCGCGAACATCGCCGTGCTCGATTCCCTGCTCGCGAAGCGCTACCGGGTCGCGCGGATCCTGGGGTACGACACCTGGGCCGACTACATCACCGAGGACAAGATGATCGGCACCGCGAAGAACGCGGCCGATTTCATCGCGCGGCTCAACGACACGACGTTCAAGCGGGCGCAGGAAGAGTACGCGGTCTATCTGAAGCGGAAACAAGAGGACGACCCTACCGCCACCCAGGTCAACCGATGGGAGGTCTCCTACTACAGCCGGCTCATCCGGAAGCGCGATTTCGATTTCGACCCCCAGGAAGTGCGCCCCTACTTCCCCTTCGAGAGCGTCAAGCAGGGAGTCCTGGGAGCTACTTCGAAGATGTTCGGCGTCACCTACAAGCGCATCCGGAACGCATCTGTGTGGGACGCGTCGGTGGAAGCGTACGAGGTGTGGGAAGGCCAGAAGCTTCTCGGGCGTTTCTACTTCGACCTTCACCCGCGCCCCGGCAAATTCAACCATGCGGCGAAATTCGGGATCCGCCAGGGCGCAAGAGGGCTCCAGCTCCCCGAGCTCGCGCTGATCTGCAATTTCCCTGGTGGTAAGCCCGGCGACCCGGGGCTCATGGAGCACTCGGAGGTGCAGACCTTCTTCCATGAGTTCGGGCACCTGCTGCACGGCATCTTTGGAGGACAGGGCCGTTGGGAGCCGGTAGCGGGCACAGCGACCGAGCGCGACTTCGTCGAAGCGCCATCGCAGATGCTCGAGGAGTGGATTTGGGATCCCAAAGTATTACGGACGTTCGCGAAGCACTACAAGACCGGTCAGCCCATCCCCGTGGACCTCGTCCGGAAGATGCGCCGCGCGGATGCGTTCGGGCGGGCGCTCACCACGGCAACCCAAGCTTTCTACTCGGCCGTCTCTCTCAATATATATAACCGGCCCCCGGACCAGGTCGTCACCGACAGCGTCGTGGCGGCTCTCGAGCCTCGCTACACGCCGGTCCCGCCCATGCCCGACTCGCATATGCAGACTTCGTTTGGGCATCTCGACGGCTACTCGGCAATTTACTACACGTACATGTGGTCGCTCGTGATCTCGAAGGACATGTTCAGCGCGTTCGACAAGAAGGACCTCCTGAGCCCCATCGCCGCGAAGCGCTACCGAGACATCGTGCTCGCGCCCGGAGGCTCCCGAGCCGCCAAGGACATGGTCCACGACTTTCTCGGTCGCGATTACGATTTCCGGCAGTTCGACGCGTGGTTGGCTGGGAAGGACTGACGGGGAACGGGACCGCTCAGCGCATCACTCGTTCCACCCGAAAGGGACCGCGGTGGGAGGAGCAGTACACGTGTTCGTTGGTTTCGCCGTCCCCCTCGACGTCGAGAACCGTCCCGTCGCGCGCGAGCACCACGATCCGATGCGCGACGGACACCGGGACGAACGTGCCGTCGTCGTAGCCCCAGGAAAGATTCATCTCCGCCACGTACACGTTCGCGACCGATCCACCCTGAAAGGGGTACTCGTCTCGGGGGGCGATTGAGGCCCGATAGCTCAGGTCGGTCCAGAAGAGGTTGCGCGTCCAGGCCCCGCGGAAATTGTGCGAGCGAAAGCTCTCGGTTAGCTTCATGTAGTGCTCGAGCGCCCCTGCCGTGATCGCGTAGGGCACCCGCGACACGCCGAGCCCGTCGCACCACCAGAGCGGGGTGCGCGCCGAGTCGGATCCGACTTCGAATCCCCTCTTGATCGCGATCACCACGAGGCTGTCTCTCGGAGGATATGTCGCTTCCGCGATCGCGAGGAGGCGGGCGCCCACCGGATCCTCATAGCGACGGTGAATGGAAAGGGTGAAGTCGCCTTCTGCCTCGACCCGGTCGATGGGACGTTCCGCGTTCGCCTGGGTGGAATCAACGAAGTAGCCGGGAGGCGACGCGTGGGCGCGCGTGGCGCCCAGCAGGAAAAGCAGCGCGAGGATCGCGGTCGCATGGAGGCGCTCGGTGAGGCGGCCCATCCCTTCAATTGTAGATCGGGGGGTCCAACTCCGGGACTGAAAAGAGGGGTGGTGCCGTGCGGCGCGACGACGCGCCTAGTATCCGCTCTCGACGATCGTGAAGTCGGCGACCGCCTCCGTGCCCTCGACGGCAAGCCCGTACTCCCCCGGCTGAAGCGACTTGTTAGGCTTGAGCTCCCAGAGGCCGTCGGCCACCCGTGTCGCGTCGAGGCTGATTCCCTTCGTGTAGATTGTGGCGCCCTTGCCGCGCTCGATCGTTGTGCGGCGGCTCTCGCTTTTCACCTCGAACTGAGCCAGCTGAACCCGAAGCGCCCCAGCCTTATTGGAGGCAATGCGGAACCGCGGCCGGGGGGCCGAGAGGACGACGTCGCTTGTCGTCCCCGCGAGGACCGCGTAGGTCTTCGGGCCGCCCAGGTTCGCCTTGAGGTTCATGGTGGCGGTTCCGCCAGGCGTCGCGCCCGCACCCTCGAGGGAGACACCGTGCATGCCGAGAGGGAGCCAATCGCTCCCATCAAAGAAGGTGAGCTCGGTGGCGTCCCCATCCGCGGGGTCTTCCTCAGCCTGAGGCGTGGGCACACGGATCGCCGGCGGCACCGCACCCGCGAGGCCGGCTGCCAAAATGGCAAGGATAAGAAGGCGGCGGTTCATACGGAGAGTATCGGCACATGAGGCTCGGCCCTTCACTGTCCGATACCAAAAATGAGGCGTTGCCGGGGTGCCGGCGAGCCGTTAACGAAGGATCGTTAACCGCCCGGTCGCGACGCCCGCCCGCATCTCGATGCGATAGAAATAGATTCCCGAACCCAGGTCGCGACCATCCTGGTCTCGTCCGTCGATGTCCACGCTGTGATAACCGGCGAGTGCCGCGGGCAACTCAAGGAGCGTGCGCACGTGGCGCCCCGAGACGTCGTACAGGGAGACCCGCACCGGACCTGCCTCGAGCGCGACGAAGGTCAGGGTCGCCGACGGATTCAGTGGGTTTGGCGATACCGAGACGGCTAGCGCGCTTCCGGCCGCGAGGACGCCGATGTCGAGCGGAGCGCGGAAGAAACCTCCGGTGACAACGCGTCCCTCGACCTCGACCGGTACACTGGTTCTACCTCTCAAGTCGCTGAAGAGGAGCCTCAGATCATTCTTGGAAAAGCAGGCCGTGATCTCCTCGATCCCGTTTCCGTCCCGATCCGTGCCGATCAACGTCCGGTCGACCAGGGCTCGGATTTGATTGACGGAGCCCGTCCCGGAGGACTTCATGACGATTTCAGCCGGGTCGACCATCGAGTTTTCGTAGGAGCGACCGATGGGCTCGATCTGGACGCACCACTTCGGTTTTCCCGCCGAGAGGTGGATCGTGCTATTCCCGCCGGCCGTGAACGCCCGCGCGGAGAAGATCTCGACGATCGCGGCGGAGGTTGTGCCGACGTCGCTCACGACGCCATCCGATACGGTGAGCGCGACCCCGTAGACGCCCTTCTGTTCGTAGGTGTGCTCCGGAGTCGGACCGACTCCAGCCCCACCGTCCCCAAAGAACCAAGAAAAGCTGAGCAGATCTCCGTCGGGGTCGGAGGAAGCTCCGCCATCCATCCGGATCGGCGCGCCCACGAAGCCCGAATACGGGCCGCCCGGGTTCGCGACGGGTCTTCGGTTGACGTTCCGGACCGTGATCACGGTCATGGCGCTCGACGACCCGCTCAAATCGGTCGCCGTGAACCTGACCGGGTACACGCCGGCTTGGTCGAATCCCGGGGTCCATTGAAATGCCCCTGAGCCGTCCCCCGCGTCGACGAAGGTGGCACCCAAAGGAAGGTTCGACGCGGTGAGCGCCACGGTCCCGCCGCCCGTGGAGGTCCCCGTGACCTGAAACGCGAGCGGTTGCCCTTCGTCAACCGAAACAGATGAAGGGGCCTGGATCTCCGGCCCGGAGCGCAGGAGGCCCGCATCGAACGCGGACTGCACAAAGTTGTCCCGGCTCTTGAGGTCCGTGATGGAGGTCAAGCGGTCCGTCCCCTGCCCCACGATGATCGCAAGCACGACTTCCTGGGAGTCCCCCGGGAACATGGTGAAGGGACCCGAAGAGATCATGAACCTACGGTCGGCCGAATTCGTGTCCAGCCAGCCCGTACCGGCGACGGGATCTCCGCTCACCTGAAAGGTGGTGACGGCATCGAGCGTGTCGTCGTTCACATGTACCGGGGAGCCGTCCCGGTTCAGTCCCCGCATGTAGTTGTAGCTCTCGATCGCTGTTGTCGGATCGGTCCCGTTGATGAACTTGCTGAACGAGGTCATGCCCAGCGTGTCGTAGACGCCCGGGAAACGTTGAACGATGGGCCCTCGGAGGAGGTCGAACCCCACGGCGGGCGGATCTGAGCCGAACTGCTGATCCGCGTTGGTCGCGT
>VBOX01000033.1 GCA_005893265.1 Candidatus Eiseniibacteriota bacterium | reverse complement strand
TGTTGTCGAGCCCGGGTCGAGTGAGTCCCCGGCGAACGCCGTTCTCCAGATCTGTCCGCCGGCGCTGTACAGCACAGAGGTTCCGTCACGGCTCAGCACCGGGCTATCCAGACCTTGCCCGTAGATCCTTCGCATGATCTGACCTGAGGTGTCCACGCTCCAGAAGCCTTCAAGATCGTGATTAAAGGCCTGCAGGATTTGACCAGAGCCAGGCGGGTATTCATAGACGCTGTCTAGGGGGATGTGATTGAAGAAGAGGGTCGTGCCATCCGAACTCCACAAAGGATTGCTGTACGCTGGTCTGAAAGTTGTGGGCCGCATGTGGTTTGTAGACGTGGGCGATTTGCCACCGCAGCTACTGCAGATCAGAAGAAGCGCGATGGCTGGTTGAATTCGAATGCAAAGGTGCGAATCCATCGGCTCTTTGCTTCCCCCAGGGCTTGCGAGCACCTCCGTCGACACGCCCTCTGGTACCCCGAGCGGTGCGGCAAGGGTCCTTGCGGCGCTTCTACTATCCCCGCTGACTGCCTGTCAGGTCTTGATTCCTCGCAGCGCCGCGTAAAGCTCGTCGTCGCTTGGGTGCGTATAGATCGTGGTCGTGAGCGGGCTCGCGTGCCGGGCGAAGCGCTGGGCGAGGTAGAGGTCCTTTGTGGCCCGGTAGACGTTGGTGATCGCGGAGTGCCGAAGCGCATGGAAGGGGTAAACCGTCTCGAATCCCGCCACTGCCTGCCACTCCCGAAACACGAACTGGATCCTCCGGAGCGAGATCCGACGCCCCTGTCGAGATAGAAACAGGGGCGATCGGGGATCTAGCGGTTCCTTCTCACGGCGCTTCCACGCCAGGAAGGAGCGGATCTCCTGGCGGACTCGGGCGGAGACGTAGGCCACCCTCCGCGCTTTCCCTTGGTCAGCGCGGGATCCAGCACGATCTTCCAAGCGGTCCCCGCCTTCCCGGCGCTGACGTCGCCCACATTGAGACCTGCTAGCTCGCGGAGTCTGAGCCCGGTGCTGAGGGCCAGCGACAAGAGCGCCCGGTCTCGAGGGGAGCCGTGTGCGCGAACCGCGCGTAGAAGGCGCCGCTGCTCGGCCTTGGTGAGCGTCTTGGGTGCGGTGAGTTTCGGGTACATGGGGCCTCCTTTCGGCAGGTCCATGTTCCCTCTGTGTGCGGGGGAGTCAAGGGAAGGAATTCGCTAGCATCTCCGTACCCGGGCGACACTTTTCTTAGTCCGTGGGCTTGGTATGATTCTGTTTCCCTGCTGCCCGGCCGAAGAAGAGACCGCCCATGAGAAGACTCCGTAGCTATGGTACCCCCGTCCTGGCCGTGCTCCTTACGCTCGCCTTCATTATCCTCGCTTCCGATCGAGTTGCTTGGGCCGGTGGCGAGCTCTACATGGCAGGTAATCGTATCTCACCCCCGTATACTTTCTCTGTTGTTGACTCGGGCCTGGCCGTCAACGGATATCAGCTGCCTGATCCTCCTCCTCGGCCCGTGCCTCGTCGGGTCCCGACTCCCGCCGATTCGGCTAAACACGCTCTCAACCTATCCGCAGGCAGACTGGGCGAACAGCTCTGGCGCCTCGGCAAGTCCCAAGATGAGGTGCTTTCTGGAGTCCGCGCCTACTACGCTGCAAGTGTGTTGGTATCGTCGGCGGTGATCGACCGAGACGTAATTGTAGTTACATATATCGATGGAAGTCGTATGGGGTTTCCTCTGCAGTCGCCAGTCGCCAGAAAGTCACCGCGACCGCCAGTACCAACTATGCGCGAGTTGATGGCGCCACAAATAGAGTCGCTCCAGTATGCCTTGTCCCTAGGGTGTGCAGTGTTTCTCATCAGTCGGTCAGAGACACTTTATCTGCCCTCTTCTGACTTAGCCGAGCTACATGAGGCGATTGAGCGAACACAGCGAGGTTTGCCTCTCACGGAAAGACAAACCCGTCTGCTGGCCCCCGTACGCGAGCAAATCCTGCATCCTCTGAAATTGCGGCGAACGCGCCAGCGGCAGACGAAGCAAGACACGAAAGCGATGGACCTCCGCGCCGCAGCGGGTTCAGGGGGATCGGCACCCAGCATCAGTGCACCCGAGAGTTGGTCAACGATTGGTGGTCTCGGGTTCAGCATTGCGGCCACGATCACTGATCCTGATCCGGAGGACTCTGTGACCGTCACGGTGACCGGTGCACCCCAGGGCACAAGCCTTAGGGTGGTTCGAGTGCAGGGCGGAACAACAGTGGCAGCACTTGCAGGTGTCATTTCGAGATCTGCCGGGCCGAACGATTACAACATTACGTGGGAAGCGGTTGATTCCGAGGGGTTGACCTCAAGGTCGCAAAGCGTAATTAGCGTGTCGCCCCCCGCCACCGGGAAAATTGGTGTCAAGGTGCGGCAGTTGATCAGGCAGAGGTATGAATTCGGTATACCGTCGAAAGATGTCCGTGATCTGGGAGCCGCATCCCTCCCATACATTCTGGAGGTCCTGCGCGACACGACAGATCAGAAATATTGGCCTAATGCGGTGGTCGCAGCAGGCATGCTTGGGCTCCCACAAGTGTTTGACTCACTGCACGCCTTCATCTGGAGTCGGTTCGGCGGAGGGGTCGCCCGCGACGCTTTCACTGCGCTCTGTAGAGCACAGGCAGTACTCGGATCCGTCGCCCCGGCGAGGCCCGAGGTAATCGATTACCTGATTGCCGGGGCGGATCCAGCGTATTGGGTAAACCTACCCTGGCATTATTGGACCTACTCGCCCGATGGCTATCTGGGTGTAGTGATGGCCGGCCGCTCGATCTACGGCCTATCCATTATCGCCGATGGGAGGGCTGTTGAAGCTCTCAACGCCCTCAGCCAAGCGCCTCTTGATGCGGATCGGCGAGTTTACGTCAAGGAAGCGATTGAGAGACAGCAACTGGTGCTACAGAAGGGCTGGATGGCTGTGCGGGAAGAAGTGCAGCGGAAATCAGCGGGTGGCCAATAAAGGTCTAATCGCGGCCCATCGTACTCAGCGGACTCAATGGAAAGCCGCACGATCCGAATCGTATCCCGCCCTTCACACCACCTCCACGTACTCCAGGCAGAGATGTAGAACAGCGTCATAGGAGCCCGATCGAAACGCCCGCTCCACGAACTTCTGTAAGGCGCGTCGGAGACCCGGGAGCGCCATCAATTCGAACCACGAGGGAACCGGATATTCGATCGACCTTGCTGGATCGCGTTCAGCACATCGCGGACCTTGGGCGTGATCGGATCATTTGGAAAGCGGCTCAGAAATTGTTGAAGCTCGCGCGTGACGGAATCGGGCCCTCCGCAAGGACTACCCGGGTCCGCAAGCGAATTCTGAATCTCTTCCAATTGCTGGGTGGCCGCACTGACGTAGTTCTTCGGGTGGGCCGAGCGGTACCGCCTCCATTCACCGTATAGTGTGACGATCTTCCCGGTTCCATAGTCGTCGCATCCACTGTAGTCGGTCTCTTGGACTACATAAGCTGGCCAAGCGCAGGGCCTCGTCATGAAGTACACGTCCATGAAGTCCCGGTCCGGCTTGAGCCCCTTTCTCCTTGCCAGTGGCAGGAATGTGCTTGAGTCCGGCTCCGCGATGACGACTTCGTCCCGATTCAGAAGGATTCCCCGCAGCTGCTTAGACAACTCCGCATACTCGCTTTCGGACAGATCCTCCATTGTCGGCGGGTGCTCTTTCTGTGACCAGTTCCGGTTCTCCAAGAGTTCGCCGTAGAACAGGTATTCCTGAAGCGTGTCCGTCAGCGCGAAGAGCGGCTCTATGGACGTTCGCCCGCGGACGCTCTCGACCCGGTTCAGCTCTGCTAGGTAGCGAGCGATCACCTCTTGGGTCTGCGGAGGAAGCGAAGCCAACGACGGCCGTGCGGTAGCCAGGATCAGCGCGAGCATAAGAGCGAGACCACTGGGGCGCATCGCGTCCTCCACGCTCAAGGAAAGTGAAATGAGGGCCGGCCAATCTATCGGCTGGTCCTTAGACGATGCTCAGCGTCGCGTGACCGGCCACCCCTTAGCACCCCAGAGCGCCATGTCCATCCGCGCACCGAGAGGAGGTAAGGCATTAGGTGTGCCCGCTCGAAGATCCGGCTTCGGCCAGCTCAGCTGGTGGATAAGGATTGCTCGGCCTCGAGTGCCTTGCGGGCTGATCCAGCTGCGCCCTCGCCTGCCGCACGACCTCCGCGAGGCATTTGTTCGAGCGCGATCTGGCCGAGCTCGTGGACGGGCTGCGATAGCGCGCCGCGTGAGGCGAAGTGCTATGATCGCGAGACATGTCATGCCTCAACTCGCCTGAGATCCATCACCCACAACCAGGGAGGGGAACCATGAAACGGATCCTGACTGCGGCACTGCTCATGATGTTTGCGACGTCTGCGTTCGCTGCCGACACGAAGAAGCCGCCCATGAAGTCGGACGAGGCGATCATGAAGACCGCAGAGGCATTCTTCGACGCATGGAACAAGCACGACGCCAAGACGATGGCGACGTACTGGGCGGAGGATGCGACGCTGATCAATCCGTCGGGCCGTATGGCTCATGGAAGCTCGGACATCGAGAAACTCCTGACGGACGAGCAGACGACGATGTTCAAGGGTTCCACGGCGAAGGTCCTCCAGCTGAACGTCACGCGCTCGCTCGGATCGACCATGGCCTTCTGCGACGGCGAGATGACGGTCGACGGCGCCCAAGGTCGGGACGGCTCGGCGATGCAGCAAATGAAGATCCATCTCGCAGTCATCATGGAGAAGAAGGGCGGCCGCTGGTTGTTTGCGGAGGCGCGCCCCTACTCCTTCGTCCAGCCGCCGCCGGAGTCGGCGAAGACGAACTGACGTTGCCCTGGAATTCACTACATTGGCGCCCCAGGGGTTGGACTCCCTTGGGGCGCCGGACCGGCTTAGCTGGTCTGGAGCTCATTGAGCCTTCCGATCGCCCCCACTCTGAGCGCGAGCTCAAGCCTTCGCCCGTCATAGGTGATCCTTTCCATCAGAAGCCCGAGGATCCGTGCCTGCTCCGTGGGGATGAGGGCGTCCCAGACCGAATCGAATGCTGAGAGCGCGGCGGCCACCTGACGTTCGTCGATGACCTGGTGGCTTGTAGCTTCCAGATGGCCCAATGGACAGGAATCCATCGGCTATGTAGAGGCATCCACTCGTCCCCTTCCTTCCAGTAGAATGATGCGGCATGCGTACCAAGCGAATCCCTACGTTCTGCGTCGTTGCGTTCTCCGCTGCGCTACAAGTCACGTCGCTGCCTCGTGCGGCGGCTGCGTACACGGGTGGTCCGGTGAAGGCCCGAATCCTTGGGTACGACCCGAAAGATGCGAAGGTCTTCTACGAGCTCCAGGGGTTTGATGAATCCGGGGAGCCGCCCAAGACCTACTGCTTCTCTCTGGCGGGGCCCACCCCAGAATCGCCGGTTCATGCCGAGGCCCTGGATGATTGGGAGGGAGGAGCGCGCGTCCGAGCCGCGTGGCAGCGGTGGCTCGAGCTCTACCGGCGGCTAGTCCCCTTGCAGGGCCTGCGCGAAACTGAATTCACAGTTCGGGTCCACGCCGAAAGTACTGGGGTCGACACAAACTGGAACGCCACGCGATTTGCAGCTCATGTGGAGATCCGGACGCCGACTGGCGTCCGCGCGTTTGACCTGCAGAGCTTCTGCCAGCCTGTCGTCCGGGTCCAAGGGATCTACAGAGTACCGCGGCGGCAGGAACTCCTGATGATCATGTCGTACGTCGGTTGTGGGACGCCCCAGTCTTGGCGTCGGCGGCACTCGACACTGGAAGGCTAAGAGAGGGAGTCAAGGGCACTATGGAAAGCCCAGCGGTCCCGGGTGGCTAACGGAGGCCAAAAAGACGGAAGCGTAAACGACCGCCGAAATTGCAAGGACCCGGCCGAGGATCCGATTGTTCGCCCGGACAGCCGCGCTGTCAATAGCGTTCATTGGAACCAAGACGCTTCGCTCATCCCCTGCGGTACGTGCGGTTCCACGAAGTGTATCCGCGACCACCGAAGGGCGGTGCACCTCGACGAGCGTGCCGCCTCGTACGATGCGGACACGCGAGGGGCGTTCCTGGCGGATCAGGTCCGGCAAGCCGCTCGTAGGAATTGGCCTCCAGACGGCGCACCCCACCATTGTGTACGTGAAGACGAGGAATAGAGAGGCAGCGGTAACGAGGGGGCGGGCTGCTGGAACGGGACTATGCATCGGGAATTACCTTGCCGCGATGACGCCGCACGCAACTTCCGTTCAGTGGACGATCCTAAGGGACAGCGAAAGCGTGCCCCAAATCGGTCCGAGATTCAACGCGAAATGAGACGCCACGTGCCCCTCCTTGAGACCTTCGCAGAGCACCTGGCCTCCGACGCGAAGAGGCTGATCGAGGACGAGGAGACCGGGGCGAAGTCCTATCGGTATATCCGGACGGGCACGAATCACTATTCCCTGGCCTTCACCTACGATTGGCTCGCCTCGGAGCAGGAGCGAAGGTCCTGCGGGGACTGCTTCATCGACGTCTTCGACGAGGATGATGATTCCATGCGACCCATTATGTGGCCGTATATCCGCGCGATGCGGAACGAGGGCATTGAGTGGCCGCCGCGGTGGGATCGGGATTTCTAGCGGGACAACAAACCCAGCCCAGCTATCATGAACGTATCCAGGATCCGCGAATACCTTAGTATCATTCCGTTCCCAGCTGCCCGCCTGAGAGAACGCCTATCAGTTTCCTAGGAGTCCGAGGGATGGAATGGCAATCTTACGAGTGGGAATTCGCCGGTGAGGTTTTGGCCAAGGCCGTAGCGGCGGCTCAATCGGAGATCCCCGTTCTTCTGAGCGGGGAAACGGGTACGGGTCACGAAGCAGTTGCCCGATATATTCACTCTCATTCGCGACGGGTAGAGGAGCCATTTGAATCCGTCAACTGCGCCTCTTTGCCTGACGCAGTGCTCGCGCGACGCCTCATGGGCTGGGAGAAGGGATTCGACCGTGATGCGCGCGAGCCCTTCAAAGGATTGATCGGGCTCGGTGGTGTCCTCTTCCTGTACCCAATTGAGCCCATCGGCGCCCGCAGCGAGAGCGTCTTGCGTCGTCTTCTTCAGACGGGGGAGTATCAGCCGCTCGGCGCGGCGCAACCGCTCAAGGCGGATGTCCGCTTGGTGGCGGCGACAAACACCGAGCCAGAAACGGCGGTCGCTCGCGGAGAGAGAGGTTGGGCGACGCGTGTGGGCTCATTGGAGTCGGCCTCGCCCCCTCGGCGCGCGAGGCCATTCTCGCTCATGCTTGGCCGGGTAACATGCGTGAGCTCCACAACGAACTGGGATGCGCGGTGGCGAAATCCAATGGTCGTGAGATCACGGCTGATGATCTTTCAAGCAGCTTGACCCGACCAAGCGCACGCCCCCGATCCGAGATGTAGTCCTGAACCACAATACACTTGAAATCCCATGCTTTTCACCCCGCCTGGCCCCACAAGAGACCATCGACCTGCTCTAAGCCAGTTCCCGCAACCTCATATACATCTCCGCATCGGATACATGCGTATAAACGGTGGTCGTCAGTGGGCTCGAATGCCAAGCGAAGCGCTGGGTGATGTATAGACCCCGCGTGGCCCGATAGGCGTTCGTGACGGCCGAGTGGCGTTCATTGACTCAGTAGGGCTCAAGTGATAGCGTAACTGATAGCAGCATCCTAGACTCCATCGATCGGCTCCGTCGGGGCGCATCATGCGGCGACATTCCCACTGGCCCATCACAATCTGCTCCGCAACGCTTCTCACCCTTCCAGCATATGTCACAGGGCAGCCCGCGGGCCTATTCGGCCAAGCAGTGACCTACCCCGTTGGATCGAACCCAACTTACGTTAGGGCGGCCGACCTCAACGGAGATGGAAGACCCGATCTGGTCGTTTCAAACTCCGGAAACGGTGGGACCGGCTCCCTCTCGATCCTATTCGGGAATGGGGATTGCACCCTACAGCCGCGCGTCGATTATCGAGCTGAGAACGGTGTCTTTGCGCCGGCAATAGGAGATTTGACCGAGGACGGCAATCCAGACGTTCTCACCGCGAATTACTTAGCGAACAGCGTTTCAATCTTCAGGGGTCTCCGCAACGGGCGGCTCGTAGGGCGTGTTGACTTGTGGGCAGGCCGGCAGCCGGCCGAGGTGGCGATCGCGGATCTAAACGGAGATGGTCACGCCGATTTTGCAGTGAATAATTTTGCAGCGAATACGGTGTCTGTGTTCCTCGCCAAGGGTCACGGGCGGTTTATGGATCCGGTTGATTATCCCACGCGGGACGGGCCCTTTGCGCTTGCTGTCCTCGATCTGAATCTGGATGGGGTGATGGATATCGTCGTAGGGAACCTTTACGTCGACTGGAGCGTCAATGGCAGCCCACTCTCGGTGATGCTCGGGAGGGGTGACGGGACCTTCGGGTCGAGGAGAGACATCCCCGTAGGAAAGTATGCCGGGGTGGTCCTGAGCGGTGATTTCAGCGCTGACGGCAAGCCCGACCTAGCGGTCGTGAACGCGGAATCGAGGAGCGTGTCAATCCTGCTCGGCGACGGGGCCGGAGGGTTTCCCTTTAGGACCGATTACGCCACGGGCGATCTCCCTCTGGGAGGTGCCGTAGGTGACCTTAACAAGGATGGCGTTCTCGATTTGGCAGTTACCAACCTCCAGAGCAACACTGTCTCTGTCTTCCTCGGCAACGGTGATGGCACGTTCGGGCAACGCACGGACTATCCAGCGGGAGGTGGCTACTTCATAGACCCAGGGGGAATCGCGATTGTGGACCTGAACGGGGATGGTTGGCCGGATCTCGCTATTGCGAACTCCGTATCCAACACGGTCTCCGTGCTTCTGAATCGAGGTGCGCAGGCACAGACGGCAGCTTCGCGTGCCGGTCATTCCGGGAGCACCAGTGGGCGGACGCCCTGGCGCGTTTCTTTCGCAGTGAGACAGAATCCAGCGCGAATCGGGAGAGGTGTCGAATTGATCTATACGGTTCCGGATGGTGGCGCCGATGTGGAGGTTTCCATCTACTCCGTTACGGGCCAGGAGGTCGCGCGATTTCCTCGTCGTCACGAGCCCGGTGGGTCCCATGTCGCAAGCTGGGGTGGGATTGATTCTCGCGGGGAGAAGGTCTCGAGCGGGATCTACCTCGTGCGGGGTTCAATCGGCGACACCGCGGTTCGCTCGCGCGTCGTGCTAATAAGGTAACCTCCTTCGCGTCACGTCTTGATCCCGCGGAGCGCGGTGTAGAGCTCCTCGTCGCTGGGATGCGTGTAAATGGTGGTCGTGAGCGGGCTCGAATGCCGAGCGAAACGCTGGGTGAGGTAGAGATCCTTCGTGGCCCGGTACACGTTCGTCGGAGTGCCGAAGCGCATGGAAGGGATAAAGGGTCTCGAATCCCGCCGCCGCCTGCCACTCGCGGAACACGAATTGGATCCTCCGGAGCGAGATCCGACGCCCCTGCCGAGATAGAAACAGGGACGATCGGGGATCGAGCGGTTCCCTCGCACGGCGCTTCCACGCTATGAACGAGCGCATCTCCTGGCGGACTCGGGAGGAGACGTAGGCCACCCCTCCGCGTTTCCCCTTGGTCAGCTCGGGATCCAGCACGATCTTCCATGCGGTCCCCGCCTTCCCGACCCTGACGTCGCCCACATTGAGGCCGGCTAGCTCACGTAGCCTTAGCCCAGTGCTGAGGGCCAGCGACAGGAGCGCCCGGTCTCGAGGGGAGCCGTGGGCGCGAACGGCGCGCAGGAGGCGTCTCTGCTCGGTCTTGGTGAGCGTCTTGGGGGATGCGAATTTCGGGTACATGCGGCCTCCTTTGGCTGGGCCCATGTTCCCTCTGTGTGCGGGGGAGTCAAGGCGGATGAATCTGGGTGGATGGGCGGTGCGCTCGAAGCGCGTCTATACGGTTGGCGTTCGTCATTCTGCCTTGACCCTCCATGGGGAGAGATATAGGCTCTCTTTTCTCCCCAAGACAACTGAATAGGCACGCGAGTGCCACCCAAACGAAGGGGGACTTATGCTTTTCACCTGCGTCAGTCCGGCGCCCCATCCCGCAGTTCGAGTCGTTCGCCTCGTATTCATCGCGCTCCTGCTGCTTCTCGCCGGACCTGCATCCGCGCAGCGGAGTCGAAACGTCACGCTCCTCTCGCACATGAATCTCTACAGCTCCAGCGGGTATTCCTCCTGCTGGTCGTACGTTCACAGCGACGGAAGAGAGTACGCTTTCGAGTTCGCCCAGACCGGGGCATCCGTGGTGCGACTCACAGATCCAGCTAACCCCGTAGAGGTCGCGTTCTTCAATCTCGCCGATTCCCGGTGGCACGAGGGCCGGCAATACCAGCACTGGTTCTACATCACCACGGAGATCACAACAGGCCGGAACTTCGGCGGGCTCACGATCATCGATATGGCGGACCCCGATCATCCCCACACCGTGTCGTCGTTTCATTCGAATCTATATGGCGCGCATACCATCGAGCTCGACACCGCGCGAGGGCTTCTCTACGCGGCGGGGGCAGCAGGGGCGTCGGGCCAGGGGCTGTACATCTACTCCCTCGCCGATCCAACGAATCCGGTGCTTCTCACGGTGTATGGAAACGGGTTCCCCGACTACATCCACACGATCCATGTGGACGGGCTGCGGGGCTACGCCTCGATGGGGATCCTGGGTACGGTACGGATTCTGGATCTCACGGACCCGGCCCACCCGACGACGATCACGGAGTTCGGCACGCCGGGAGGGCTTACTCCCGGAACCACGCTTTCCCATGGCTCGACACATAGCGCCTGGAATAGCGTCGATGGACGCTACCTGTACGTGACCGACGAGGTGAGCGGAGTCGGTCTCTACGTCTACGACCTTCTCAATCTCTCGAACATACGTCAGGTCTATCGATACGAGGGACTCCCTCCGCGAACCGTCGCGCACGATCCGGTCATTCGTGGGAACCTGCAATTTCAGGCCTACTACACGGCTGGCGCGCGGGTGTATGACGTTTCGAATCCTGCGTGGCCCGCCGAGATCGGCTACTACGACACCTTTCCTGGTCGCGACGGGGGATTCCAGGGCTGCTGGGAAGCGGCGCCGATGTTCCCATCGGGAATCTTCATCGCGAGCGACATCGAGACGGGCCTTTACGTGCTCCGGGTGAACACCAACTACGGGATCGTTCGAGGCACGGTGCAGCAGGCTCCCAATGGCCCCGTGATCGTCGGCGCCGCGGTAACGCAGGGGGCGGCCAGCACCGTGAGTTTCTCGGACGGGCGGTACTCCATCGTGGTGGATCCCGGCTCTGCAGTGGCGCTGACCTTCTCGCAGTTCGGGTACGAGACCTTGACGAAGACGCTGAGCGTCACGCCGGGCAGCGATCAGACCTTCAATGCCAGCCTTCGTCTCAAAGACGCAGGGACTCTGAGCGGAGTCGTTCAGAGAGGTTCGGACGCCTCACCCCTCTCCGAAGCGGAGATCGCGGTCCTCGGGACGCCGCTCCGGGCACTCACCGACGCGAATGGCGCGTTTACGATCGCGTCGATACCTGTGGGCTCCTACCAGGTCCGGTGCGTTCGCGCCGGGCAGGTGCCTCGGGTCCTCGCCGCCACGATCACGAAGGGGAGTACAACCGCTCTCAGCTATTTCTTGGCCTCTCCGCTCTCCTACGACGACGTCGAAGCGGACCGAGGCTGGGTGCTCGGCGACAAGTTTGACGACGCGACCACAGGCCTGTGGGTGAGAGGCGTTCCGAACGGAACGATCTATATTCGTACCGGAGAGCCGATCCAGCCCGGACGCGACCATACACCGGATCCGGGGGCCGCGTGCTTCGTCACGGGCAATGCCCTCGTGCCGTCGACGAACTCGTTGACCGATTGTGTCCAGGGTGGCCAGACCACGCTGACGAGCCCAGCCCTTCATCTGGGAGGCTTCACCGATCCGCGGATCGGCTACTGGCGCTGGTATGCCAACTATTTCTTCGAGTTCACACCGGACGATCCGCTGGTGACGCAGCTCTCCAACGACGGTGGACAGACTTGGGTGAGTGTGGACTCGCTCTACGAACCTCCGTCCGGGTGGACGTACACGGAGTTGAACGTGGCGAATACCTTCGCGCATCCCGGCGACGTTTTCCTTCGGTTCATCGCTCAAAACCGCGGCGACTTTGGTCTCGTCGAGGCGGCCATCGACGACATCTCCTCGTACTCCGGAAGCGGCATCGGAGCCCAGGCCGCGCCGGCAGCTCCGGTCCTTGCGAACATGACGGCATCGATGGTGGGGCGGCCGCATCCGTCGCCCACCCACGGCCCCGCCGGCATCGACCTCGCCCTGGCGCGGACCGCTCGGGTCCGGGCGGATGTGTTCGACGTTCAGGGCAGGCTGGTGCGAACCATTCAGGATGGGACGCTCACTGCGGGGCTCCACGTTCTGAGCTGGGATGGAAGCATCGTTGGCGGGTCACGAGGCCCAGCCGGTTCGTATTGGGTGAGAATCAGCTCGGAGGGGGTGACCACGAGCTCGAGATTGGTGGTCCTGCGCTGAGGCGGGCGCGGTCTCGTCCGACGCTCGCCGCCGGTGCAGAAATACTCGTGTTTTGGGGGGCTCCGGGGCAGAAATACCCCCCCTCTGCCGCTCGCCGGTGCAGAAATGCCGCTAGTTTCGGGCGCCTGGGGGCGTTTATGTGGCACTTTTCTCCCCTGCGGGGAGGTCTATGCCGCGTACCCCGGCATCGCCGATCGTGGGTAAAACATAGACGCGACGAGCCCTAGCGGGATCCGCGCTCCAGCGCCCGTCCCGAACGCCCCTGTTTAAGCCGCCAAAACTGCCGCTGGGATGCCGGTTCGTTAGCTTGACTGTGCCCGAAAGCGCTGGATCGATGCCCAACGCTCGTCTTTTGACGGAAAGACGAACGTTGTAACCGCCCCCAAAAGCCATCAGCACCGGTAGGGTGTAAATTCCTCCCGTCGACCTCCTTGCGACAGCCATTCGCGCCGGCAGGAAGGTAGCCATCAGCGACACTGCGCCGCCCTCGGTCACAATTCCGAGTCCTGCGTCGTGCTAGGTTTGGAGCAGAGGGCCATTAACGGACGACCGAGGTGTTTTGCCAGGACCCCCCGCTGACATAACCGGCCCGGACTCCAGTCCCGGACCTGCCGGTTCGAGCAGCGGGCCCGCGATCGTGAGCGGGCCCCCCGCCGGGCATTGGCCTGCCTTCAATCGTGAGGAGCTGAAGCGCGCTCACTCGGGCGACGGAGAGGCTCTCGGTAGGTTTTTCGATCATTACTTCGATCGCATTTTCTCGGTCGTCCATCGGTTCGTGGGTAGCGTGGATGCGGCCCAGGACATCACGCAGGACATCTTCCTCAAGGTTCGGCGTCACATCAGCCGTCTCGACATCGAGAAGGACCCGGCGCCTTGGCTGTACACGGTGACCGTCAATGCATGTCGCGATTATCGGCGCTCCGCGTGGTGGCGGATGTCGCGGCAGAGCGTCCCGCTCGATCACGATCCCGATACGCCAGAGCTTTCGAGCAATGCCACCAACCCCGAGCAAGCGTTGGTCGTTGCCGAAGAGGAACGCCGCCTGCAGGCGGCCATTCGGCGGCTTCCGCCGGATCTGCGCTTGAGCGTCCTCCTGCACGACTTCGAAGGCCTCTCTCATGAGCACATCGCTCGGATCACGGGGACTAGTCACGCCGCTGCGCGGAAGCGTCACTCGCGAGCGCTGCGCGCCCTGGCGGACCTGTTGGGGGAGGGCGCGACGCCATGACGAGCCGGCGCAAGATGGACGCGGGCCTCGAGAGCGTGCAGCGCTCGCTGACCCGGCTCCCGAGGCGGGCGGCGACTCGGGAGTTCCGCGACCGTTTACGCTCGCAATTCGTCCGTGACACGATCCCCGGACGCGTTCACGGCGTGCCGCACACATGGTGGTCCACGCGCCTGGGAATGACGGCGATGGCCGCATCGAGTGCGGCGGCGATTCTAGCATTCGCTTGGCTGCTCAACACGGGACCCGCCTGGAAACTCACGGGTACATCGGGAAGCGGCATGGTGCAGATCGACGGTCGCCCCACACCGCTCGAGGTGCCGGCCGAGATCGCGCGCCGACTGCATCCGGGGGCCCATGTGCGGTTGCCCGCCGACGCGCAGCTCGATCTTAAGCTTCCGGGGATAGCCGTGGTTCAGCTCGTTGGAGGGAGTGACGCCACCCTGCCGGGGCGGCCGGGCCGGTGGTTCGGGAGATCCATGGTCGCATCACTGGATGCGGGCGAGATCCGCATCTCGACCGGTCCTGCATTCCGAGGAACCCGGCTCGAGGTCGTCACCCCCGAGGCGCGCGCAATCGTGACGGGCACTACGCTCGCTGTGCTGCGCCCAGCCGATGCGAGCTGCGTCTGTGTGCTCGAGGGCAGGGTATCGATGATCCACGATGGCTCCACCGCCACGGTGTACGCGGGCTTCCGGCGTTCGGTATTCCGGGACGGAAGGGCCCCGCGAGTGGAACCCATCCGCCCGATGGAGACCATGAAGCTAACCATGCTGCGCACGCAGGCGAAGCAGGCGCTGGGCCGCTGAAGCGTCCCGGCCTTCAGCACTGCATCTCGCCCGCCTGGGTGTCACCCTGGTCACAATTTCGGCTTCGCGTCGTGCTCCTTCATGGGAGCGCGAGCGCTCGGACTCGACCCAAGCGGGGAACCGGGCCCAGTAGCGTTCCCGCACCGGCCGCATTCCTCGATTCGTCAAAGGAGGGGATTCACATGCCACACAAGCTCAGGCTCTTCGCTCTGGTGACCCTGCTCGGCTCCCTGGCCCCAGCCCTCTGGTTCCAAGAGGCGCGCGCCGGCAACGGCCCACCGGCTAATGCTATCTACGCTCACGACCTGCTCTACACCGGCGTCAACACCCCCACGGATCTCCCTGACTCGGGCCCCTTCAACGCCATCTACCCGTTCCCGGGGACGGCGCTCCACGCCGTCTCGGAAGCCGCCCCTGGGGACGCGAACTATGTCGGTGGTCGGTGGGCGGTCCACCCGGTCACGTTCCTGACTATCCCGCCGCGCCAATTCACCAACGCTGAGGACATTCTCGCCGCGGCGGCGCGAGGGGAAGTGGGAATCGGGGGCGTGGTCAAGCGCTTCGAGTGTCCGCTCATTCCGCTCAACAGCAATAAACCCTAGGCTCGCTCTGGAAGGGACCGTCCTGAGGGCGGGGGGCCTCGAGCAACCTGCTGGGCGCCTCTCCCCTCTGGCTCGGTTTCGTGGTCTTCAGGCGGAGCCTACGCCAATCGAAAGACCGTCCAGCGCCCCAGAGTTCCCGACCCTACATTGTTACGCAGCTCGCGCCCCAGCCGTACTCGGAGTCGTGATGCTCTTCGCGGTCGCCCTCTTCGCTCTGCTCTCGAACGGTCTCCCGGGGGAGAGGCCGGCGCTCGGCGTCACCGCTCTCAACGACTCTCACCGGCACCCAGCTC
>VBOX01000032.1 GCA_005893265.1 Candidatus Eiseniibacteriota bacterium | reverse complement strand
AGTCATGGAGGTTCTCGCCCGGCTCTACCCGGGGCACGACTGGGGGGAGGAGTTCGGAACGCTCCTCTATCGCGAGGCGGAGGGGAACCCGTTCTTCATGGTGGAGATCCTGAAACTGCTCACGGCCGAGAAGATCCTCGCGAAGCGGGACGGGATCTGGACCCTGGCGACCACGGTGGACAAGATCTCCGTTCCCGAGAAGGTCTACGACGTCGTGATGCGTCGCCTGAGCCGCCTGGGTGAACGCGAGCGCGAAATCCTGGAATTGGGCGCCGTCGAAGGGGACGTCTTCCACTCCGGGACGATCCTGCGCGGGCTGGGCCTCGAGCGCATGCCGCTCCTCAAGACGCTCCAGTTTCTCGAGCAGATCCACCATCTGATCCACGCTGCGGGGCCTCAATACCACTTCGACCATTCCAACATCCGCGAGATCCTGTACGCCAGCATTCCGCCGGAGCTGAGAATCGAGTACCACACCGTGGTCGGGCAATTCCTCGCGGAAAGCTTCGGCGAATCAGAGGAGCACGCCGGGGTCATCGCCCACAACTTGCTCGCGGCCGGGCTCAAATCGGAGGCGCTGCCCTATCTGATCCTTTCCGCGAACGCGGCGGCGCGTCTTTTCGCCCACGCGGACGCCATCCGATACTTGGAACGAGCCGAGAGCCTGCTCCACGACCTCCACCCGCACAACCCGCCCATCGAGCGCGTCCGCGATCTGCTTGAGATCCGCCAGCGCCGCGGCGACCAGGAATACGCGGCAGGACGATACCGGGCCGCCCTTGTGAGCTACGAGACCGCGCTGGAGCTTACTCGGTCCGCCCCGGAGGCGAGGCGCGAGGCCGATATCGTGCGGGCCATCGGGAGAATGCAGTATCTCCTCGGACATCCCGTTGAGTCCCAACGCACGTACGAGGACGCGATCAAGCGTTACACGTCGCTCGTGGACGAGGCCAGGGCCGCCGGGGACGACGCGCGGCTGAACTCCGCGGTCCGGGAGCTGGGAAAACTGTACTTCTTCAAGGGTGACATGGAGATGGCCGAGCGACACATGCGCGAATCCATCGCGCTCGCGGAGAGACGGGGAGACGATAGGATTCGCGCCGCGGCGCTGAACAATCTGAGCGGGATCCACTACCTCCGAGGCGATCTGGAAGAGGCGCTCTCATGCCATCGAACCTGCATCGATATCCGCGAGCGGCTGCGCGACGAGCTCGGGCTGGCCCAGTCGCACAAGAACATCGGGATCATCCATACGCGCCTGGGGGAGCCGCAGGAAGCCGAGAGTCACCTGAACGAGGGGCTCGCGCTCTACCGAAAGGGTGTGGACCGGCGGGGCGAGGCCGTGACCCTCCGGCACTTGGGCAACCTTCACCACCTGAACGGGGATCACGTCGGCGCCCAGCGCCACTGGGAGGCATCGCTCTCCCTCTGCCGGGAGCTGGGGAACACCGAAGACCTTTGCTCCTGCCTCAACAACCTCGGGCTGATCCATTTCGAGCAGGGGCACTATGCGAGCGCGGAGCGGCTTTATCGTGAGTCGCTCGAGATCCGATCCTCCCGGAGCCATAAGGACCACCAGATGGCCACGCTCCACGACAACCTCGCCGAGCTTTACCTCGACTTGCATCAACTGGACCGGGCGGAGGAGGAGGTGCGTCTCTCGGAGCAGATCGCCCTCGAGCTGGACGCGACGGCCGTCCTCGCGGAGCTCTTCGCGAAGCGTGCGCGGATTGCTTCGGCGCGTGGGGATCTCCAGACGGCCCGCGATCAGGTGCAGCAGGCGATTTCTCTGGGAGAGCCTACAGGGAATGCGGAGAGCTTGATCGAGGCTCTGATCGCATCGGCCGAAGTGGAGCTCGACGCCGGCAATCACGGTGAAGCGAAGCGCTCGGCGCGGCAGGCGCGTGATATGGCGCGCTGGTCCAAGATGTCGCATTTCGAGCTGCGCGCCGCGCTGACGGCTGCGCGCGCCGCCTGCAAGGAGGGGACCGGATCGGATTCGCTCGAGGAGCTCGGAGAGCTTGTTCGGCGGGCCAATGAGCGGGGGTATCGTCCGCTTGCGGCGAAGGCTTGCGATCTCATCGGCGAAATTCACGCCAAATCGGGCGACATACACGCCGCGGCCGCGGAATTCACCCGCGCGGCGGACCAGATGAAGGAGATCCTCGCGTCGCTAGGCGAGGAGGATCGGCGCTCCCTGGTGCATCACCCCGATTGGAAGGAGATGATCGGGAACCTCCTCGACACCCTCGTACGGATCGGGCGCCGCGAGGACGCGCTCGCTTATCTCGTGGCCTTCGGCGTTACGAGTTGCGACGTCGAACCGACCCGAGATGCCTTCGCCACGGTGGAGACCGGCGCGTAACGCGGCGGCCGCGCTACTTCGACCGCCACGGGAAGACCGAAACTCCCACACCCGCGACCAGCCGATTGGAGCTCGCTCCAAACTCTCCCTGGGCATTGCTCTCGTGCTGGTAGCCCATGTCGACGTTTACGGACGCCGAGGATCCTACGAGCATGCGGATCCCGCCGGTCAGCATGGGGGCCAGCACCGCCGCGTCGTTGAACGAGAAGCCGTCGTAGAAGAGGGTACCGAACCCGACGCTGGCGAAGGGAATGACGGCGCCCTGAGGCGAAAAATTGTAGGTGAGGCCCGCGTTCGCCCCTAGGGCCGTGTCGCTGACCCCGTTGGTCGATTCGTGCCTCGTCATGAATGCGCCTGTGACCTCGTAGTGGTTCGACATGCAGTAGCCGATCGTGGGCGTGATGTCGAGCCTGGTGAAGTTGTCGACGTTCCCGTAACCCTCGCGCTTCATGTTCCAGTGACTGAACGCTACCGTCGGCGAGAATTCGATGGAGCCCGTCGAGATTTGGTTGCCGTGCGCCGGGTCCGGCAGAGCCACCGTCGTCGTGGCCGCAATCACCGCTAGAGCGGATCCGAGCAGTCGAAGCTTCATGGGGTAACGCTCCTTCCCGGTCTCATTGCCTGTTTCCTGGATGGTTGGGCCCCGCGCTGCCCCGATGCCTCGCGGTCCCGTTTCCGTACGAAGCAAATTCCGAGCCCAGGCGCTGGCCCGACTCTTGCGGTCACTATCTCCCACCCAACCCACATCTCGAAGACGGGGAGCTATTCCATGTCGCATCCGCAAGGGTGTTACCAGCATGAGGCCGGGCATCGCGCTCAAGGGTCGTGTCTCGACGGCGTGCACGGCGCGCGGTGGCGCCGGGGCCGCCGATGGCGCGATGCCGCCATCATTGCGATTTGCGCGCTCTGCGTGCACGTGCTCGGCTGCTCCAAGCTGCTCACGACCAAGCCCGCCCCCGGGGAGCGGTTCGATGCTCCCCTCGACGGTCTCGATAACGGTGAGCTTGGAGACTTCCAAGCCGGCCACACGCAGTTTCGAAAGGCGTTCACGATCGCGGAAGGGCTCGGACCGATTTTCAACAACGTCTCGTGCGCATCCTGCCATAGCGGCGACGGACGCGGCCAGCCTGAGAATATCCTGATCCGCTTCAGCCGAGGGACCGATCTGGCCCTCGACGTCGGGGGTCCGCAGATCCAGGACAAGTACATCCCGGGCGCCGAGCCCGAGCGGCTCCCGGCCGGGGTGGACGTGTCGGCGCGGATGCCGCCGCCGGTCTTTGGCGTGGGCTTGATCGAGGCGCTCTCGGATTCGGTCATCCTGTCTCACGAAGATCCCGGCGACAGCAACGGGGATGGGATCTCGGGCCGCGCGAACATGGTGACACCGGCCCCGTACGTTCCCGCGACCGAGCCAGGGGGCGGGACCGGTCCCAGGGTGGGGCGCTTCGGGAGAAAGGCGTCGGTGTCGTCGCTCCTTCAGCAGACCGTCGAGGCGTACCATCAGGATATCGGCATGACGTCGTCCTACCGGCCGATCGAGAACGTGAATCCGCTGGCATCTCACGTCGTGCCGGGCCTGGATCCCGCCGCCGATCCCGAGCTGGCCAATGGGGAAATAGAGGCGGTCATGCAGTACATGAGGATGCTCGCCCCTCCGACTCCCGGCGAATGGACCGCCCAACGCCGCCGCGGCGAGACCTTGTTTGCGTCGGCGCAGTGCGCGAGCTGTCACGTGCCCACGATGCGGACCGGGGCGCATGAGATCGACGCGCTTGCCAACCGCGACGTCACGCTCTACTCCGATCTCCTGCTTCACGATCTGGGCGACGCGCTTGCCGACAATCGACCCGACGGAAGCGCGGACGGTCACGAGTGGCGCACGGCTCCTCTGTGGGGCCTTCGGATCGCGCGAGAATTCCTGAACGGCCAGCTCTTCCTGCTACACGACGGCCGCGCGCGCTCGGTGGACGCGGCGGTCCGGCTTCACGGGGGCGAGGCCGCGGGGGCGGTGAACGCGTACCTCGCGATGCCGCCGCAAGACCAGGCGGCGCTCGTCGATTTCGTGGGGTCCCGCTGATGGGCGCAATCGCCAGAATCGTATTCGGCGCGATCCTGGCAGCGCTCCTGGGCTCCGGCTCGGGTCCGGTCGTCTGGGCGGCGACAGCGGTCGGCCCCGGACCGGAGGCGTTTCACGCGCTCCCGCCCGAGACGTCGTACCACGGCAACCTGGACGGCTTCGCGTTCGGCGGTGACGGCGAGCTGCGCTTCGCGGAAGACGTCGAGGCCGGCGTTTCCGACCCCGAGTGGTTCTCGTTCGGCCGCGCGAACGCATTCTTTGTCGCGCGACCTTACCCCCGCGTCGGGATCGCGGGCCGGGCCGGGTGGGACCGCGGCGCCGATGATTTCGTACTGGAGCGCGCTGAGGTGTACGTGCAGGTACGTAGGTCGGCCCAGGCGCACGCAGGGATCTTCCTCGCGCCCCTGGGGCGCACGAACATGGACCACGATGCGCCTGGGTACGATTTCGCGGAACGGTCGCTCGTCGCGACGCAGCTGATCGGGGTCCCGAACGCGCAGTTTGGCGCCGGGGTCCGGAGCTACCGGCCGGCGGGAAGTGCATCCCGACTCTCCTACGAGGTGGACCTGGTCACCGGTTACAACGACGGGCTCATCATGGATTCTCCGGGGGGCACCCGCGTTCCGCGAGGTCGCAGCAATTACGGCGACAACAACGGGGTGCCGGCGCTCGTCTGGCGGGTCGCGCGCCGCACGTCGCCCGAGGGTGAGATCGGGATCGCAGCGCAAAGCGGCCAGTACAACAGGACGGAGGTGGGTGGCGTGCGGGTGGACGGGGCCCGTTGGGTCCACGTCGTGGTGGCCGACGGGATCGGGAAGGTCGCGGGGTTTCGCGTCTCGAGCGAGGCGGCGGTCGCCTTGATCGATGTGCCGCCCGGCCTGGAAGCTTTATTCGCGGGGCGGCAGTGGGGCGCATCCGTCGAAATGGTCCGTACGCTGCTCGACCCGGTGCTACGCAGCTGGCGCGGCTCGTGCCTCACGGCCGGGATCCGAGCCGACGCGGTCGATTTCGACGCAGGGATTCTCGGAGACTCGAGGTCGCGGTTGTCGGCCAGCTTGAACATCCACTCCTGGCCGCTGGCGGTGACCCGCTTCGGTTGGTATTACGAGATCCGTCGGGATCGCTTCAACAATCAAACGCCGCTCGCGGGCCTGACGCTGACCGCGGCGACGTATTTCTAGCAGCCCTCCCCGCCATTCCCTTCGACCGTATCGCGAGATTTGCAGCTTTGCGTTGTTCGCGTCCGGTCTCATGATCGGAACGTGAGCTCAGAGCTCGACCATTACATGCAGGAGCACCTGGACGAGAGCTTGGCCGAGCTGTCCCGGTACGCCGCCCAGCCGAGCGTCGCGGCGCAGAACCTGGGCATGGAGGCCTGCGCCGACCTGGTCGCGGGGATGCTCAGGGCGCGCGGTTTCTCGGTGGAGACCGTCCCCACCGCCGGGTTTCCGGTTGTCCTGGCCGAACGGGCGGGCCGAAGCGACCGCACGCTGCTCATCTACAACCATTACGATGTGCAGCCCCCGGAGCCGCTCGAGCTCTGGACGGACCCTCCGTTTACGCCCACCCTCCGGGATGGGCGCCTTTATGGGCGCGGCGTGAGCGACGACAAGGGCCACCTGACGGCACGGTTGCTTGCGATCGACGCGCTGCTCTCGCGTGCGGACCTCCCGTGCCGGATCAAGTTCGTCATTGAGGGGGAAGAGGAGATAGGCAGCGTCCACCTTCCCGAGTTCGTGCGGCAAAACCGTGAGCGGCTCGCCGGCGATGCCTGCCTCTGGGAATTCGGATACGTGGATCACCGGGAGGTACCGCTCCAATACGCGGGTTTGCGGGGCATCTGCTACGTCGAGCTATCGGTCGAGACAGCGACCCGTGACGTCCATTCCGGAATCGGCGGTTCGATCTTTCCCAACGCCGCGTGGCGGCTGACGTGGGCGCTCGGAACGCTCAAGGGCACGGACGAGCGGGTGCGGATCCCCGGATTCTACGACCCGGTCCGCCCGCCTACCGCGCGCGATCGCGAGCTGATGGCACAGGCGCCGGACACGGCCGATGACTATCGCGCGCGATACGGCGTGAAGGAATTCCTTCGGGGCATGATCGGCGGTGTCGAGCTCCGCATCGCGGAGGTTTTCGAGCCGACGTGCACCCTGTGCGGCCTCACCGCGGGGTATCAAGGCCCCGGCTCGAAGACGGTGCTCCCGGCACGCGCCTCGGCCAAGGTCGATTTCCGGCTCGTCCCCGACATGACCCCGGATCTCGTGTTGAAGCAGCTCCGGGCGCATCTCGACGCGGAGGGTTTCTCCGACGTCCGCGTTCAATTCCTCGGAGGAAACCCTGCCGGACGCACCGATCCGGACGATCCCTTCATTCGGCTCGTGTCGAAGACGGCCGAGCCGGTCTACGGCGTGCCGATGCAGGTGGTGCCGATGGTCGGCGGCTCGGGGCCGAACCACGCGTTCATTCATGACCTCGGCGTCGCGGTGGCGACCGCGGGGTTCGGCAATCCCGATACCCGCGCCCACGCGCCCGACGAGAACCTGCGTGTCGACCTGTACTTGAAGCACGCCAAGCACGTGGCGCGGCTGATTCAGGCGTTCGCGGAAGAGACAGCGCCCGGCCCCTCCATTCAGCCGCGGTCCAAACGAGCCAAGGCGTAACCGCCGTCCCGCCACAGCAGACGCGGCGGATCGGGCATCTGATCTAGCAACGCCAGCTCCGCGAAAGCGCCCCCTGGGCGGGCGTGCCCTCCTTGACATCGCGCCGGTCGCAACGCACCTTCTCCGCCGTGCGACTTCCGGATCTGCTGGCTTCCCGCCGCGGCCGATTGGCCGCGTTCTTCCTCCTCTATCTCACAGAGGGAATCCCGGCGGGATTCACCGCGACCGCCGTCGCAACCCAAATGCGCCGCCAGGGGCTCCAGCCGGCGGCGATCGGAGCCTTCATCGGCGCGCTCTACGTTCCTTGGGCCATCAAGTGGGCCTTCGGTCCGTTCGTGGACGTCCTGTCGAGCGACCGCTGGGGAAGGAGGCGGATGTGGATCCTGTTCACGCAGACCATGATGGTGGTGACCCTTCTCGCCGCGATGCCCGTGAGCTTCACGACCCGACTCTGGCTTTTTACGGCGATCATCCTGGTCCACAACGTATTCAGCGCCACCCAGGATGTGGCCATCGACGCGCTCGCGGTGAACGTTCTCCGCGGCGATGAGCGAGGATTGGCAAACGGCCTCATGTTCGGCGGGAACTACGTCGGCAACGCGATCGGTGGCTCGGGGGTGCTGCTCCTCACGCCCCTGATCGGGTTCAAAGCGACGTTCCTCTTCGTCGCGGCCGCCATCGCCCTCGTCACGCTCCTCGTGCCGGCTCCGATGCGCGAGCTGCCCGGGCCGCCGCGTCTTGCCGCGAACGGCTCTCGCCTGAGGGCTGTCGGAAAAGAGCTGGGCCGCTTCGTCCGCGACACCGGAAAGGCCTTCGTCGGAAGCCGTGCCGCGTTCATCGCCATTTTCCTCGCGTTGCTCCCCATGGGAGGCTACGCGCTTTCGCTCTCCCTTCAGTCCAACCTGGCGGTCGAGCTTGGCCTGGACGACCGGCGGATCGGCCTGCTGGGGCTCGGGAGCACGGCGCTCTCGGCCGGGTTCTGCGTCCTCGGCGGCTGGCTGTCCGACCGCCTGGGTCGCAGGCGCACGTTGGCCACGTTCATCGTCGGCACGACGCTTCCGACGTTCGCGATGGCGATCGCGAAGCACCGATTCGGTTGGATCATGCCGATCAGCCCGCAGGCCGCCGGACGGCGATCTACATGGACGTCACGACGCCGGCGGTGGCGGCGACCCAGTTCACGGCGTACATGGCTCTGTGCAACGTGGTGTACTCCTACACCTCCACGTGGCAAGGGCGCGCCGTCGAACGGTGGGGATATCCCGTGACCCTGACGCTCGACGGGGCGTTCGGGCTCGTTTCGGTATTCCTGCTGCCCTTTATGGGACGGCTGGGACGCGGTGATCCGCGGTGATCGGCCGCACCTTGCTGGCGCATAGCTTGGCCCGCCGACGGGCCTCCGCGATGTCGGGGCCGTGCGCCAGGGCCACCCCCATCCGACGCCTTACGAACGCCTCCGGCTTCCCGAACAGACGGAGATCGGTGCCCGGAACGCGAAGCGCCTCCTCGATTCCCTCAAAGGCGATGCCCTTCGCGTTCACTTCTCCATAGATCACCGCGCTCGCGCCCGGCGACCTCATCTCCGTGCTCACGGGAAGACCGAGGATCGCCCTCGCGTGGAGCTCGAATTCGCTCTGCGCCTGGGTGATCATGGTCACCATGCCCGTGTCGTGCGGGCGTGGACTCACCTCGCTGAACCAGACCTGATCCCCCTTTACGAACAACTCCACGCCGAAAATGCCCCGCCCGCCCAAACGGTCCGTCACGGTCTTGGCGATATGCCTCGCCCGCGAAAGAGCGGTGGGGGTCATCGGCTGCGGCTGCCAGCTCTCGACATAGTCTCCCTTCACCTGCACGTGTCCGACCGGCTCGCAGAACGACGTGGCGTTCGCACCGCTGTCGTCGATCGATCGAACCGTGAGGAGCGTGATCTCGTAGTCGAAGTGGATCATTTCTTCCACGATGGCCCGGCCGCTCTTCACCCGTCCAGCGCTCATCGCGTAGTCCCAAGCTTTCTCCACATCCTCGGGGCCGCCCAGCACCGACTGACCTTTGCCCGAGGAGGACATGACCGGTTTGACCAGGGCGAATGCCCTCTCGATTCATCGTGAGCTGCGTGGCGCGCGCGGTCGGGATCACGTGCGCGAGGCCTGCCTCCTCGATGCGGGCCAGTTCGTCCGTCGCGATCGCCTCGATTTCCGGAACTAGGAAGTCGGGCCGTTCCAATTCCACGACCGCGCGAAGGGCCGCGGGGTCGGTCATATCGACGACGTGGGATCGGTGGGCGACCTGGTGGCCGGGTGCGTGGGCGTAGCGATCCACGGCGATGACTTCCACGCCAAGGCGCTGCAGCGCGATGACGACTTCTTTGCCAAGCTCCCCGGCCCCAAGGAGCATGATCTTGGTGGCGCCGGGGGAGAGCGGCGTGCCGATGCGCAACACTCCCTCCTGACTCGCTGGTAGGCCCTACATATCCGGTGCCGGAGGGTAGACGGGTTCCGGGCGGGACGCAAGCGGGGCAGCGGGGTGCTCTCGCGAAACCTTGCGCCCCGCGCGTGCGTACGTAATTCTGTATCCCGGCGTATGGCCCATGAGGAGGTCTCGATGCTCAGCACGCGCGGTCTCGTGAAAGTCTACCCCGGCCCGGTCACGGCCCTGAACGGAATTGACCTCGACGTCCCGCCAGGGATGTTCGGGCTCCTGGGTCCGAACGGCGCGGGGAAATCCACCTTCATGAAGATCCTCGCGGGTCTCCTGGAGCCTACCTCCGGGACGGTCACGCTGGACGGAGCGGACATCCTGAATGCCCCGGAGGCCCTCTGGCCCCGCCTCGGGTACCTGCCACAGGAGTTCGGGTTCTACCCGCACCTGAGCGGGGAGGCGATGCTCTCGCACCTCCTGGCGCTGAAGGGTGTCGACGCGCCGCAGGGACGTAGGCGGCTCGTCGCGGACCTCCTGGAGCGCGTGAACCTCTCCTTTGCCGCCAAACGGGCGGTGAAAAGCTACTCCGGAGGCATGAGGCAGCGCCTGGGCATCGCGCAGGCGCTCGCGGGGAACCCGCGCCTCATCATCGTGGATGAACCGACGGCCGGCCTCGATCCCGAAGAGCGCCTGCGGTTCTACCGTCTGCTATCCGAGCTGGCGGTCGACCGCATCGTGGTCCTCTCGACCCATATCGTGGAAGACGTCGCCGTTCTGTGCCCCCGTTTCGCGGTCATCCGGGACGGCCGCCTCCTGGCCGTGACGTCGCCGGGCGAGGCCCGTGCTTCGATCGCCGGTCACATGTTCGAGGGGACGGTGAACGTGGAGGAGCTGGCCGGGCTGCGCGCCGAGCGCACGGTGACCCAAGCGCTCCTCGTGGAGGGGTTGAACCGCGCGCGCATCTACGATCCCTCGGGAGCGCCTCCCGATGGATTCGTCCCCGCACCCGTCACTTTGGAGGACGCCTACCTGGTGCTCATGCGCTCGGGGTCCCTGCCCGAGCGTGGGAGTCGGAGCGAAGGGCTTCCTCCCCTAGGGAATGGCCTGCGCTCGCTGGGCTCGGCGCCCGCGGGGGTGGCCGGATGAGCATGCGGCGCATCGCCGCGACGTTCGGCGTCGCGTTCGGGCACTCCTTCCGTCGCCCTCTTTTCATCTTCCTGGCGGCGATCCTTCTCTTGAGCGCCTTTGGACTGTCGAGCGGGAAAATGCAGATCTCGTCCGGAGACAGCGAAGTAGGTGGTACCAAGGCGTGGATCACGTCGGAGTTCGCCCAGACCCAGATGATGACGTTCATCACGCTCCTCTATTACGCGTTCTTCATCGCGATCGCGTCGGGACTGTCCCTGCTGCGCGACCGTGAGACAAAGGTCGACGTGCTGTTGCATTCCACCCCGTTGACGCCGGGTGAATACGTCTGGGGGCGCTTTCTCGCCGTGACGGCCGGATTTGTCGTGCTGATGGCGTGGCAGATGGTCGCAAACGCGTTCTTCAACCACGTCGTGCCGAACGCGGAGGCCCATGAGATACGCGGTCCCTTCGCGGTGCGGAACTACCTCATGCCGGTGCTGGCGATGGGGCTGCCCTTTCTCGTTTTCTTCGCGGGCCTGTCGATGTATGTCGGCGAGAAGACGAGGAACGCGGTTCTGGTCTTCGTGCTGCCGGTTGCGGCTCTCCTCCTGTGCGGATTCTTTCTCTGGACCTGGGCGCCGTCCTGGCTTGATCTGCGCGTGAACAGGATTCTGGAGGTTCTCGAGCCTTCCGGATACCGCTGGCTCAACGAGACCCACCTCAAGGTGGACCGCGGCGTCGAGTTCTACAACAAGCAGCCCGTGCCGTACGACTCGCTCTTCTGGCTGAACCGCGCGTGGCTCGTCGTGTTCGGGCTCGGTGCGGTCCTCCTGACTCAGCGGTCCGTGGCTCAGTCGCTGCGCGGCGTCGTAGCCGCGAAGCGCGCTCTTAAGGACCGGGACTCCCGGCACGAGGCGACCGGCGTGGCCTGGGGCGAGGCACCGGAGGGGGTGGCGCTCGCCAACCTTGGAATGAAGAGCGGCGCGCCGTCCTTCTTGCATAGCGTCGGATCGGTTGCCGGCACGGAGCTGCGAGAGCTCCTGCGCCAGGGGGGACTCTATCTCTTCGTCCCGCTCATCCTGATTCAGGTCTTGGGAAGCTCCCTCCTGGCGGTAGGGGCGTTCGACACGCCCGTTCTCCTCACGCCGGGCACGAGCGCGGTCGCAATCGCGACGCAGGCCACGACGCTCATTCTTCTGTTGCTCCTCTTCTACACCGTGGAGTCGCTGGAACGCGAGCGCTCCACGGGTCTCTCCCAGATTCTCTACGCGACGCCCCTGCGCACCGGGGCATTGCTCTTCGGGAAAGCCCTCGCCAACAGCGCGGTGGGGGTGGTCATCCTCGCTGCGTCTTTGCTCGCGAGCGCCATCGCGATCGCGGTTCAGGGCACGGTTCCGTTCTCGTTCACGCCCTACGCCATCATATGGGGACTTCTTCTCATTCCCACCTTCCTGGCGTGGACGGCGTTCGTGACCGCCGTGTATGCCGCGGTAGGGGACCGGTACGCCACCTATTCGGTCGCCCTCGCGGCGCTGATCTATAGCGGCTTCCGTGCCCTTACGGGCCAGATCAGCTGGGCGGGCAACTGGGCTCTATGGAGATCCCTCCGGTGGAGTGACCTTGGATTCTTCGAGACCGACCGAGCGGCCCTGATTTGGAACCGTGTCATGGTTGTGGGCCTCGCGGTGCTGTTCAC
>VBOX01000031.1 GCA_005893265.1 Candidatus Eiseniibacteriota bacterium | reverse complement strand
GCGGCCGCACCGTCGGCGCCGGCGTCGTAACCGAGATCCTCGAGTAGGGGCGGAGAGCCATGCGCGATCAGATCACGCTCGCTTGCAGCGAATGCAAAGAGCGCAATTACACGAACACAAAGAACAAACGCAAGCACCCCGACCGCGTGGAGTGGAAGAAGTTCTGCCCCCGCTGCCGGAAGCACACGACTCACAAGGAAACCCGATAGTCCGGGGCCGAGACCAGGGTAGGCCAGTAGCTCAGCCTGGCTAGAGCACCGGTCTCCAAAACCGGGTGTCGGGGGTTCAAATCCCTCCTGGCCTGCCATGGCGTCGTAGGCGTCTGAAAGGGCTCATTCCGTGCGCGCAGAATTGACGACCGAAAAAGGTGCCGAGCGGACGTCCGTGATCCAGGCGATCAGGGATTACGTACGCGACGTCCGCGTGGAAATGAACAAGGTGAGCTGGCCGTCGCGTCGCGAGCTGCGCGATTCGACGCTCGTCGTGATCGTGATGGTGTTCGTGATCTCGATCTTCATCGGCATCGTCGACCGCGCCCTGTCGTTCGCGTTCGAGGCCCTGATCCGGATGGTGGGTTAGTCCATGGAAGGAACGGAAGGAACCACGATGCAGTGGTACGTGATTCACACCTACTCGGGGCACGAGAACAAGGTAAAGGCGAACCTCGAGCGCGCGATTCACTCCACGGGGCTGGAATCCCATTTCGGCCAAATCCTCGTCGCAACCGAGGAGTTCGCCGAGATGAGGGACGGCAAGCGCATCACGTCGAAGCGGAAGACGTTCCCCAGCTACGTGCTCGTCGAGATGGATCTGAACCAGGAGACGCGCTCGCTCGTTCAGAACGTTCCGGGGGTGACGCGCTTCGTCGGCTCCGGACAGGACCCGATCCCGCTTCGCGAGACCGAGGTGAAGCGCGTTTTGGGCCAGCTGGAAGCGGGCGGCCGCGCGAAGGGGTCGGCCGAGGTGCCGTTCAAGTCGGGCGAGCACGTGAAGGTCGTGGACGGACCGTTCACCGATTTCACCGGCGTCGTGGACGAGGTGAACCCGGAGCGGCAGAAGGTGAAAGTGATGGTGTCGATCTTCGGGCGGGCGACTCCCGTCGAGCTCGACTTTTTGCAGGTGCAGCCGGTCTGACGACCGACCGCTAGCGCCGGTCTGACACCCGGCGGCGACGGGCGCCAACGCGTCGGCCGCGCGCGACCACGCGACGTGGGAGCGGGAAGAATCCCGCGACAGGAAAGGATCATCCAATGGCTAAAGGGAAACCCGTCCAGGCTCTGGTGAAGCTCCAGGTGCCCGCCGGGAACGCGACTCCCGCGCCGCCGATCGGCCCCGCGCTGGGCCAGCACGGCGTGAACATCATGGAGTTCTGCAAGGCGTTCAACGCGCGCACGCAAGGGCAGCCGGGACTCATCATCCCCGTGGTGATCACGGTCTACAGCGACCGTTCGTTCACCTTCATCACCAAGACTCCCCCCGCCGCGGTGCTGCTCAAGCGTGCCGCGGGAATCGCCAAGGGATCCGGGGAACCGAACCGGAACAAAGTCGCGAAGGTGACCCCCGCGCAAGTGCGCGAGATCGCCGAACTTAAGAAGCCCGACCTCAATGCCAATGACGTGGACGCCGCGGTGAGGATGGTGGAAGGCACCGCGCGCAGCATGGGCATCGAGATTTCGGGTTAGGGGGCGGCGATGAAAACGGGAAAACGCTACCGGAGCGCCGTCCAAGGTGCGGGGTTACATGAGAAGCTCTCGAGCCTGCCCGACGCAATCGAACGGCTGAAAACGACCGCAACCGCCAAGTTCGACGAGACGATCGAAGTCGCGATGCGACTCGGGGTTGATCCACGCCACGCGGAGCAGCTTGTGCGCGGCTCCGTCGTGCTGCCTCACGGCACCGGCAAGAAGGTGCGCGTTCTCGTGCTCACGAAAGGCGAGAAGGAGAAGGAGGCGCGCGACGCGGGGGCCGATTTCGTCGGCTCCGAGGAGTGGATCAAGAAGCTGACTGAAGGCTGGCTCGACGTGGACAGCATCATCGCCACGCCGGACATGATGGGGGACGTGGGCAAGCTCGGTCGCGTCCTCGGCCCGCGCGGTCTCATGCCCAACCCGCGCAGCGGAACCGTCACGTTCGACGTGGCGAAGGCGGTCCGCGACGTGAAGGGCGGCAAGATCGAGTACCGGGTCGACAAGGCGGGGAATCTGCACGCGCCGGTCGGCAAGGCCTCGTTCGCGAAGGAGCAGCTCCTCGCCAACGTGGAGACCTTTCTCCGCGAGGTGGTCCGGACGAGACCACCCGCCGCGAAGGGGCAATACATCCGTAGCGTCACCTTGAGCTCGACGATGGGCCCGCCGGTGCGTCTCGACCCGGCCACGGTCCAGGCGAGCTTCAAAGCGTAGCCACCCAAGCGGACCGGTTCACGGAACGGAGATTTTGCGTCCATGCCGACGGCGGAAAAGGAAACGCGGGTTCGTGAGTTGACCGAGGCAATCGCCCGGTCGAAATCGATCGTACTGACCAACTTCACGGGAATGAACGTGGATCTGGTCACGAAGATGCGGCGGAGGCTTCGCGAGGCCCACGTGGAATACATCGTGGAGAAGAACACGCTCACGAAGCTGGCGCTCGCGGAACGGGGCGTCCAGGACCTGCACCCGTATCTCGAAGGCCCCACGGGCATCGCCCTGGGGGCGGACGAGATCGCGGGAGCCAAAGTCCTCGCTGATTTTGCCAAGGAGTTCGAAAAGCCGGCTCTCAAGGCGGCGTACGTCGGCGGTCAGCTGTACGACTCCGACGGCATCAAGATCCTGGCCCAACTGCCTCCTCGCGAGGTGCTGCTCGGCCAGCTCATCGGGGCGCTTCGTTCGCCCCTCCAGGGATTCGTCGGCGTGCTCTCCGGCTCGCTGCGGCAACTGGTGGGGACTGTCGACGCCATCGCCAAGAAGAAACAGGGCTAGGGTCCGCGCCGAGTCGGGACCCCCCGCGATTCCGGAGGAGGGAAAGCACCGTGGAAGCAGCGACGAAGGAACAGCAGATCATCGGGATGTTGGAAGGCATGACAATGCTCGAAGTCTCGGGCCTCGTGAAAAAGATGGAGTAGCACTTCGGCGTCACGGCGGCCATGCCGATGATGGCGGCCATGCCGGGCGCCGGCGGTGGCGCGGCCGCGGCGGTCGAGGAGAAGACGGAATTCGACGTCGTGCTCATGGGAGCCGGGGACAAGAAGATCCAGGTCATCAAGGTGGTCCGCGAGGTCACCGGGTTGGGCCTCAAGGAAGCGAAGGACCTGGTCGACGGCGCTCCGAAGCCCGTCAAGGAGAAGGTCTCGAAGGAAGAGGCTCAGTCGATCAAGCAGAAGCTGGAGGAGAACGGCGCCGCCGTAGAGATTCGCTAATTCGCCGCGCCTCACGGTTCCGGTGGGCTTTATCGAAAGGGTGAAAACGACGTGATAAAAGCGATACGCGGCAAAGAGCGACGAAGCTTCAGCAAGATCGAGCGGGAGTGGGATATCCAAATCCCGAACCTTCTCGACGTCCAGCTGGAATCGTTTCGCAATTTCATCCAAGCCGATGTCGAGCCCCTGAAGCGCAAGAACGAAGGGCTTCAGGAGGTCTTTAACAGCGTGTTCCCGATCAGCGATCCGCGCGAATACTTCTCCCTGGAGTTCGTGCGCTTCGACCTGGGGGACCCGAAATACTCGGTGGACGAGTGCCAGGAGCGCGACCTGACGTTCTCGGTTCCGCTCAAGGCCACCTTGCGCCTGCGCGTCCGCGAGGACACGGAAGAGGGCCGCAAGGACAAGAGCATCATCGAGCAGGAAGTCTATCTGGGCGAGCTGCCGATCATCACCGACAAGGGCACCTTCATCATCAACGGCGCGGAGCGGGTGATCGTGAGTCAGCTCCACCGCTCGCCGGGCGTCTTCTTCGACGATCTGATCCATCCGAACGGGAAGAAGCTCTTCACCGCGCGGATCATTCCGTATCGCGGGTCGTGGGTCGAGTTCAGCCTCGACGTGAACGACATCATGTACGTGCACATCGACCGCAAACGGAAGCTTCCGGTGACGGTGCTGCTCAAGGCGCTGGGGTACGTGACCGACCGGGAGATCCTCGAGCTCTTCTACGATACCGAGGAAGAGGAGATCGGCGGGGCCCGCTCCAAGCGGGAGCCGGACGCGGTCGGCAAGGTCGCCGCGGAGGACGTGGTCGACGAGCGAACGGGCGAGGTGCTCCTCGAGGCGAACGAAATCATCACGATGGAGCGGATCGAGGGCCTTCGGAAGGCCGGGTTCGCCACGGTCAAGACGTTCGTCATCCCGCACCGGGACGAAGCGGACATCGTCCGGAACACGCTGAAGAAGGACTCCACCAAGACCGAGGACGAGGCGCTCACGCGCATCTACAACCTCCTGCGTCCCGGCGAGCCGCCCCGCGCGGACACCGCCCGGGACATCTTGAAGAAGCTCTTCTTCAATCCGAAACGCTACGATCTGGCCAGGGTCGGCCGGTACAAGCTGAACCGCAAGCTTCCACACGAGACCCTTCTCGGTCCGAAGGACAAGCGGAAGAGGCTCAACCTCGCGATTCCGGACGACGAGCAGACGACGCTCTGCCCGGAAGACTTTATCGTCATCATCGCGTACCTGATCCACCTGAGGCTCGGCGCCGAAGTGCCCGGGCTTCCGATCACGACGGATGACATCGATCATCTCGGGAATCGCAGGGTGCGCGCCGTGGGCGAGCTCCTCTCGAACCAGTTCAACGTCGGCCTCGCGAGGATGGCCCGGATCATCCGGGAGCGGATGACGCTCCAGGACGCGGAGCAGGTCACGCCCTACGACCTGATCAACGCGCGCACGATCTCGGCCGTGATCCAGAGCTTCTTCGGGTCCAGCCAGCTCTCGCAGTTCATGGACCAGACGAATCCGCTGGCCGAGCTGACCCACAAGCGAAGGCTCTCCGCGCTCGGTCCGGGCGGCTTGACCCGGGACCGTGCCGGCTTCGAGGTGCGCGACGTGCACTACACGCACTACGGCCGGATGTGCCCGATCGAGACGCCGGAAGGGCCGAACATCGGCCTCATCTCCTCGCTCGCGACGTACGCGCGCGTGAACGATCTGGGATTCCTCGAGACCCCCTATCGCCGGGTCTCGGGCGGGGTCGTCGATAAGAAGCAGGTTCAGTTCCTCTCCGCGGACGTGGAAGACCGGTTCAAGATCGCGCAGGCGAACGCGGCCGTCGACCCGCACGGCCGTCTCGTGGGCGAGCAAAACGTCCGCGAAAAGGGCGAGTTCCCGATGGTCGAGCCCAGCGACGTGGATTACATGGATATTTCCCCCATCCAGCTCGTGAGCCCCGCGGCCGCGCTCATTCCATTCCTCGAGCACGACGACGCGAATCGCGCGCTGATGGGTTCCAACATGCAGCGTCAGGCGGTGCCGCTCCTCTTCACCGAGGCGCCCCTCGTCGGAACCGGCCTCGAAGGCAAGGTGGCCGAAGACTCGGGCGCCCTCATCGTGGCGAAGCGCGGGGGCGTCGTGGAATCGGTGTCGGGCGATCAGATCTTCGTCCGCTACGACCAGCCGGAAGGAAAACCGCGGGCCGTCGATTACTCGGAGATGGCCGGCGTGGATTTCTACCGGCTCACCAAGTTCAAGCGCTCGAACCAGGATACCTGCATCAATCAGCGCCCGCTGGTCTCGGAAGGGGACCGGGTGAGGAAGGGGCAGCTCCTGGCCGACGGCGCCGCCACGAGAAACGGCGAGCTTGCGCTCGGCTCGAACGTGCTCGTCGCGTTCATGCCGTGGGGCGGCTACAACTACGAGGACGCGATCCTCGTGTCGGAGCGCCTCATCAAGGAAGACCGCTTCACCTCGATCCACATCGAAGAGTTCGAATTACAGGTAAGGGACACGAAGCGCGGGGCCGAGGAAATCACCCGCGAGATCCCGAACGTGAGCGAAGAAGCGGTCAAGAACCTGGACGAGGAGGGAATCGTCCGGATCGGCGCCCGGGTCAAGGCGGGGGACATCCTGGTCGGGAAAGTCACGCCCAAGGGTGAAACCGATCTGACGCCCGAGGAGCGACTGCTCCGCGCCATCTTCGGCGAGAAAGCCGGCGATGTCCGGGACGCGTCGCTCAAGGCGCCTCCGGGAATGGACGGCGTCGTTATCGACACCAAGGTGTTCAGCCGGCGGGAGAAGGACGAGTCGACCAAGAAGCAGGAGAAGCGGAAGATCGACCGCTTGCGCCGCCAGGCGAAGAAGGAAAAGGACCGCGTTCACGAAACCCGTGCCGCCGAAGTGGGGAGGGTCCTGCTCGGCGAGTACGTGAACAAGTGGGTGGAAGGGGACGAGGAGAGGCCGGTCGCGCGCGCCGGAAAGAAGATCGACGAGGAGTTCCTCGCCAACGTCGATCTCGACGCGATCCCGTACAAGACGCAGGTCACGCGGAGCGACCAGGCAAACGAGCGCTTCTGGATCCTTCTGGAAGGCGCCGCGCGCGCGCTCGACCGCGTGGAGAAGAACCTAGAGAAGGAAATCGAAAAGGTGACCCGCGGGGACGAGCTTCCCCCCGGAGTGGTCAAGCTCGTGAAGGTATACGTCGCCAAGAAGCGCAAGCTCTCGGTCGGCGACAAGATGGCGGGGCGGCACGGCAACAAGGGCGTGGTCGCGAAGATCATGCCCGAGGAGGACATGCCGTATCTGCCCGACGGGACGCCGGTGGACATGGTGTTGAACCCGCTGGGCGTTCCCTCGCGAATGAACATTGGACAGGTGCTCGAAACGCACCTTGGTTGGGCGGCGCAGGAGCTCGGCGCGACGGTGGCGACCCCGGTCTTCGCGGGCGCGACCGTGGACGAGATCAAGGCCTGCCTGAGGGATTCGAAGCTGCCCGAAGACGGAAAGAGCGTCCTGTACGACGGACGCAACGGAGAGTCGTTCGATCAGCGCGTCACGGTGGGCTACATCTACATGATGAAGCTCTCGCATCTCGTGGACGACAAGATCCACGCGCGCTCGATCGGCCCGTATTCGCTGGTCACGCAGCAGCCGTTGGGCGGCAAGGCTCAGTTCGGCGGGCAGCGGTTTGGAGAGATGGAGGTGTGGGCGCTCGAGGCGTACGGAGCGGCGTTCACATTGCAGGAGTTGTTGACCGTCAAATCGGACGACGTCGTGGGCCGGTCGCGCATCTACGAGGCGATCGTCAAGGGGGAGAACCCTCCGGCCCCGAGCACGCCGGAGTCTTTCAACGTGTTGGTCAAAGAACTTCAGAGTCTCTGCATGGACGTTCAGCTTCGGGACGAAGCGTAGACGAGGAGGCACGGCACGATGCAGGAACTGTTCGGAATCAAGTCGCCTCTCGCAACGGAACGTCAGCGATTTTCACTCGCCCGGGTCGACGACCGCGATATTTCGCGCCGGCGGCTCCCGTTCAATTCCATCCGGATCATGCTCGCTTCGCCGGAGACGATCCGGGGGTGGTCGCACGGGGAAGTCACCAAGCCCGAGACGATCAACTACCGGTCGTTCAAGCCCGAGCGGGATGGACTTTTCTGCGAGAAGATTTTCGGACCGGTCAAGGACTGGGAGTGCAATTGCGGCAAATATAAGCGGATCCGCTACCGCGGGGTGATCTGCGACCGCTGCGGGGTGGAGGTCACTCAGGCCAAGGTGCGCCGCGAGCGGCTGGGGCACATCAACCTCGCGGTCCCTGTCTCTCACATCTGGTACTTCAAGGCGGTGCCGAGCCGCATCGGGCACCTGCTCGACATGTCGATCCGCGATCTGGAGCGGGTGCTCTACTACGAATCCTACGTCGTGATCGACCCCGGCACGAGCGGGATGAAGAAGAAGCAGCTCGTCTCGGAGGATGAGTACTACGAGCTCACCCAGGACGAGACCATCACGCTGAACGCGAAGATGGGTGCGGAGGCGATCCGCGATCTCCTGACCGAGATCGACTTGGACGAGCTTTCCGCCGAGCTTCGCGCGATTGCCAAGATCGAGAACTCCGTGCAGCGTAAGAAGGAGACGCTGAAGCGTCTTCGGATCGTCGAGGCGTTCCGGCAGAGCGGCAACCGGCCGGAGTGGATGATTCTCTCGGTGATTCCGGTGCTGCCTCCCGATTTGCGTCCGCTGGTCCCGCTCGAGGGCGGGCGCTTCGCGACCTCGGACCTGAACGACCTCTACCGGCGGGTGATCAACCGCAACAATCGTCTCAAGAAGCTCATCGACATCCGCGCGCCCGAGGTCATCTTGCGTAACGAAAAGCGGATGCTCCAGGAAGCGGTGGACGCGCTGTTCGACAACGGGCGGCGGAGCCGCGCCGTGCGCGGGCAGGGGAACCGGCCTTTGAAGTCGCTTTCCGACATGCTCAAGGGAAAGCAGGGCCGCTTCCGTCAAAGCCTGCTCGGCAAGCGCGTCGATTACTCGGGGCGTTCGGTGATCGTCGTCGGTCCGGAGCTCAAGCTCCACCAGTGCGGAATCCCCAAGAATATGGCGCTGGAGCTGTTCAAGCCTTTCATTATCCGGAAGCTCGAGGACAAGGGCTTCGTCCAGACCGTGAAGAGCGCCAAGCGGCTCGTCGAGCGCGAGCGCCCCGAGGTCTGGGACATCCTGGGCGACATCATCAAGGGGCATCCGGTGCTCCTGAACCGCGCGCCGACGCTCCACCGTCTCGGGATCCAGGCGTTCGAGCCTGTGCTCGTCGAGGGGAAAGCGATCCGCATCCATCCGATGGTGTGCGGCGCGTTCAACGCGGACTTCGACGGCGATCAGATGGCGGTGCACGTTCCGCTTTCGTTCGAAGCCCAGATCGAGACGCGGCAGCTCATGCTCTCGACCAACAATATCCTGCTCCCCTCG
>VBOX01000030.1 GCA_005893265.1 Candidatus Eiseniibacteriota bacterium | reverse complement strand
GATTACCAGCCAATGTCAGTCGCACGCGTCACGCCGCCCCACACGGGTCCCGCCGTGTCGGGCGGTCAGGATCTATGGCCGATCGGTCTCGACACCGGCCAGGTGCACCTCGGCGTCGAGCGTCTGGAGGAGCGCGCCCGGGCTCTAGCGGCAGGATTTACGCTTTCGCGGCAGCCGCGCCGCGGCCCGAACCTCCTTCTGCGCCGCCTGGCCGAGAACGCGCGCGTGCTCCGCCACGCGTACAGCACACTGGCGGGCGACGTTCGGCGTGGCGAGGCAATCGAGCCCGCGACCGAGTGGCTGCTCGACAATTTCCATCTCGTGGAAGGTGAATTCCGCGAGATCCGCCACAATCTCCCGAAGCGCTACTATCTCGAACTCCCCAAGCTCGCCACCCGCGATCGGGCCGGCACGGCGCGGGTCTACGCCATGGCCGTGGAACTCCTCCGCTACAGCGACGCGCGGCTCGACCCTCAGCGGTTGGTGCGGTTCATGAGTGCCTACCAATCCGTGTCCCCCCTCACCATCGGCGAAATATGGGCCTGGCCCAGCATGCTCAAGGCGGCTCTGATCGAGCACCTCCGCCGGCTCTCCGAGGATCTGTTGGAGAGCCGCGCGGGTCGACTTGAGGCCGACCGCTTTTTCGGGAGTTTTGAGAGCGCGCGAACGAGCGGCCGATCTCCGATGTTGCCGCGAATCTTCCACGTCGCGTTCGTGGACGAGCTCCTCCAGCGCATGCGGGAGTACGGAGCCGGCGCCGCCGAGCTGCGGAAGCAGCTCGAGGAGCGGCTGAGTGCCGCGGGGACCACGGTCGAGGATGCGGTGCGTGCCCAGCACCAGCGCCAGGCGATGGGCCACGTTTCGATGGGGAACACCATCACCAGCCTGCGGCTGTGCGCCACGCTCGATTGGAACGGATATGTCGAAGGCGTCAGCCTGATCGAGCAAATCCTACGCCGCGACCCGCCCGGGATTTACGGCCGGATGGATTTCACGAGCCGCGATCGCTACCGCCATGCGATCGAGGAACTGGCGGAACGGACGGGCGAGGCCCAGGTCCGGGTCGCACTGCGCGCCATCGAGAGCGCGCGTCAGGCCGCGGAGCAGCAAGGTCTTGAGTCGATCGCGGCACACGTCGGTCATCACCTGATCGCGCGGGGCCGCCGCGAGCTCGAGATCGACGTGGCCTACTATCCGGTTTTCAAGCAACGCGTGAGGCGCGCGCTGTTCGCCCGCGCCACGCTCTTCTACCTGGGCTCGATCGCCTTGCTCACAGCGCTCGGAGCGATGCTAGCGGCCACTGTTGCGAGAGCGGCGGGGGCGCGGGAATGGGAGCTGTTCTGGGTGACCATCATCATGCTCATCCCCGCCAGCGAATTCGCGGTCGCGCTCATGCATCGGGTTGTCCACCGAATCTCCAAGCCGCGCCTGCTGCCGAGGCTCGATTTGCGCGGCGGCGTGCCCGAAGCCGCACGCACCATGGTGATCGTGCCGACCCTCATCTCCTCCGTCGAGGGAGCGACAGCGATGGTGGAACGCCTCGAGGTCCATGCGCTCGGAAACATGGATCCTCGGATCCACTTCGCGATGCTTACCGATTTCCCGGACGCCGGCGCCGAACGGCTGCCCGGCGAGGAGGAGGTTCTCGACGCCGCGGTCGCGGGCATCAAGGCGCTCAACGCGCGCTACGCTCCCGGCGCGGAGGACCGATTTTACCTGTTCCATCGAGCGCGCCGCTGGAACGGCAGCGAAGGCGTTTGGATGGGCTGGGAGCGCAAGCGCGGCAAGATCGAGGAATTCAATCGACTGTTGCGGGGCGCCACGGACACGAGCTTCGTCGAGCAGATCGGCGACCCCGAGATCCTCCCTCGCATCCGCTACTGCATCACGCTCGATAGCGACACCCACCTGCCGCGCGACGCGGCGCGGCGGCTGATCGGCGTCATCGAGCACCCGCTCAACCGCCCACGCTTCGACCCCAAGCTCCGGCGTGTCGTCGAGGGCTATGGAATTCTCCAACCGCGGGTCAGCGTCACGCTGGCGAGCGCCGCCGGCTCGCCGTTCGCGCGGGCCTACGCCGGACACACGGGCGTTGACCCCTACACGACCGCGGTTTCGGACACCTATCAGGATCTCTTCGGTGAGGGGAGCTTCACCGGCAAAGGTCTTTACGACGTGGACGCGTTCTCGGCCGCGCTCGAGGGCCGTGTGCCGGAAAACGCGCTGCTCTCGCACGACCTGTTCGAAGGCCTGCACGCGCGTTGCGCTCTCATCTCGGACGTCGAGCTGGTGGACGACTTCCCCTCGAGCGTGCTGGCTCACGCGCGGCGCCAGCACCGCTGGGTACGTGGGGATTGGCAGATCCTGTTCTGGCTCCTGCCGTTCGTGCCGACCCGCCGCGGCTTCGAGCGCAATCGTCTGCCGCTCATCAGCCGCTGGAAGATTCTCGATAACCTGAGGCGCAGTTTGGTGGCGCCGGCGCTGGTAGCACTGCTCGCTTCGGCGTGGACCTGGCTACCGGGCTCACCGGTCGGCTGGACACTGGCCGCTCTGGCGGTGCTCGGCTTCGCGCTATTGCCTCCGGCGGTGCACTTCGCCGGTGGGCCGCGCCCGCAACAGCCGTTCGGCGTGTTCTTGCGGGACGTGTGGGCGGAGCTTGAGACTGCGGCCGCACAAGCAGTGGTCGAGATCACCCTCGTCGCTTACCACGCGTACGAGATGCTGGACGCCATCGCCCTGACGCTGGTGAGGCTCGTGATCACGCAGCGCCGGTTGCTGGAGTGGGAGACCGCGGCGGCATCCGCGGCGCGCGCCTCCGGACTGCTCGCGCGCCAAGGTGTGCGGGTGTTCCTAGCCGAGATGTGGGCCGGCCCCGCGGCCGCGCTCGCGGTGCTGCTGGGGGTGCTGCCCCTGCGAGCGACGGCGCTGCCAGTGGCACTGCCCTTCCTCGCCGCGTGGCTGGCGTCGCCGGTTGCCGCTTGGTGGTTGAGCCGCCCGGTCGTGCCGCGGAATCTCGAGCTCGGCGGCGCCGACGAGGAGCAGTTGCGCCGGATCGCGCGCCGGACGTGGCATTACTTCGAGCGCTTCGTCACGGAAGAGGATCACTGGCTGCCGCCCGATAACGTGCAGGAAGTGCCGGAGCGGCGTATCGCCCATCGTACCTCGCCGACGAATATCGGAATGGGCCTGCTCTCGACGCTCGCCGCGCACGATATGGGCTATCTCGACACCCACCAGCTCGCCGACCGACTGGAAAAGACCCTGGCGGCGGTCGAGTCGCTCGAGCGCCATGAAGGTCACCTGCTCAACTGGTACGAGACCACAAGTCTGGCGGCGCTCTACCCGCGCTACGTCTCGACCGTCGACAGCGGCAATCTCGTGGGGGCGCTGATGACACTGGCCGCCGGGTTGCGCCAGCTCGGCGACGAGTCCGAGCGGGAAGAGCGATTGTGCTCCGGCGCCGCCGACGCCGCGGGGGTGCTCGGCGAATCGCTGTCGGCGTTGTCGGACCGGGCGCACGCCGCCGTGGCCCTTCGCCAGCGCTTCGGCGCGGCGCGGCGGGACGTGGAGGCACTGCGGGGAGTCCTTGTGGGTAATGCGCCGGCGAACGACCGACTCGAAGATGGGCGGAGGCGCGCCGAGGGTCTCCGCGCGACGCTCGAGCGAATGGGGGCGGACGCGCCCGCCGACTCCCAGAGCGACGAGGTCGCCGAGTGGGGCGCGGCGCTGCTCGAGGCGCTGGCCCGCAAGCCCGTGAGCCCCTCCGATGGGACGAAGCTTTTCGCGCGGATGCGCGGACTCGCTGACCGCTGCGACGCACTTGCCGACCAGGTGAACTGGAAGTTCCTCTACGACCCGGTGCGAGGGATCTTCTCGATCGGTTTCCGGCTTCCGGACGCCGAGGGGCCCGGGCGCCTCGATACCTCGTGCTATGACCTGCTGGCGTCGGAAGCCCGGCTCGCGAGCTTCATCGCTATCGCCAGGGATGCGGTGCCGCAGGAACACTGGTTCCGGCTCTCGCGAGCGCGTATGAGCGTCGAGGGCCATACGGCTCTGGTATCCTGGAGCGGCTCGATTTTCGAATACCTGATGCCGCTCGTCGTGCTGCGCAGCCACCCCGAGACGCTGCTCGAGAACACCTACCGCGCCATCCTGCGCGCGCAGATTCTCTACGGACGCAGCCGGCACGTGCCGTGGGGGCTCTCCGAGTCCGCGTACAGCCTGGTGGACCAGCACGGCAACTACATGTACAAGGCCTTCGGGGTGCCCGGCCTCGGTCTGAAGCGCGGGCTGGCTGAAGACCTGGTCGTCGCCCCGTACGCCACCGCGCTCGCCGCGATGGTCGATCCGACCGAGGCCGCCGCGAATTTCCGCCGTATCGCGCGCGAGTCCCCCGTGACCCGCTTCGGATTCGAGGAGGCGCTCGACTACACTCCGCGCAGAGCGACCAACGGTGAGACCGGGACCGAACACGGCCGTGTCAGCGTCGTGCACGCGTTCTTTGCCCATCATCAAGGCATGAGTCTGGTCGCTCTGACGAACGCCGTGCTCGGTGGGCCGATGGTCCGGCGTTTCCACTCCGATCCGCGCGTTCAGACCACGGAGCCGCTGCTGCAAGAGCGCGTGCCCCGCTTCGTGCCGATCACCCGGCCGCTCCCCGCCGAGTCCACGCGGGCCGAGCCACCGGCCGTCACGGTTTCCCCACGACGCTTCCGCTCTCCACACACGCTGTACCCGAGCGCCCACTTCCTTTCCAACGGGCAATACACCGCGGTGGTCACCAACGCGGGCGGCGGGGCGAGCAGCTGGCGCGGACGCGCGGTCACGCGCCAGTGCGAGGACTCCACCAGCGACCACGGCAGCCATTTCATCTACCTGCGCGACGTGCGAAGCGGATTGGTCTGGTCCGCCGCCTACCAGCCGGTCTGCCGCGAGCCGGAGCGCTACCGGGTGAGCTTCCGCGCCGACGAAGCCGTGTTCGACCGCTCCGACGACGGCATCGACACCCGGCTCGAAATCGCCGTGTCCGCCGAGGACGACGTCGAGCTGCATCGCGTCTCGCTGACGAACCACGGCGACCGCATGCGGGAGATCGAGGTGACCAGCCTCGTGGAGGTCGTGCTCGCGCCGGCCACCGATGATCTCTCACATCCCGCTTTCTTGAAACTCTTCCTCGAGACCGAGTACCGCCCGGAGTCCTCCGCCCTCCTGTGCGGGCGCCGTCCGCGATCGCCCGATGAATTGTCGCTTTGGGCGGTTCACGTGCTGAGCGTCGAGGGAGGCGGCCACGGCGCCATCGAGTGTGAGACCGATCGGGCGCGTTTTCTCGGGCGCGGACGCACCCGGCGGGACCCGGTGGCGCTCGACGGGCGGGCGCTCTCGGGCACGACCGGCGCGGTGCTCGACCCGGTGCTGAGTCTGCGCCGGCGGGTGCGCATCGCCCCCGGCGGCCGCGTGCGCCTCTCCTTCGCCACGGGCGTGGCCACGAGCCGCACCGCCGCAATGGCGCTGGCCGATAAGTACGACGATTCGGCTTCGGCCGCCCGCACCTTCGCGCTGGCCACGACGCAAACTCAAATGCGGCTGCGTCACCTCGGCATTTCGACCGACGAGGCGCAGCTCTACGAACAACTCGCTTCCCACGTGCTGTGGGCGGACACGTCATTGCGCGCCGCGCCCGATTTTCTCGCGGAGAATACGCTTGGCCAGTCGGGACTGTGGGCGCACGGTATCTCCGGTGACCTCCCGATCCTGATCGTACGCGTCGTGGAGGACAACGACCTCCCCCTGGTACGGCAGGTCCTCCGAGCGCAAGAGTACTGGCGGCTGAAGGGCTTGAGCGCGGACCTCGTGATCTTGAACGAGCACCCGACGAGCTACCTCGACGAAATGCACAAGCAATTACAGGAGCTGCTGGAAAGCGGGCCGTGGGCGGCGTGGAAGCACCGCGCCGGGGGCGTCTACTTGCTGCGCGGAGACGCAATGCCGAAGCCCGAGCGGGTGCTCCTCATGGCCGCGGCCCGAGCGGTGCTGAGCGGGGAGCGCGGCGAGCTCGCCGATCAGCTGAATCTGCCGTACACGGTGCCCCGTTGGCCCGGCGCTCTGGTCCCGCGTCCCGCGTCGGGCCCCGATTCGCGCGACTCAGGCCCCGAGGTCGAAGCCCCGCCGCTCACTCACGACAACGGTCTCGGCGGGTTCACATCCGGAGGGCGCGAATACGCGATTGTGCTACGCGGCGAGGAGGACACGCCGTCGCCGTGGGTGAACGTGATCGCGAACGAGCGATTCGGAACGGTGGTCGGCGCCACGGGCGCCGCGTGGACCTGGGCAGAGAATAGCCGCGAGAATCGCCTCACTGCGTTCGGCAACGATCCCGTGAGCGAGTTCGCCGGAGAAGCTCTCTATTTGCGCGACGAGGATTCCGGAGAGACGTGGGGCGCGACACCGGGCCCGCTGCCACGGTCGCGTGATGACGGCCGCTGGGTCATCCGCCATGGGGCCGGCGTGACGCGGTTCGCACACGGGGCTCATGGGGTCACGTGCGAGCTTGCGGTCTTTGTGCACACCGAGGAGCCGGTCAAGTTCACGCTGTTGTCGCTCACGAATCACACCCGCCGCGTCCGGCGACTGAGCGTCGTCACCTATCACGAGTGGGCGCTGTGTCCGCCGCGCGGGGGCGAAAACAGATTCGTGGTTACAGAGCAGCACCCGGTTACCGGCGCCGTGCTGGCGCGCAACAGCTACAACCACGACTTCGCCGGGCGAGTAGCGTTCGCACATTCCAGCCTCATGCCCGCTTCGGCGACCGGCGATCGGCTCGAATTTCTCGGCCGGAACGGCTCGCTGCACCGCCCGGCAGCGCTCGGACGCGAATCGCTCGGGCAGCGCTTTGGCGCCGGTCTCGACCCGTGCGCCGCGATGCAGGTGCGCCTTGACCTCGAGCCTGGCGAGACACGGGAAATCGTGCTGCTGCTCGGCCAGGGGGACAACCGCGAGCACGCACTGGATCTGGCGGTTCGCTTCGGCAGCGTCGCGGTCGCGCGCTCGGCACTGAACCAGGTCGAGCAGCACTGGGACCAGTTGCTGGGCGTCGTGCAAGTTGAGACGCCGGATGATTCCTTCGACCTGATCATGAATCGCTGGCTCCTCTATCAGACCGTCAGCTCGCGGCTCTGGGGTCGAACAGGCTTCTTCCAGCCAGGAGGCGCCTACGGCTTCCGCGACCAGCTACAAGACGTGATGGCCCTCACGTTCACGCGGCCGGATCTCTTCCGAGAGCATTTGCTGCGCGCCGCCGGGCGCCAGTTCATCCAAGGGGACGTGCAGCATTGGTGGCACGAGCACAACGGCCGTGGCGTCCGCACCCGCTGCTCCGACGACCTGTTGTGGCTCCCCTACGCGGTGTGCCATTACCTGGAATCCACCGGCGATCAAGCGGTGCTGGACACACGGGTCCCCTTCCTGGAGGCGCCCGTGCTACAGCCTGACGAGCGGGAAGCTTACGGCCGGCCCACTCTTGCACGACGGAAGGGGACCCTCTACGAGCACTGCGTGCGCGCGATCGAACGCGGCTTGACAGTCGGCCCGCACGGCCTGCCGCTGATCGGCACGGGCGACTGGAATGACGGGATGGATCGGGTCGGGCACCGGGGTCAAGGTGAGAGCGTGTGGCTGGGATGGTTCCTGTCGAAGATCCTGCGCGACTTCGCTGGCGTCGCCGAATCGCGCGGCGACGCCGAGCACGCCGCCCGCTGGCGCGCCGAACACGCGCGCTTGGGACCGACGCTCGAGCAAACATGGGACGGCGACTGGTACCTCCGCGCCTATTTTGATGACGGCTCGCCGCTCGGCTCCGCCCAGCTTCCAGAATGCCGGATCGACGCGGTATCCCAGAGCTGGGCCGTGCTCTCCGGCACCGCACAGCCGCGCCGGGCTGAGCGCGCGATGGACGCGGTCCGCATGCAGCTCGTGCGACGCGACGCGGGCGTGATCCAGCTGCTCGCGCCGCCATTCGATCAGTCGTCGCTCGACCCGGGATACATCAAGGGCTACGTGCCGGGCGTCCGCGAGAACGGAGGCCAGTACACCCACGCCGCGCTGTGGGTGGTGATGGCGGTCGCTCACCTGGGGAGCGGCGACGAGGCGGTGGAAATGTTCCACATGCTGAACCCGATCAATCACACCCGGACACGCGCTGATGTCGACCGCTACAAGGTCGAGCCGTACGTTGTGGCGGCCGACGTCTACACTCATCCGGCGCACATCGGCAGGGGCGGCTGGACGTGGTACACCGGCTCGGCCGGCTGGATGTACCGCCTCGGGCTGGAATCGATTCTCGGCCTCAGGCGCCGAGGTCAGACGTTCGCGATCGCGCCGTGCGTTCCGACCTCCTGGGACCGCTTCGTCGTGCACTGGCGGCTCGGGCGGAGCATGTACGAGATCACCGTGGCGAATCCCGAGCGAAGGACCCGCGGAGTCATGGACGCGGAGCTGGACGGCGCCGACGTCGACCCAGGCGAGGTTCCGCTGATCGACGACGGCG
>VBOX01000029.1 GCA_005893265.1 Candidatus Eiseniibacteriota bacterium | reverse complement strand
CCCTCGTGCGCCTGGACGCAGGCCCGTGGCTCCTCCTCCCCGACGCCCCCACGCAAGAGGACGGCTACCGAGGCTTCGTGAGCGTGCTGATTTTCGAGTAGACGGCTCCCGGAACGTAACACTCCCTAGTGCCGCCAGAGGGCCATCCGACCCAATTGCCGCGCGACCTTGGGGATTGACCCCACGCGTACGAAGACTACCATCGCGGGGGTTGGTGCGTTGCTGGGAGAGCCACTCGGTGATGGGGGGCCTTGGCCATGGCGAGCGTCCTGCGAAGGTCCGCCGCGCGTGCGTTGCCGCGCGTCCTCACGCTGCTGGCTATCGCGCTTGCGTCGGGCTGCGCCTCCACGCGGGATCAGCGTGGCGCCTACCTCGAGGTGATACGGGCCGATCAGCGGCCTCCGCTCGTCGGCGCGCGCGCAGCCGCGGACTCGCTCTTCGGGCCCGCCGAAGAATGCGAGCGAGGGGATGGGATTGCCGAGTCTCGTCGCGCCGAGCTTGAGGCGCTCGTTCGGCGGTTCGCTCCCACCTTGATCCTCCCCTCAGGGGACAACATCGGCATCCACGGTAGAAAGGCCCAGCTCCTACCGATCCATCCCATGCTTTTCGCGGACACCCTTCGCCTGGACAGAGTTCGGGCAGCCCCATACCAGCTCAAGGATTTCCTAGATCTCCCGTTCCGCGGGCTGAGCCTCGACTCTCTCTTACACCTGGTCGAACTGGGTCTGCGTTCTCAGAGCGACCCGGAGCTGCTCGAGGTGTGGTATTTCGACTTTCCAGGCACGAAACCGCGGGAATGGTGGGATGCGTACGCCCGGTTGCGCGCCGGACCCGACAGCGCCGCGTGGAGCAAGCCCACGGTCTTCGCCCATCCCTTCCTCGACGAACGCAATCGCGTGGTCGTTCAGTACTGGTACTTCTATCCGATGAACGACTACATCGCGAACCACGAGGGAGACTGGGAGCATATCAACGTTGTCCTCACCTCCGATCGGTCTGGCATCCAAGAGGTGCACTACTTCTTCCACGCTCGAAGCACGAGTCTGCCCCAAGGAAATCATCGTCCCGAGATCACCGATCGCACGCATCCGGTGGTCTACGTGGGTGGTCGCGCTTACATGGTCCTCGATTACCCTATCCGGATCTTTTCCCACGATCGGAACTCGGGCTCGCACGGCAATTACCCCTACCCGGGCGAATGGGAGGCGGTTGCCGGATTGGGGCACACCGAGAGCGTCTCGGGTCCCGGGAGGGACTCGTCACGAACCGTTCCCTATAGTCGCTTTCAGGTCGTTCTCACGCCCGAGCCGAGTCGCATCGATTACCGTCGGAAACCAGAGGTCCTAAGGGAGTGGGCGTGGCTCCTCCTGCCCGCACGTTGGGGATTCCCAAGTGCGCCTTCTATGGGATCACATTTGCTGGCGGCCGACGTGGGAAACCGCGCGCCCTTCGGCCCCGCGTTCAACGCGGGGTGGAACCGCACTGGGCCGGGATTGACCTACCCCGGGTATCGAATCAGGAAAATCCCGGCGCTGCGTTCCTACCTCGAAGATCTGCTACAGCCTTGGTACTACCTCTACGTCTTCCGGCACCCACGCTACGTTCACGACACGCGGGGCACGCTCGGCCGCGAAGACTTGGAGCGCCTGGGATTCGTACCGCGCAGCGGGTGGGCCGAGAGGGGCGTTGGCTCTACAATTCTCGGCGTGAGCTTGGGCTACCCGCGGGATGGCTTCGCGGGCCCGTACGGCTCTTCCACGGGCATTTCACTCTGGCAGAATTTCTGGGCCAAGGTCCGCTTCGGCGGAATCGAGTTCATGGGAGGGTATCAGAGATTCCCACGGACAGAAGGCGTTGGAGGCTCGCTCTTCGTGTACCCGGTCACCGCGAACTTCGTGTTGCGCGCCCCGGAGGCTCTATTCAGGCCGTACGCGGTTGCCGGCGCAGGACCATCCGGCTGGGAATCGCGCGTCCGTGTTCCAAACAGTGACGCCCAGCTCATTACCTCCGGATGGGGAGTAGGCTGGACGACCGGGCTCGGGGTGGAGTACTACCTCCGGCAGAGGGTCGCCTTCGACGTCGCGGTTCGGTATCTAGACACTCCCGGGCCCGGCGGCGCGGGCATGGGCGGCGAACGGCTTCATTTCCTCACTGTGTGGGCCGGCCACTACGTCCGATTCTAGGATCGGCGGATCGGGAGCTAGGACGCAAGCCCGAGCCGAACGAGCAAGTCCTGAAACCTGGGATCCCCGTGGAGCGATCCGAATCTTGGATCCATGTTGAGATCGTTCAGGCCCGATCGTTCCGTGTAGGCTTTTTCCAGATACTGGAACGCCTGATCGCGGTTCCCCAGCGCCAAATAAGCCAGGGCGATATCCATTTCCAGGCTGGCGCCATGCTTGGAAAGTTCAAGCATCTCGTTCAGGAGTCTCCCGGCGTCCGCTCTCTTCCCGGCCACTGCATAGGCATGCGCAAGATCTCCCAGCGCATAGGGAGTCTTCCCCGCCAGGAACCTCGCCCTCTGGAATTCCGCGATGGCATACTGCAGCATCCCCTCTTGTTCCAGGGCTCGGCCGAGGTAGAGATGCGCCGCCATGAAATCTGGGTCCAGCAGTAATGTTTTTCGATGCTGCGCGACGGCCTGATCGAACTGGCCCGCGTAGAAGAAGGTGTCGCCCAGATTGGTGCTGATGATGAGCGAGACGGGATCCAGCTCCAGCGCACGATTCGCCTCGGCGAGCGCCTCCCTGAGCCGGCCCATGTCCCGGAGGCAGATGGAATACCAGTGATGAGCCGTCGAGAGGCTTGGCTTCAGCTCGATCGCCCGTTTGAACTCGGTCTCCGCCCCGGCCCAATCCCAATCGTAGAAGAGCTTCACTCGCCCCAGAGAGGCGTGCGCCTCGGCGAGCTGCTCGTCGATCTTAAGCGCTTTGAGTGCCGCGATCCTTGCCCGAGGATAACTCTCTCGCGGCGGGCTGCCCGCATACGGAGCCATGAGGACATACGTGTCCGCTAGACCCGCGTAGGCTACCGCGTACGTCGAATCAATCCGGACCGCCCGATCGAAATTGTCCAGAGCCTGTAGAAGCGCATCCTTGGTGCGCTTGTTCCAGTAATACCTCCCTCTGAGATAGAACTCGTAGGCCTGCGGGTTGACTGGTCGAGGTCTCGTGACCTCCCCGTGCTCACGCGGTGAGAGTTGGACATCGATCCGCTCGGCGATGTCACGTCCTACCTCGCTCTGCATTGCGAGCACGTCACGCATATCGCGGTCGTAGCTCTGGGTCCAAAGGTGCCGATCCTTTGCAGCGTCGATGAGTTGAACCTTGATGCGGACCCGATCGTTTGATCGCAGGACGGAGCCCTCGACAATTCCATCCACGCCGAGCTCTCGTGCAATTTCGGGAAGCGGCTTGCTTGCCCCTTTAAACTGCATAGCGGACGTGCGGGAGATCACCTTGAGCGACTTGATCGAGGCGAGATCTGCGATCAACTCATCGGTCAGGCCGTCGGCAAAGTACTCTTGTCCCGGATCGCCCGACAGATTCGCGAGCGGCAGCACAGCAAGCGATCGGATGCGGGCCCCGGCTGAGCCACCCCCCACCGGCTCGCGCCACCGAATCACGTCAGTCGCGAGGAGCACCGTCGCCACTGTCGCTACAACCGCAGCCGCATAGGCTGCCAAGCGCCCCCAGCTCGGACGGACGTGTCCGCTGACGGAACCAGAGCCTGGTTGCAATGCTTGGAGTGCGGCTTGCACTTCGCTCGCCAGCTTGTAACGTTGGCTGGGTTCCTTCGCGAGACAGCGCTGGACGATCGCTCTTAGTCCGGGATGCACCCGCTCGGGCAGCGGTTCCGGCGAATCTTTCAGGATCGCGCCAAACAGTTCCGCGGCCGATCGTCCGCGAAAGGGAAGCTCGCCTGAAGCCATGTCATACAGCACGACACCCAGCGACCAGATGTCGCTTTGGGCCGTCGCGCGCTCTCCCTGCAGGACCTCCGGGCTCAGATACGCCGGCGTACCCATGACGACGCCGGTCGCGGTCGGCGCGATACTCAGCAGCTCGGATGAGCCGCTTTCGTCCATCAGCTCGCGTTTGGCAAGGCCGAAGTCCAGGACAACCGCCCGACCCTCCTGAGTGATGATCACGTTGTTCGCTTTGAGGTCGCGATGAATGACCCCTTTGGCATGGGCGTGCGCGAGCGCCTCGGCGATCTGTGTTCCGATTCGAAGGATGGTTTCGAGCGGCAGCCCTCCGGAAGGGATAGCCTCCGACAATGGCCGGCCGTCGAGAAGCTCCATGGCGATGTAGACGTGGTCGTCCGCCTCGCCGGCTTCGTAGACGTGGCAGATATACGGGTGGGTGAGCGCGGACGCCGTCCTGGCTTCCCTCAGCAATCTGGATCGGGCCGCTTCGCTCCCCACAGATTCGTCGGGCAGGAGTTTGAAGGCTACGTCACGGTCGAGCTGCGCGTCATGCGCCCGGTAGACGACGCCCATTCCTCCGGCGCCCAGCCGTTCCAGGATGTGGTAGTGGGAGATCCTCTTTCCGATCAGGTTTTCCACATGGCCCCCGACGTTAGACATAGTGGGAGAGGGTCTTCCCAAGCAGGGTGTCCCCCGGGCCGGGACCGTTCATGTGTGGGTTTATCACCGGCCTTGGAGGCTCCACCACTCCGTCGCCTGCTCCTCGCTCCACGGCTCCACCGGAATCGCGCCGAGTGCCTGACCAAGGTCCGCGGCGCTCCGCGGACGGTCATCGGGATCTTTCGCGAGACAGGCGAGCACCAGTCGCTCCAGCTCCGGCGGCACGGGCAGCTCGGTCCGCTCGGATGGTGGCACGGGCTGGTCGTGCAGGTGCCTGGCGATCATCTGCATCGCGTTTGCCGATTCGAATACCAGGTGTCCGGTGAGCAGGTAGTAGGCAACGCATCCCAGCGCATAGAGGTCCGCGCGTCCGTCGATCGTCTTGCCGAGCGCTGCCTCGGGCGGCATGTAGGCAGGCGTCCCGACAGCGAGCCCCTCGACCGTGGCGAGGGATTGCTCCGGGCTCATGTCGGCGACGGACTTGACGAGGCCAAAGTCGAGCACCTTCACAAAGTCCTGGCGAAGCCCGAGCCGTCCGATGTGAATGTTGGCGGGCTTGATATCGCGGTGGACCAGGCCGCAGGCATGGGCTTCTTCGAGCGATTCGCAAACCTGTCGAAGGATGTGGATCACTCGAGGCGCGGGGAGCGGCCCCTTGCTGCGAATCAGCGACTCGAGATCCATCCCTTCCAGGAACTCCATTACGAAATAGAGGATCCCGTTCGCCGTGACGCCGAAGTCGTATAGCTCGACGGTGTGGGGGGACCTCAAGTTGGCCGCGGCCTCCGCCTCGCGCCGGAAGCGTCTCGCCGCAACCTTGGCTCCCTCTCCGTCGCCGCCGCCGATCATCTCGGGACGGATCAGCTTGATCGCGGCCGGTCGGGCCAGCATGCGATGGGTCGCTCTGTAGACTTCGCCCATGCCACCGCGACCCAGAAGCGCGCCAAGCTGGTAGCTGCCCATCTCACGCTCCTTGGTCACTTGCTGACCCAGCCTCGTCACGACATGCGAGATCACCACCGCGACGCCCACGAGCAGGTAGTCGGTGTAGTGCATCACGAGCACATTGCTGACCGGGCCGAAGTCCCATGTCCCGCGCGCCTTCGCGATCAGCATGGCCAGAGGGTTCATGGAGACTGCGATCAGTCCGGCGACCAGCGTCTTGGTCGGGGAGTTCGGGACGATTGCGGCGAACATCAACACGACCACCCCGATCCAAGAAATCACGGGAAAGATGGGCATGTTCCTTGGCCACCCTGCCGAGTGGGAGATAAGGCCGAGGGCAAGGCCGGTGAGCACCATGTAGACGAGGCCGAGATCCAGAATGAATTGGGGGCTCCTGCCGCTCTTGCGTGTGTAGAAGTAGAGCCCAACGGAAAGGAGCGCGCTCACGGCCGCGATCAGGTCGGTCGCGTCCAGGCGCGTCCAGCGCATATCTCCGGGAAGGCTTGTGGCTCGGACCACAAGGTGGTCGAGGGTCGGGGCGACTATCCAGAGAACCGCCGCGAGAAGCGACAGGATTCCCAGCCGGCGGGACGCCTCCCTCATGAGATCGTCCGGGATGGAGCGCTGGCGGCGCGGCCCGGCGAGATCGACCGGTGTGGTACCCGGGGGTGGACCGATCAGATTAGGGGTGGCCATGTTTCCCATGCTCAATGGAAGCGTGTCTACGGCCCGCTTAGTTCTGGGGAGGAGTCGCTATCTTTACACAGGGTAGCCAGAAGGAGAAGCGAAGAGGTACTCACGCACCCAAGTACGTGGGCCCCGGCAGCTCTCGCCACAGGGGCCCTTATCCTCACCGCGAACCCGCGAGTTGACGGCGGTCGCGCCGTGCCTCACCGGTACTAGCTTTCCAACCGCTCGCTAGCCGTTCGTCAGCGTGAGGGGAATAAGCGACGACTGTCCGTAACCTTTGATGACATAGGTGGTCGCCGTAGCCGGATTGACGCCGATGATGCCCGGCACGGCTGGATCCGCACCCCACGTCCACGCATCGTTAAAACCCGAGAACGGGTTCCTCGGATAGTTGCCCGAAGGCATGTTGGCCTTGACCGCAACGTCGTCCACGGCCACCGGATACCTGCCGGTGTTTTTCACCGAGAAATCTTCGATCGCAAGCTGAAAGCTATGCATGTTCGACGTCACGCTCGCTTCGCGTGCGCGGGCCTGCATGGCTACGAAGTTCGGAATCGCGATTGCCGCCAAGATCCCGATGATCACGACCACGATCATGAGCTCGATCAGGGTGAAACCTTTCGAATTGTTTGACATGATCAAGCACCACCCTTCGGTGTCCATCCCTCGTGTTCGTCGTTCCTGGCGTGATCAACACCCGCTGAGCCTTCCCAGGATAGGTAAAGCATCGGACATGCCACTATCCGCCGTGTCTCCTATGAACCATCGCCACATGAACTTCCGCGTGGTACACGAAGCGAGGCGCGAGGATGTGATGCGGTTGTCACGCAGGCTGCACCGGGGGGCCGTCCATTCTGCATATTGCATGATTCAGCTCGACGTCGATCAAATTGCGACCGCCGTCACTCCAACGACATGCACACCACCTTCGCCGATGAGGCAAGTAAACGGCGATTGGATCGCGGACGCTGGAGTATCATTCCTGCTTCGGTGTCGTGGAGATTTACAGCGAACGCAGCTCCCTTGTGGAGGCAACCATGAGACGCCGCCCTCTAGCGGCAGAGCCGAGGGTCTAGGAACACCGTGCCGAAACGCCGAGGCAAACAGCATCAGGAACGGCCGAAGGCGAGGCGGCCGGCCCCCCGCGGCCATTGGCTTCTGTGGCTCGGCGCCATCCTAGTCGTCACCTTCGTAACGTACCTACCCAGCTTGGATAACGGCTTCATCAACTGGGACGACAACGCCTACGTGACCGAGAACCCAATCCTCGCCCATCCGAGCCCCCACGACCTCCTGACCCTCCCGTTTGCGGGCAATTATCATCCGCTCACGATGGCCTCGCTCGCGCTGAACTATCGGCTCTCGGGATTGGACCCAGCCTCCTACCATTGGCTGAACCTTCTCCTTCATCTGGCGAACACTGCGCTCGTTTTCCTATTCGTCCGAAAGCTCTCCGGTGACCGGTTCTGGACGACCGTCGTTACGAGCGTATTCTTCGGGATCCACCCCACGCACGTGGAGTCGGTCGCCTGGATTTCTGAGCGCAAGGACGTCCTGTACGCGTTCTTCTATCTAATTGCTCTGATCGTCTACCTGCGCTACCTCGATACACGGCGGTATCCCTGGCTCATCCTCACCTTGCTTGCCTTCGTTCTATCCTTGGCATCCAAGCCCGCGGCCGTCGTACTCCCGGTGACCCTGCTCGCGATCGACTATTTCCGTCGGCGTCCCTGGGGCGCCTCGGTCGTCCTCGAAAAGGCGCCCTTCTTCGCGATCGCGATCATCGGCGGCATTTTCACGATTCAGGCGCAGCACGGGGCCGGCGCGATAGCCGCCGCACAGCTGTTCAGCCCGTTCAAGAAGGTGTTGTTCGCTTCCTACGCGACGGCGATGTACATGGTGAAGCTGTTCGTCCCCGTTCATCTCTCCGCGATCTATCCGTATCCTCGCATTACGCTCGCGATACTAGGGCCGAAGTTCTACATCGCATTCGCCGCGGTCGCGATCCTTCTCCCGACGGTTGTCTATCTTTGTCGCCGTATTCGCGTCGTTCTCTTCGGCTTGGGCTTCTTCTTCATCAACATCTTCCTCGTGCTGCAGCTCTTCACGATCGGCGGCTCGGTCATGGCCGACCGGTATACCTACCTGCCCTACGTCGGCCTCTTCTTCGCACTCGCGTGGTGGCTGGATGAACCGTCGTGCTCGATCCCGGCTCGGCTGCCCGTGAAGCCTCTCATCGCGGGGAGCCTGCTTCTCCTGTTCCCGTTCTCCCTGGTCCAATCCTGGCGCCGATGTGACGTGTTTCAAGACCCCGAAACATTCTGGAACGATACGATCCAGAAGTACCCCCGTCAGATCGTCGATGCCTACAACAATCGCGGGAATTACTACTACCGCTCGGCCAAGCGCAATGACTCCGCGCTCGTGAGTTTCAATCACGTCCTGGAGCTCCAGCCGGCAAACCCGGAGGCGCTGAATAACCGAGGCGTCATCAAATACCGAAAGGGCGACTTCCCTGGAGCTGTGTATGACTATTCGCGCGCGATCGAGTTGAGACCGGAATATCGGGACGCGTATGTCAATCGAGCTCTCGCGTATTTCGATGCGGGCGAGTATGAAAAGTCGATTGCCGATCGACGCCGCGCAATCGGGCTCAACCTGGAGGATCCTGCGAACTATCTGGAATTCGGCTCCGTCGCCGAGGCTCTAGAGCGGCTGAATCGTCCGCGGGAGGCGATCGCCGAGGTCGACAAGGCAATCCAGGGCGCGCCGCGGGGCGATGAACGGCTGGGCAGCTACTATCTCAGCCGCAGCTATGCATGGTGGGACCTGCGTGATGGAGTCAAAGCGCTCGGCGATGCGTTGGAGGCCCAGCGGCTCGGCACCAAAGTGCCCCCCGCCTACCTGCGGGCGTTGGGCCGGAAATAACACCCATGAGCGGACCCGAGCAGGACAGCAAAAAGAGTGGATCACGCGAAAGGCGGCAGACTTACGTCGTCCTGCCTGTATACAACGAGGAGGCAAGAATCGGGAACCTGCTCCATCGCCTTGACGAGGCGATGGGGGACGCCGACATCCCATTTCAGGTGATCCTCGTCGACGATGGTAGCCGGGACGCCACCGGTCAGATCGTGCAGGCTCACACCTCGCGGATGCCGATTCGGCTGATCCGGCACGAGGTTAATCGTGGACTCGGCGCCACGATTCGGGATGGGATGGTCGCCGCCGCGGAGGTCGCCTGCGACCGCGACATCATCATCACGATGGATTCGGACGACACGCACGCTCCGGGCCTCATTCTCCGCATGGTCCGAATGATCTCCGAGGGACACGATGTCGTCATCGCCTCTCGATATCGGGAAGGCTCTCGCTGTGTCGGGGTACCGTTCCTGCGCCGCATCCTGAGCCACGGCTCGTCCTGGCTGTTCCGCGTGGTCTTCCCGATTCAAGGGGTCAGGGACTACACCTGCGGATATCGCGCGTACCGTGCCCATGTCATCAGGGACGCGATCACCCGATACGGTGATCAGTTCCTCGATCAAGACGGCTTCCAATGCATGGTGGACATACTTCTCAAGCTCCGCCGCATGCACCTCATCTTCGGCGAGGTGCCGTTCATCCTTCGATACGATTATAAAGAGGGGAGCAGCAAGATGAACGTAGGACGAACCGTGCGGGACACGCTGGGCCTAATGTGGAAACGACGGCTCGAAGGATGAGTCCGGTGCCTGAGGCACGTTTCGAGCGGGAGTACTACGAGACCGTTTATCCGAATTATTCCCGTCAGAACCCGCCACGGAAGCTTCGCTTTTACCGCAGGCTGGTCGAGCGCGTCGCCCCAATCGGTCGGGTTCCAAGAATCCTCGACATCGGATGCGCTTTTGGGGTGTTTCTCTCGGCTCTGAACCCGAAGTGGCGGCGCTTCGGCACCGACGTGAGCCAGTTCGCGACGGAGCGAGCCGCCGCGATCGTTCCCGATGCGACGTTTGCCCGTGCCGACATCCACGAGATTCCATTTTCCGATCCGTTCGACATCATCACATCGTTCGACGTGATCGAACACATTCCGTCACTCGAAGAGGTGGCCTCGGTCGTTCAGTCCAAGCTTGTACCGAATGGACATTTTGTATTCGTCGTGCCCGTCTACGATGGCGTCACTGGACCTCTCATCCGGCTCCTGGACAAGGATGAGACGCACATTCACAAGCGATCGAGGGACTTCTGGCTCGGTTGGACCCGTGAGAATTTCGTCCTGCTCGAGTGGTACGGGATCTTCCGCTACCTGTTCCCGGGACTGGGATACGCGCACGTTCCGACGCGGCTCTGGCGGCGCGTTGCCCCGGCAATCGCAGTGATCGCCCAACGCCGCCCGCGATGAGCAGCGGACTTCCGGCCCGTGCCCACCTCGTCTAAGACTCGCCGCAAGGCGTTCACACCCGCCTCACGGGTCCAGCAGGGCCACCGACACGACCGCAGGCGCGCCTGGACCTTCGTGGTCCTCGGCATCATCCTGCTGGTATCGCTATTCCGCGCGTTGCACTTGGGGTTTCCGCTCGAGCGCGACGAGGGAGAGTTCGGTTACATCGCCCAGGAGATGCTGCGAGGCGTCCCGATGTACGTGTCGGCGTACACGCAGAAGCTGCCCGGCACCTATCTGTTCTACGCGTTGTTCCTTTCCGTGTTCGGACCGTCCATCACGGCGATCCACTTCGGGATGCTGCTCGTAAATGTTGTGATCATGGGACTCATCTTCCTCACATTGCGCAAGACGCACGGCGGCCCGGCGGGTTGCATCGGTGCGCTTGTGTTCGGCGTGATGGCGTTGAGCCCGACCGTATTCGGCTTCGCCGCCCACGCGACGTTCTTCGTGGCGCTCTTCGCGGTTGCCGGTCTGTATGCGCTGCTGCACGCGCGGGAGCGCGACCATGCTGCGCTGTTCTTCGTGAGCGGGCTCTGCTTCGGGTTTGCCTTCCTAATGAAGCAATCGGGGGTCTTCTTCGCGCCTCTCGCCGTGGTCCTCCTGGCTTTCGACCACCTCACGCTCAAGCCTCGCCGGCTCCCGCGCTTCGCGCTACAGGCGCTGGCGCTTGGCACGGGCGCGCTGGCACCCTCGCTGCTGACCTTCGCATATTATGCGGCCATCGGAAAGTTCTTCCTGATCTGGTTCTGGGCCTTCAAGTTCGCCGGCGAATTCAGCAGACACCTCGGCGCCGAGGTGGCGCGGACCCTTCTCACCGCGACACGATACGTCACGACAGGGTTCGAACCCCTTTGGATCCTTGCCGTGGTCGGCCTCGTCGTGACCTTGCGCGACAGGGCTCTCGGAAAGAACCGATATCTCTACGCCGCGTTTGCCGCCGCCTGCGTGCTGTCGATCGTGCCTGGATTCTATTTCACCCCGCACTACTACATCTCACTGCTACCGGCCGTTGCGCTCCTCGTTGGGGCCCTCGCCGGCGCGGCGGAGCGACACAGGGCGCGGTCAGGCCGCGGACTGGCGCAGGTTGCGAGCGTCTGGGCATTGGCAGGCCTTGGGCTATCGACCGGAGTTGCGAAGCACGGGGGGTTCTACTTCGCCAAAGTATCCGACGCCGCGGAGGCGCGGATAATCTACCCCGGCAATCTGTTCGCCGAATCGGTCGAGATCGGCGAGTATCTGAAGAGTCGCACAACCCCCCAGGACCGGATCGCCATCCTCGGCTCCGAGACGCAGATCTTTTTCTATTCACAGCGCCGCTCGGCATCGCGATTCGTAAATACGTACTTCCTGACGGCGGATCACCCGCGTAACCGAGAGATGCAACGGGAGATGATTCGCGACATCGAACGTGCCCGTCCCAAGTACCTTCTCTTTGCCGAGTTGCCGACATCGTGGTTGATTCGGCCGAATTCGCCTCGGGACATTCTCGAGTGGATCGGCACGTACCCCCAAGGGAGGTACGCCTTGGAAGGCATCGTGGAGCTGTCCCGCGAGGGCAGCGTGCTGAGGTGGGGGGCGGAGGCGCGCGCGCAGCCGATATTACCCTCCAGCTGGTACGTGTGGATCTGGCGCAGACTGGATCCCAGTGATGCCTCTGGACGGTAGAGCCTGCTTCCCCCAGATCCGGACATGGCGTCCAAGCTCGGGATTGAGCCGACGCGAATAGCGGCGCACGAAGATCGGAGCGGGGAAGATCTTGATTCCACAGTAGCCGCTATCCGCACCCCGCGAGTATCATGACGGACCCTTGAAACCGAGAGAGCTCACGATACGCGGCCTCATCCTCGGCGCGCTCATCACCACGATCTTCACGGCGGCCAACGTCTACCTCGGCCTGAAGGTCGGGCTCACCTTTGCCTCTTCGATTCCCGCGGCGGTGATCTCGATGGCGATCCTGAGCGCCGTGAAGGACTCCTCGATCCTCGAGAACAACATCGTCCAGACCGTCGCTTCCGCGGCCGGCACGCTCTCGGCCATCATCTTCGTTCTGCCGGGGCTCGTGATCGTGGGTTGGTGGACGGGATTCCCATTCTGGCAATCGTTTCTCATCTGCGTGAGCGGCGGCGTGCTCGGCGTCTTGTTCACGATCCCGCTCCGGCGCGCGCTGGTGACGACGTCCGACCTGCCCTACCCCGAGGGCGTCGCGGCGGCCGAGGTGCTGAAGGTCGGGTCCGGTACGCGCGGCGAGACCAAGGACGAGACGGGCGAGGCGCGAGAAGGGCTCGTCGCCGTGATCCTCGGCTCCGTCGCCTCGGCGGGGCTTGCCGTCGCGACGGCGACGCGCGTCGCCGCCGCGGAGGTGACCGGCTTTTTCCGTGTCGGGGCCATGGCCTCGAGCGGGTACAACATCGCCTGGTCGCTTGCGCTGCTCGGCGCGGGGCATCTGGTCGGGTTGTCGGTGGGGATGGCGATGCTGACCGGTCTCATAATCGCATGGGCGATCGCCGTACCGATCTTGACCTCCATGCAGCCCGCCGCGGATGGCGTGGCACTCGCCGCGCACACCCTTGCGATCTGGCGAACGCAGGTGCGGTTCATCGGGGCCGGCGCGATCGCAGCCGCCGCGGTCTACACGCTCGCCACCCTGGCGAAGCCGGTCGTCGGCGGGCTCGTCAGCACGCTGGCCGCCTCTCGGACCAAGGCATCCGGGGACGAGAGGGATCGCGATCTCGCGCCCGGGTGGATCCTCGCGCTCACGGCCGTGTGCCTGCTCGTCGCCGCGTGGCTCGCCTTCACCTTCGCGCGGTCGACGGTGCTCGCGTCCAGTGCGTTGCAGCTCACGCTGATCGCCGTGCCGTTCGTCCTGCTGGGCGGCTTTCTCATTGCCGCGATCTGCGGCTACATGGCGGGCTTGATCGGCGCCTCGAACAGTCCGATCTCGGGCGTCGGCATTCTATCGATCGTGCTGTGCGCGTCAGCACTCATCCTCGCCGTGTCGCCGACTCCGGAGACGCGTCCCGCGCTCGTTGCCTTCGCGCTCTTCGTGACCGCGATCGTCTTCGCGTGCGCGACGATCTCGAACGACAATTTACAGGATTTGAAAACCGGCCAGCTCGTGGGCGCCTCACCGAGGCGTCAGCAGATCGCGCTCATCGTGGGGGTGGCCGCCGGCGCGTCCGTGATCCCTTGGGTGCTCAACCTGCTCGCCAAGGCTTATGGATTCGCCGGGGCTGCGAACGTGGGCGTGATCGCCCCCAATCCGCTTCCCGCGCCACAGGCGACGCTCATCTCCGCCCTGGCCCAGGGCGTGATCGGCGGAAACCTGGACTGGAAGATGCTCGGCGTCGGCGCGCTCGTCGGAGTCGGACTCATCCTGCTCGATACGACGCTGGGCGCGATGAAGAAGCTCCGCATTCCGCCTCTGGCTGTCGGCATCGGGATCTATCTCCCGATGTCGGCGACCTTCGCGGTCGTCGTCGGCGCCGTGCTCTCGCACTGGTATGACCGGCGCGCCCACTCGATGCCCGACCCGGCTCGCGCGGATCGACTCGGCACGCTGGTGGCGTCGGGATTGATTGTCGGCGAGAGCTTGTGGGGCGTGATCAACGCCGGTCTCATCGTCGGCTTTTCGAAGGACGCGCCGATCGGGCTCGTAGCCGAAGATTTCGGGCCCGCCCCGTGGCTCGGATTACTCGGTTTCATCGGGCTGGTCATCTGGCTATACGGGTGGATGCTCCGGCGGTCAGCCGCGGCGCGGGCCATGCGCGCTACTTGACAAGCCGTCCCGATCAACGAGAATGCCCGGACGACTTCCGCACCATTTCCCCATCAGACAGAGAAGGGAGCACGCGCCATGGCCGTCGCAAGGGTCACCGAGATCACGGCTTCATCGAGCAAGAGTTTCGAGGACGCCACCCGGATCGGCATCGAGCGAGCGAACAAGACGCTTCAGAATGTGAAGGGTGCCTGGATTCAAGAGCAGAAGCTGAAGATCGAGGGCGGAAAGATCGTGGAGTACCGCGTGAACATGAAGATCACGTTCATTCTGAAAGACTAGCGCGGCTGCTTGCAGCCATTTGATACCCGAAGTTTCGAGCGATCTCGTTCAATCGCGCCTTTGCTCCCCCTACGTAGTCTCTGCGGAGCGACCGCCGGTTATTTCCCGCTCGCTCCGCCAGCTCCCCTCGGACAACCAGGTTCGATTCAAGCTAAAGTCCGCTTAACGCGCGACCGATCTTTATCTTGAACCTCCGAAGGGAAATCGTCCTGGCGGAGTTACTCACTTCGTCAGAGGGCTCCGAGACTCTCGGCGCGGTATTCAAGCTGGACCAAGACGGTGGCCCTCTCCACCCGACAACATGAGCCGTCTTATGAGACCCGTAATCCCCACGATGGATTTCTTCCAACGCTGCCGGCTGGCCGCCTTCTTTGGTGCCTTAGTCCTGCCGGGAATTGTCTCTGCCCGGGAAATCATTGTGGCGCCTTCCGGCGGGGATTTCGCCGCTGTCGCGGCGGGTGTGAATGCCGCCCAGCCCGGCGACACCGTCACCGTGCGGGCCGGGATCTACAACGAAGCCGTCTCGTTCGGGCGCAGTGGCTCGGCCGCCGCCTACATCACGCTGCATGGTGAGCCCGGAGCCATTCTGGACGGCACCGGTGGTTCCGGACAGGGCATCACCATCAACAATAGAAATTACATTCGGGTCGTCGGCATGACGGTGCGGAACTTCATGGGCAGCGGCACGCCCATGGGGATCAGCGTGGAAGGAAGCTCGAGCTTTATTGAGCTCCGCAACATCCTGATCCACAATATTGAAAGCCCCAACGGAAACGCCCACGGCATCGCCTTCTACGGCAGCGCGGCCACGCCCATGACCAACATCGTCGTGGAGGGCAACGAGATCCGGAACTGCCGGCTAGGCCAAAGCGAAGCCCTCGTGCTAAACGGCAATATCGACGGGTTCACCGTGGCCGGGAACACCGTCCACGACAACGACAACATCGGGATCGACTTCATCGGCTTTGAGGGCACGGGCCCGCTCGGCCAGGACCAGGCCCGCAATGGCGTCTGCGTGGACAACGTGGTCTACAACATCAGCTCCGCCACAAACCCCACGTATGGCGGGGATAGATCCGCCGACGGCATCTACGTGGACGGCGGCCGCGACATCGTCATCGAGCGCAACAAGGTCGACAACTGTGACATCGGCATCGAGGTTGCCAGCGAGCACCTCGGCAAGGCCACCAGCAACATCACGGTGCGCAACAATTTCATCTCGCGGGGCTACCAGGGCAACATTCTCATGGGAGGCTACGACGCGGCCCGAGGCAACGCGCACAACGTGATCGTGGTCAACAACACCACCTATCAGGGCACCAACGGTGAGATCGAGCTTCAATACAACTGCGACGGGATCACCATCAAGAACAACATTCTCTACGCCAGGACCGGCCAGTCTTACATCTCCAACGGCGGAGGCAACAACACCAACGTCGTGGTGGACAACAACGTTTACTTCGGCGCCAGCAGCACGTCGCCAGGGTCATACCCAGACGCCCGTGCTCGGTTCGTGAATCCCCTCTTGGTCACCCCGCTCACGGATCTACACCTGCAGGCGGTTTCGCCCGCCATCGACGCGGGAATCAACCTCGGCAACGACGCCCAGGGCCAACCCCTTTCAGGCGCGTGGGACGTCGACGGGGGGCCCCGCTTCAGGGGAAGCGCCATCGATATCGGCGCGCACGAGTTTGCCAGCGGCGGGCTGGACACGAATCGCCCGGCGCCCGTAGCCGATCTGCGGACCCGATAGGGCGCGTCTCCGGCCCGCCT
>VBOX01000086.1 GCA_005893265.1 Candidatus Eiseniibacteriota bacterium | reverse complement strand
GGTTGAAGTGGGACTCCGAACAATCCGGATTGATGTCCACCGCGCGGCGGAACTCATCGAGCGCTTCTTCCTTGTGCCCCGCCTCCGCCAGCAGGACTCCGAGATTCGAGTGGGCCTCGGCGCAGCCGGGGTCGGCTCGCACTGCGCGCTCGAGCGCGCGCCGGGCGCCGTCCCGGTCACCGCCGTCAGCGAGCGCGAGCCCCAGGTTCACCCACGCCTTCACGTGGTCGGGCTTGAGCCTCACGACCTCCTCGTAGGCGGCCTGGGCCGGCGCCACGTGTCCCTGCCGCCCATGGTGGAGCCCCTGGAGGTACCACGTCTCGACGTTCTTGGGTTCTGACTCGAGCGCCTTCCCAAAATAGAGATCCGCCTCCTCGAAGGTACCCGTACGCGAGAGGAGATCCGCGAGGGAGGCGAGCATCTCGGAATGGCGAGGATGGGTGAGAATTCCTTGGCGCAGCACGTCGATCGCGCGCTCGCGGAGTCCCTCGAGCGCGAAGATTCGCGCGGCTTCACGCGCCTGCTCGGGATCGGATGAACCGCGCGCGAGGTTTTCGGCGAGCGCGAGGCTCTCCTCGCCGCCCGCTTGGGGCGCTCTCAGATGAGCGTCCGACATGGCCATCGGCAGGGCGCGATCCACGGGCGCAGCCTAGGGAGCGCCCGCGGATCGTGTCAATAGGAAACGGCCTATGGGATGGGTTCTAGGTCCCGCGTGAAGGATTCGTCCAAACCGCTCGCCTTCCGGCCGCCTTTTCCACCCATCCGCGGCTCGTCCGAATCAACCCGGACCGAGATCTCGACGGAGAGGGTGACGCGTCCCGAGGAAGGCAGCGCGCCCAGATCGATCGGCACGACGATCCGCCGAGCGTCTCCGGACCCGGCATCGACCGAGCGAAGACGGGCGGAGCCGGTACTCGACGTGATCCCGCTGGGCTCGCGCTCGAAATCACCGATGGAATCCTCATCGGCCGTTGGGGCTCGAAACCCGCTGGAGGGACGCACGGGCTTCGCGTCGCCCAACTCAGATCCCTCCACGAGATCGGTCTCGGAAAGGACCAGCTCCTCTTCCGCGTTGAGCGGGCGCGAAAGCTCGGGCGGAGGAGCATCCTCGACCAGGGCTTCGTCCTCCAAGAGAGGGGACTCGACCGGCGCGGGCGCGCGACGCGGTGGTGCCGCGGCTGGCCGGGCCTCCACGCGCTGCTCCTGGATATCAGCTTCCTGCTCGTCGCCATGCGCACCCTTCCCGCGCTTCAAGAACTTGAGGAGCTTTCCCCCGGAGGCCCCCTGCTCCGGCTTTGCCGGTGAAGCCGTTTCCGCCCGGGGCTGGCCCGTCGCGGCCGCAGAAGGCTTGGAGCGAGAGAGCCCCGCCACGGCGCCCTTGTCCTTTTCCAGCACATCTTTCGAGATCTTGGCCAGCAGGAGCTTGGATACGCCCCGAAGGGTTTCGAACACGCCGACGCCGTTCGCTGCCTGGGCTTCGAACCAGGGAACGTTGAGGCGATTCAACTCCCGATTCAGGTCCTCGACCGGGACGGCGTTCGGGAGGTCGCGCTTGTTGAATTGGATTACCAGTGGAATCCCTCGGATATCGATTCCATAGGCTTTGAGGTTCATTTCGAGGTTGGAAAAGCTCTCCCGATTCTCCGCCATCTTGTCGGCGGCGGAGTCGGCGACGAACACGACCGCGTCGACCCCCTTCAGGACGAGCTTTCTGGTCGCGTTGTAATAGACCTGACCTGGAACTGTGTAGAGGAGAAGCCGCGTCTTCATTCCCTGGAGATCACCAAGGTCCAAGGGCAGGAGATCGAAGAATAGCGTACGGTCGGTCTGGGTCTTCATCGAGACCATGCGGCCTCGGTTCGTCTCCGGGACGCTATCGTAGATTTTCTCGAGGTTCGTGGTCTTTCCGCTCAGACCGGGGCCGTAGTACACGATCTTCGCGTTGATCTCGCGTCCCGAATAGCTGACCACCACCATGGCGTCGCTCCTCGATTCTCTTGGTTTCGTATCCGGACTGGGCGCGCGGCGGGAAGAGTGACCATTGCGGCCGATCGCCGGCTCCGTTCATGAGAGCACGGCCGATGCCACCGTGCCTCGGGACAGAGAACGGTGGATGGGGGCCTAATCTTTAGGAAAAATGCTGCTTAGTCTGGATGGAGTTGCCGTCCGGCGGCAGGATGAGAATCGTGCACTCCGCACGGCCACCGGAGGATAGCGGCCCGGCGGTGCGGCGCCAAAAATGGAACCACCCCCTCAGCCGCGGGGATCGCGGGGATCGCGGCGGATCCAGATTCCCGGGCGCTCTTTGATCTGCAGCTGCGGCGCCGAGGGATCCGACACGCTCTCGTAGTGGCGGAGGAGGAGCTCCTTGAGCTGCGGATATTCGGCGGTCGGAAAATACCGGCTCACCCGGCTGAACATGCCGTCGCGATCGGAATAGCGGAGCAATTCCACCTCCGTGACGCGCTCGTACTGGTTTTCCCCGTACGCCGCTTCCGGGGTTTCGTCCACGTCGATCCACAGCGACGCAACGCTTCGCCTCACCTCGAATCGATGCTTGTTGCGCATCAGAAACTCCCAAAGCCCGAATATCTCGAGCGGAACGTAGCGAACGGTCGCGTCTTCCGCGGCATCGGACCTCCGTATCTCGCATCGCACCAGCTTCTGGCTCGCCATCGACACCCCCTATCGAGAACCGCCCACCCATGGCATGCGCGTTGCATTTCCACATTGGTCGAGAGCTGATCGTGGATCCCGTGAGGTGGCGCGGACACCGGCTCGCTCGAGGCCCAAGGACCGGAGGAGGACACCGTGAAACGGAACCCACTTTCCCCCGCCACAAGGAACGGCGCCAGGCGCGCGACGGAAGTCTATTGTCGGCGCGACAATCGCGTTTACGCGGTCTGCCCGCACGTAGCCGCCGGCTCGCGCTGCCGCTGCCTCTCCGACGTGGAAACGGCAGACGCATTGTTCGAGTCGGAGGCGACGGACAGCGAATTCGCCCACTGAAGCCAATGGCTGGATCCGCTCCGCCGTGGGAGAAATGACGCCATTGCGGCCCGGACTCTAGGCAGCGCGTCTCGCCAAGTCAAACAAAAGCCCTCCCCGATTGTTGACGGTCCCCCGGGGCTCGTGTAGCGTCTGCGCGTGCCGGCTTTCATGTTGCGGTCCCACGCGCGCCGCCTGTGATTTCAAGCCTCCTTCTTGAGGCAGCTCGTGTGCTCGCCCCCACGCTCCCTGACCCGGTCCTTTCCTCGTTGGCGCGCGCGACCTCACGGCTCGAGTTCGCCTTCGCGCGGACACGCCGGCGTGCTGTGCTGTCCAACCTGGCCCAAATCGCGAGCTCCGGACGCCTCTCGGCGGCGGGGCCGCGCTCCGTGACCAGGACGGCGCGGGCGATGTTCGGAAGTTATCACCGGTTCGTCCTGGAATACCTGGCGCAGGGCTCGATTGATTCGCGGGCGCTCGACACGCGCTTCCGCTTCCAGGGCATGGAGTTTCTCTACCGGGCGCTCAAGCCCGGGCGCGGCGCGGTCGTTTCCGCGCCGCACGTCGGCAACTGGGAGCTGGCTGGGATTGCGCTCGCGCGGCTCGGTTTCCGAGTTCACGTGGTCACGGGGGTCCAGTTCCACGGGAGGCTCACCCGGATCGCGAGGATTCTCAAGGAGCGCGAACGGATCCTCGTGAGCACCCCTGGCGATGGCTTTCGGCCGCTCCTTGAAACCCTGAGACGGGGAGGAATCGTCGTGCTGCTCACGGACGGCGACGTGTTTGTCCGCTCCATCGATACCGAGTTTTTTGGCAGCCGCGTCCCCTTTCCCGTCGGACCGGCGATCTTGGCGCGGCGGGCGAAGGTCCGCCTGCTCCATGCGCACGCGGAGCGCCGAGCATCCGGCTGCCACGTCATCTCCTTCGATGGGACCGAGTCGCCCGAGCCCTCTCTTTCGGTGGAGGAGGATATCCGCCGCATAACACGCCGCGTCGCCGAATTCCAGGAGCGGACGATCGCCGCCCGCGTGGACCAATGGTGCGTCTTCCGCCCTCTCTTCGCCCGAGCCGGTGCCGATTAAGATCGCGATCGTAAGCCAGGCCTACCACCCCGCCGTCGGGGGCGTGACCGAGCACGTGGACGCGACCGCGCTGGCGCTCCGGGAACGGGGCCACGACGTCACGATCATCACCGCCCGCTTCTCGGACCGGGAGCACGCCGCCTCCGGCGCAGGCCACGACGCGCGCGGGCGAGGAAGGCCGGGGAACGGCGACGGACACCGCGTGCTCCGGATCGGCCGGAATTTCTCGGTTCCCTACAACGGGGCCGAGAACAACGTCACGGTGGGGTTCGGTCTCCGCGAGAAGCTCGCGGACATCATCCGCCGCGAGCGATTCGATCTCCTGCACGTGCACTGCCCCATTTCCCCCGTCCTGCCGCTCCTCACGCTCCAGGTAGCGAAGCAGCCGATCGTGGGCACGTTCCATTCCACGGTCACGTCCGATCTCGCGTTCCGTCTCTTCCGCCGGGCGCTGCGCCCCTCGTACCGGAGGCTCGACCGCATCCTCGCGGTTTCGGAAGAGGCGCGCGCCTGCGTGCTGCGCCACTTCCCGGGACCGGTCGAAATCCTTCCGAACGGGGTGAATCTCGAGCGGTTCCGCCCCGGACTCAAACGCCTCGAGCGGTTCGACGACGGCACACCCAACATCCTCTTCGTGGGACGCCACGATCCGAGAAAGGGTCTCCCGGAGCTGATGGCCGCGTGCGCGGCGCTCGCGCGCGATTCCGTTCCCTTCCGCCTCATCGTCGTCGGGGACGGCCGGCTGAGGCATCGCATCGAGCGGATGGCTGGGGGCGTGCTCCAGGGACGCGTTCATTTCGAAGGACACGTGAGCAACGAGCATCTGCCGAGGTACTACGCCTCGGCGGACGTCTTCTGTTCGCCCGCCCGCGGAGGGGAAAGCTTCGGGATCGTGCTCCTCGAGGCGATGGCCGCGGGGGTCGCGATCGTCGCGACGGACCTGCCCGGATACCGGACCGTGCTCACCCCGGGGGCGCAGGGTCTCGCCGTGCCGCCGCGGAATTCGGACCAGCTCCGGCGCGCCCTGGAAACTGTGCTCGGGAGCCAGGACTTGAGACGCGAGATGGGCGCGCGCGGCGTCGAGACCTCGCGACGATACGCATGGCCCTTGATCGTCGAGAAGCTCGAGGAAATCTATCGGGTGGTTCTGGGCGGCGCCCGGACGGCGGGGTCCCTGGACGATTCGCGCGAGCGCGTCGTGGCCCTCGAGCCGGCCCAAGCTTGAGGTTCGGCGCGACGGGCCGATGAGCGGCGCGGGCACGCGCCTTTTCCGCAACCGCAGCTTCCGCGCGCTCTGGCTGGGGCAGTTTGCCTCGATCTTCGGCGACCGCCTTCATTATCTCGCCCTGCTCGCGCTGATCGTCGAGCGCGCCCACAACCCTCTCAATCCGACGCCCGAGCTGGCCCTCGTCCCGGCGGTGAGCTTCCTCCCCACGATTCTGATCGGCCCACTGGCGGGGGCGCTGGTGGACTCCTGGGAGACGCGAAGCGTCCTCGTGGTTTCCGATCTCCTCCGGGGATGCCTGGCACTGCTCCTCATTCCGGCGGCCGCGCACGGCGGTCTCCCGGCGGCGTTCGCGGTGGTGTTTCTTCTTTACATGGTGAACTCGTTCTTCCTCCCCGCGCGCTCGGCCATCGTCCCCGACCTGATCCAAGGGGACGATCTTCTGGAAGCGAACTCGCTGGCCACGCTGGCGGGGGTGGCCGGAACGATCGCGGGCGCTTTGGTAGGAGGGATCCTCGTCGAGCGCGCCGGGTGGCGTTGGGGATTCGGGATCGACGCAGCCACGTACTTTGTCTCGGCGGGGTTTCTCGCCGTCACGAAGCCGAGGCCGCGCCAGAGAATGCCGAGACCGGCGACCTGGGGCGGCGTCTACCGCGCCCTCGGCCGCGATGTCCGCGAGGGTGCGCGCATCTCCGTCTCGAATCGCGCCGTCCTGGGATCGCTCCTGGCCCTCGTCTGCCTCTGGATCGCGGGAGGGGCGCTGCACGTCGCCGGGACCGTGCTCCTCCGGGGGCGGATGACCGGGTTCATCTCAGGGACCGGGGGAATCCTCGCCTCGCTCGGGTTCGGTATGGTCGCGGGCACGGTCGTCCTGACGTGGCGCGGCGCGCGCTGGCCGAGAAGGACGTTGGCCGCGATCGGCCTTATAGGAACCGGAATCATGCTTGCGCTCTTCACGCGCGCGGCGTCCTTCCCAGCGCTGGCGGCGGTCGGCTTCACCGCCGGAATCTTCGTGGCGCTCCTCCTCGTGACGACGGAAGCCGCCGTGCAATCGGCGGTGGCTCCGGGGGCTCGGGGGCGCGTGTTCGCGCTTCGGGACTTTTCCACTCGCGTGGCCGTGCTCGGGGCCGCCGGGCTCCTCGGGCTCGCGCTCGGACATGGGTGGGTCACGCCGACCGTAGCGGTGGCAGGCGCCGGAACCATGCTCATCTCTGCGGGGATCCTGGCCTTGCTCGGGTGGAAGCCGTGACGCGGTCTGCCGGCTAGAAGACCTTCTTTCCTTCCGCGAGCATTTCGTTCAGCGCGTCGCGGAAGTAAGGCGTGGAGTTCGCCATCTCGGGGGTCACGCGCTCCTTATAGACCTCCCACGACTTCTTGATCTCGTAGCCAAGCACCGCGACCAGATTGCCATCCTTAATCCCACGGTCGCGTTTCTCCTTGTTGTAGATCGCGATGTCCGAGGCAAGCACGCGCGCGAGCCTGCGGGCGCGCTCGTGCTTCAGGCGCTCCGCCTCCGGAAGCCCTTCCGGTATTCCCGCTGTGGCCGAAAAGCGTCCCGCCGCGGCTCCCGGTTCCACCGCCGCGGAAGGCATTGCCTGCTGCGCGGACGGGCGCGCCTCCGCCGCGGGCGGCCTCGGATTGGGCGCTGCCGGCCCCGGTTCGGAGGCAAACGGATTGGGCTCGGCTGGCGCGGCCAGAGGCTGCGCGGGAGCGCTCGCGGGCTCGCTGAGCTCGCCCACCAGGGGCCCGCTCTGCGCTGTCGCGGATCGCGGCATGTCCGATTCGTACCCGCGCGTAAACTCAGGCCGGGGGGAGGACTCGACGCCCACGGCCGGTGGATGCTCGGCGAAGGACGGCGCAAACCTTTCAATGTCGGGCGGGGAGCCCCTCTCGGGAGTAGGAGGAGAGTCGCCTGTTGGATCCGCCGGAGCGGATGGAGGGCGCCCTGGCGGCGGCGATGGCGCCGAGGACTCGAGGAAGGCCCCGCCGGGCGCGGCCGGGGGAGCGGGCCGGGGCTCAGGGGGAGAGGGAGGAATCAGCGGAAGCTCAGTCGGCGCCGGCACCTCCGGCCTCGCGACCGAGAAGACCGCCTGGCATTTTCGGCATCGGACCCGCGCCCCTTGTGCCGGGATCTTGTCGTCCGCGATAACGTAACGAGCGCCGCAGGCGCTGCATTCAACGTGCATCCATGCGCTCCTTCGGAAGCTGAAATGGACAGGCGGTCGATGACTCTATCGGCTTCGTGCGCCCCATCTTTCGGGGATTCTCTACCCGCTCTCCAAATAGCGCTCCGCTCCCGCGAAGTGCGCCTCGATCCAGGTCTTGAGCCGAGCTTCGTCCCCCTCGATTTCCTGCTTCGAGAGTACCTCTTTCGCCAGCCCCCGGGCCGCCTCGATGAGATCCAGGTCCGCGACCGGATCTACCGCGCGAAACTCGGGGAAGCCGTGCTGGGACGTTCCAAGCAGCTCGCCGGGGCCGCGGAGCTTCAGGTCCTCCTCCGCAAGCTCCTGGCCGTTTTCCACGCGCCGGAAAATCTCCAGGCGTTTCCGAGCGACGTCACCGATGGCTCTTCCGACGAGGAGCACGCAACGGCCCGGCCGGTCGGCGCGGCCGACTCGTCCCCGGAGCTGATGCAGCTGCGCCAGGCCGAATCGTTCCGGGTGCTCGATGACGATGAGCGTGGCGTCGGGGATGTCGAGCCCCACTTCCACCACGGTCGTCGCGACGAGGATTCGCGCCTCCCCGGAGCGGAAGCGCTCGATCGCAAGCCGCCGCTCGGCCGGCTTGAGGCGGCCGTGCACGAGCACGACCCCCGCCTCCGCGAGCGATCCCACGCGGGCCAGCTTCTGCGCCATCGCGGCGGCCGACTTGAGATCGAGCGTCTCGCTCTCCTCGACCACCGGATACACGACGAAGGCGCTGCCTCCCCGCTTCGTCTCTTCGCCGAGCACGCGGGCCAGCATTTCAATCCCATCCGCGCGCACGAAGGACGTACGTACGGGAGCCCGCCCCGGGGGCTTTTCCGCGAGGAGGGAAAGGTCCAGGTCCCCATAAAGCGTCATCGCGAGGCTGCGCGGGATTGGGGTGGCCGTGAGCACGAGCAGGTGTGCGTCCTGGATTCCGTTGCCCTTCGCCGCGAGCGACACGCGCTGTCGGACCCCGAAGCGGTGCTGCTCGTCGACCACGACGAGCCCGAGGGACCCGAAACCGAGATCCCGTTCCAGGAGCGCGTGGGTTCCGATGACGAGAGAGGTCTCCCCCGAGGACACCCCCGCGGCGATCCGGTCCCGTTCCTTGGACGGCGTCGCGGCGGTCAGGAGCGCGAACCGAAGGCCGGCCGGGCCCAGGAGCCGAGCAGCCGTTTCCGCGTGCTGCTCGGCGAGTAGGGTGGTCGGCGCCAGGATCGCCGTCTGCATTCCGGCGCCTCCGGCGCGGACCGCCGCGGCGAGGGCCAAGACCGTCTTTCCCGAGCCCACGTCCCCCAGCAGGAGCCGCCGCATGGGAACCTCGCGATCCAGATCGCGCTCGATCGCCGCGAGAGCCTCCTGCTGCGAGCGCGTGAGCGTGAACGGGAGCGATTCGCGAAAGCGGACCGCGAGCGGGGCGCCGCGCTCGAGCGACCGGGCCGCGCGGCGCCCGCGGTGGCGCGCCCGCGCGTACTGCAGCGACACCTGCAATGCGAGGAGCTCCTCCAGCGCGAGCCGCCGCCGCGCTGGCTCCGCGTCCTCCGGTCGCTCGGGAAAGTGGACCTGGGCGAGCGCCTCCCGGAGGCCGGGAAGCGCCTGCGCCCTTCGCCACTCGGGTGGAACCGGATCGGGCGTCGCGGACAGGGAGCGGAGCGCGTCCGCAACGCGTGCGCGCAGCCAGCGCTGCGTGATTCCCTCCGTGAGCCCATACACCGGCGCGACCCGTGCGAGGTTCCGATGCTCGGCCCCCTCTTCATCGGGCTCGAACTCAGGATTGTGCATCTCCAAACCGCGAAACGGCTGCACCGATCCGGAGAAGAAGTACCGCTCCCCTGGCCGGAGCAACCGCTCCACGAAGGGTTGATTGAACCACACGATGCGCAACGCGCCGGTTCCGTCCTGAACGACGCCGGCCACGTCGCGCCTCCCGCGCAGGCGCCGCTCGAGGCGAACGCTCGCGAGCGTGCCCAGGATAGAGGCCTCCTCGTTCGGGCGGAGGAAGGCGATCGGCGTGACCGTGCGCCGGTCGAGGTAGCTTCTTGGAATGTGGAAGAGGAGATCCCGGATGGTGCGGATTTCGAGTTTGGCCAGGCGCCGGGCCATCTCGTGGCCGACGCCGCTCAAGTAGCGGACGGGATCGCTGAACGAAGCCATTGGATCGATGCTAGGGCGCATTCCGCCACGGTGTCAAACGGGTTGCCCGCGGAAGACAGACCGGCTACACTCGAAGGCTCTCATGATCCAGAGGAGGTTTCATGGCTAGGACCTGCGACATCTGCGGCAAGGGCGTCCTACACGGGCAGAACGTGAGTCACGCCCACAACGTCACCAAACGCCGCTGGGAAGTAAATCTACAGACCGTGCGTGCGGTGGTGCAAGGAAGGCCGCGCACGATGCGGGTTTGCACGCGCTGCATCCGCTCCGGCGCCGTCCAGAAGGGCATGCGCGCCAAGGAAGCCCAGCGCGCCCGAACCGTTTAAGCCCGGGCGCGCTCGCTTCTCCCTAAGTTCCTGAGCCCGCGTCGCGCGGGCGTTAATCCATCTGCTTCCGCATGAAGGCCGGCACGTCCATGTTGTCCCGCGTGATCGCCCTGCCGCCGAACGGACGGCGCGGCGACCCGGGCGACATCCGATAGCCGGGGCGCGCGCCCGCCACGACACCTTCTTCCTCCGGGGTGGGATCCTCGAGCGATGGTCGAGCCGTGACCGGCCTCGCGGCGCGCTCGCGCGGGTCCATCTCGTAGATCCGAGGCGCCGGTGCATGGGGCGCCGGCATGGCGAGCGGCTTCTGCCTCGCCTCCCCCTTTCCGAATCCCGTCGCGATCACCGTGATCGAGAGCCCGTCACCCATATGCTCGTCGATGACCGCTCCGAAGATGACGTTGGCGTCATGGCCCGCGGCGTCGACCACCACCGTGACCGCTTCGTTGATCTCGTGGAGCGTCATCGATTCTCCGCCCGTGACGTTCACGAGGAGCGCCTCGGCCCCGGAGATCGAAACATCGTCGAGAAGCGGGCTGGAGACCGCCGACTGGGCGGCTTCGTACGCGCGGTTCGGGCCGGTCGCGTGCCCGGCACCCATCAGCGCGTTTCCGCGCTCGACCATGACCGTCTTCACGTCCGCGAAGTCCAGGTTCACGAGGCCGGGAACGGTGATGAGATCCGAGATCCCCTTGGTCGCGTGATGCAGGACCTGATCCGCCACCCGGAATGCCTCCTTGAGCGGCGTGGTGCGATCGACGATCGTGAGAAGCCTCTGGTTCGGAATGACGATCAGCGTGTCGACCCGTTCCCGAAGCTCCCGCAAACCATCGTCCGCGAGCTGCATTCTGCGCCGCCCCTCGAACTCGAAGGGGCGGGTTACGACCGCGACGGTGAGCGCGCCCTGCGTCCGGGCGATGCGTGCGACCACCGGCGCCGCACCCGTGCCCGTGCCTCCCCCCATCCCCGCGGTCACGAAGACCATGTCGGCTCCCTCGAGCGCCTCGGCGATGTTCGCTTCATCCTCCTCCGCCGCATCCCGCCCGACGTTGGGATTCGCTCCCGAGCCGAGCCCCTTCGTGATGCCCGCCCCGAGCTGCAGCTTCCTCGGGCTGAGCGATTGGTCCAACACCTGGGCGTCGGTGTTCGCGGCGATGAACTCCACCCCCTGCAGTCCGGACTGGATCATCCGGTTCACCGCGTTTCCTCCCGCCCCCCCGACTCCGATCACCTTGATCGAGGCACCCAACACAGCCTTCCCGTCATCAATCAACTCAAGCATCGCTCGACTCCTCCCTCCTCCGCTGGATTAGACCAGCTCCTCGATCCACCGCTTCAACCCGAATGAAATACGGCTCAGCACCCCCCGCTCGGCCGTGTGCGGCCTCGCACCCGTCAAATGGGCGTGGATCGCAAGCCCCACGCCGGTCGCAAATCGTGGATCGCATACCGCCTCCGTCAACCCGGTGATCCCCATCGGGAATCCGCGACGAACCGGCAGGTCGAAGACCTGCTCCGCCAGCTCCGGCATGCCCATGAGCGACGAGGCGCCTCCGGTGAGCACCACGCCGGCGCCGAGCAGGTCGGCGATGTGGTTCGTGCGGATCTCCTTCTTGCTCAGCTCGAAGATCTCCTCGATACGCGGCTCGATCATCATGGCGAGCATGTGCCGCGACACCTCGCGGTCCGAGCGGCCTCCGACGCTCGGCACCTGCACCACCTCCTGGGGCCGCACCATCGACGTGAGCGCGCATCCGCTTTGAAGCTTGAGCTGCTCGGCGCGCTCGACCGGGGTTCTGAGTCCGATCGCGAGGTCGTTCGTCACGTTGGAGCCTCCGAGTCCGATGACCGCGGTGTGGCGCACGCTCCCCTCATAGAAAATCGCGACATCGGTGGTTCCTCCCCCGATATCGAGCAGCGCGACGCCCAGGTCGCGCTCGTCCTGCGTCAGAACCGCGTCCGCCGAAGCGAGCGGCTCCAGCACCAGCTCCTCCACCTCGAGCCCGGCGCGCTCCGCCGCGCGAATGACGTTGCGGCACGCGGACGCGGCCCCGGTGATGATGTGGACCTCCGCCTCGAGTCTCACGCCCGACATCCCGACCGGGTCGCGGATGCCGTCCTGGTCGTCGACGATGAACTCCTGCGGCAAGACATGAAGGATTTCCCGGTCGGCGGGGATCGCGACGGCCTTGGCCGCCTCGATGACCCGTTCCAGGTCGTGCGGGCGTATCTCCGCGTCCTTGCGCGACACGGCGATCACGCCGCGGCTGTTGATCCCGCGAATGTGGTCCCCCGCGATCCCGGCGAACACGCCACGGATCGTCCGGCCCGACATGCGCTCCGCTTCCTGAACCGCATACTGAATCGACCGGGTCGTCTTCTCCAGATTCACGACCACGCCGCGTTTGAGCCCGTCCGAAGGCGCGGTGCCCACGCCGATGACGCGGATCCCTTCCCCGTCCTCCTCCGGCTCTGCGACAATGGCGGTGATCTTCGTCGTGCCGATGTCCAGCCCAGCGTAGATTCTCGCTTCCGCCATCAGTCCCCCTCCAATTACACCTTGTCCCGCACCGCCGGTGCCTCGCCCAAGCTGTCGGGAGCGCACCGCACGATCACCTGTCCCCGATATCGAGCGTCCAAACCTAGAACCCGTCGATCGCGATCCCGCAAATCGCGAAGGGTCGCCGCCAGCGCCCTCATGCAGCGCGGCGTCAACCCCTTCGGATCGATCAGGATCGGGATCTGATCCCGGGAGGTTCGCAGGACGAACCACCGGGGATCACTCACCACGATTTCCGAAATCTCAGGCAGGAGCGCCACGTCCGGCGACTCGAGGAGCGTTACGACGCGGAGGACGTCGTCGAAGCGCGGCAGGTTCACGCGCGCGCCCGGGCGACGCGCCAGGATCGAAAGACCGGTGACCACCGGGCGGTCGGCGATCAGCCCCCTGGCAAGCGGGGGCAGGATGGTCCCGGTCGAATCCACCTCCAGGAGACCCTCGGCGTTCACAAGCACGAACGGCCGGCGCTCGCGGACCGAAACCCGGACCGCCGCAGGAAGGAGCTGTACCGACGCGCTCTCGATTCTCGCATTCCGTGTCACGGCGCGAATGATCTCCGCCGGACGCACGTTGAAGAGACTCTCTCCCTCGCTCACGGGGATCGACGGCCGAACCTCCTCCCGCGTGAGGTAGAGAAGGCCGGTCACCTCGACCCGTCCCGCCTGGAACAGGGGTAGTGTGCCGAGCACGCGAGCGGCGGGACGCGCGAGCCCCGTGAGCCCCCAGAGGGCCAGGGCCGCGAGGACCGCGTAGGCGGCGATCCTTCGATTGCGCCGCCGCCTCTCGGGGAGCTTGAGCCTTGCGGTCGTGCGGCAACCCACCCTCACGTGCTCCCCCCTTCCCGGACGCGGCGCGCGCTCACGCGGAGCCTCCCCGCGCCAGCTCCCCCACGCGGTAGACGTCCCCGGCGCCGATCGTGACCAGGAGATCCCCCTCGCGCAGGATTTCGCGTGCGATCTTCGCGGCCTGGCCGAAATCCGCGGCCATCCGCACCGTCGCGGCGCCGTTCGCGCGGATCCCATCGGCCAGAATCTCGGAGGCGATGCCGGGAATCGGGGGTTCGCCCGCCGGGTAGATCGGAAGGAGCACGAGCTCCGACACGCCGGCGAAGCAGGTCGTGAACCGGTCGCGCAGCGCCTTCGTCCTCGTGAATCGGTGCGGTTGAAACACGGCGACGATCCTCCGCCCGTAGGTTTCGCGGAGGGCCTGGATCGCGGCTTCGATTTCGGTCGGGTGGTGACCGTAGTCGTCCACCCAGAGCGCGCCCCTCACTTCCCCACGGACCTCGAGCCGGCGGCTCACGCCGCTGAACTCGTGGAGCGCTTCGCGAATCTTGGAAATGGGAATTCCCAGCTCCCAGCCGGCGACGATCGCGGCCAGCGCGTTTCGAGCGTTGTGCTTGCCGCTGATCCGAAGGTCGAATACGCCCTCGTCCCGCCCCCGCGCGTTCAGGCTGAATCGGACGCCCCGCCCATCGACGTGGAGCTCGGAGCCACGGAAGTCCGCGCCCTCCGAGAATCCGTACGTGAGCAGACGGCGCTTCACCCGTGACCGAAGCGGCTCGGCGTTGGGATCGTCATGCGGCAGAACGACCGTGCCGTAGAAGGGAACGCGATTCACAAAATCGAGAAACGTCTCCTGCACGTGGGCCAGATCCTTGTAGTAGTCGAGATGCTCGGCGTCGATGTTCGTCACCACCGCGATCGTTGGGTTGAGCAGGAGGAAGCTCCCGTCGCTCTCGTCGGCTTCGGCGACCAGGAAGGGCCCCTTCCCGAGCCGCGCGTGTGCGCCGACCGCACGGACCCGGCCCCCGACGATCACCGTCGGGTCGAGCCCGCCGTGCGCGAGAAGCTCCCCGACCATCGACGTGGTCGTTGTCTTCCCATGCGCCCCGGCGACGGCGACCGAGTACTTGATTCGCATCAGCTCGGCGAGCATCTCCGCGCGCGGAATCACCGGGATGGCGCGCTCGTGCGCGCGAAGGATTTCCGCATTCGCTTCCGCGATCGCCGTCGAGGCGACGACCACGTCGACCCCTTCCACCTGTTCGGCACGGTGGCCAATGAAGACGCGCGCGCCGAGCGAGCGAAGCCGCGCCACCGGTTCGGATTCCTTCACGTCCGATCCCGACACCTGGTAGCCCAGATTCAGAAGCACCTCCGCGATCCCGCTCATTCCGCTTCCGCCAATCCCCACGAGGTGAATCCGACGAATTCTTCCGTACATGCGAACTTAGCTTTCACGCGGGATCGGGCTCGCATGGACGAGCTGGTCCATGGAACGCGCGATTCGCTGAGCGGCATCGATCCGCGCGAACGCCCGCGCGTTCCTCGCCAATCGGCGAAGCCGCGGCTCGTCGCGAAGCAGAGCCTCGACCTTGGCGGCGAGGACCTCGGGATCCAGGTCCTTGTCCGCGATGACTTCGGCGGCGTCACGGTCCAGGAGCCCCCGCGCGTTGTGGGTCTGATGGTCCCGCGTTGCATACGGGTAGGGCACGAGAATCGCGGGGACGCCGGAGGCGGCCAGCTCGGCGATGGTCATCGCGCCCGCTCGGCAGATCGCGAGGTCCGCGACCGCATAGGCCTTCTCGATCGCCTCGAGGTAGGCGAAGACTTGTACCCGGAGCGGAAAGTTCTGAAAGCGCTCGCGGATCGCCTCGAAATCGTCCGAACCCGTCTGCCAGATCACCTGGAGCTGGGTGAGGCCCTTCCAGCGCTCGAGCGCGCCCTGGACGGCCCGGTTGATGCTCTGCGCGCCGCGGCTTCCCCCGAACACGAAGAGCGTCCGCTTCTGGGGATCCAACCCGAACGCCTCATACGCGCTCAGCCGGTCCTGCTGGAGAAGGGACCGACGTATGGGATTCCCCGAGACGCGGAGGTTGTTCTTTCGGCGAAAATACCCTCGGGATTCCACGAAGCTGATGTGCACCTCGGTCGCGACCAGGTTGAGCCAGCGGTTCGTGGCGCCAGGAATGGAATTCTGCTCCTGAATGATCACGGGGATCCCGAAGAGCCTCGCGATCAACACCACCGGAGCGCTCACATAGCTCCCGGTTCCCACAACCACGTGCGGTTTGAAATCCACGACCAGACGGAACGATTGCACCAAGGCCCTCCCCAGCCCGAACACGGCGCGAAACCACCCCAAACCGGGACGGCGCGGGAACCCTCGTGCCGAGATGGTCGTGAGCTCGAACCCGGCGCGCGGGACCGCCTGTGTTTCCGGCCCGCGACTCGTTCCCACGAACACCACCTTCGAATCGGGATGCGTCCGCATCCACTCCTCCGCGATGGCAAGGCCCGGATAGAGATGCCCGCCGGTTCCTCCGGCGGCGATCAGCACGCGAATCGCCCCGGCGCTACCGGCCACCCGGGCGTTTCCGAGTGCTCGATCTTGTGGCCGGACCGGTTCGAATGCCGGTTTGCATTTGGCTTGCGACGTTGAGTAGGACACCCACGACCCCCAAGTTCACGACCAAAGCCGATCCCCCGTAGCTCAGGAACGGAAGCGGCAGTCCGGTTGTCGGGATGATCCCGGTCACGACCGAGATGTTCATGCCGACGTAGACGGCGAGGCTCACGGTCAGACCGGCCGCGAGCAGGAATCCAAAACGGTCCGGCGCCCGGCCGGCGATCTTGAGCCCGCGCAAGAAAAGGACCACGTACGCGACGAGCACGGACACGGTGCCCACCAGGCCAAGCTCCTCGCCGATGACGGCGTAAATGAAATCGGTGTGCGGATCGGGCAGAAAGAAGAACTTCTGCATTCCCCGGCCCGGACCTTCTCCGAAGACCCCTCCCGACCCGAGCGCCACGATGGATTGGTGCAGCTGCCAGCTCTTCCCTTGAGCGTCGACCGACCCCGTCGCCCAGTGCGAAAGCCATCCCTGGACGCGGTCCATCATGTAGGGATGGCGCAGGACCTGAACCAGGGCCAGGAGCGCCCCGGCGCCGGCGAGGAAGGCCAGATGCTTCGGCCGGGCTCCCGCGAGGTGGAGCATGAGGAAACCCGTTACGAGGAGTGCGATCGTGCTCCCGAGATTCGGCTGCTTCAAGATCAGGATCGCGAGGACGCCGAGCACCGCCGCCGCGGGAAGCACCCCATCCCGGAACGAGCGGATTCGATCCCCTTTTCGGTCGAGGAGCTTCGCCAGATAGACGACGCACACGCACCGCGCGACCTCGGTTGGCTGGAGCGTGAACTCGGCCACGGAGAGCCAGCGGTTGGCGCCGCGCACGCCCGCGCCCCCGAGGACGACGAGCGCGGCGAGAAGCACCACGCTTCCCGCAAGGGCCCATGGGGAGAACGCCACCAGGCGGTGATAGTCGAGGCGCGCGAGAAAGAGCATGACCACAAGCCCGAGCAGGAGCCGCATGGCCTGTCGCTTCAGGAAGAAAAACTCGGAGTGATAGCGGTCCGCGCCCAGGACCGCGCTCGAGGAGTAGACCATCACGAGCCCGAGCGCCAGCAGCCCGACCACCGGGAGGAGAATGGCCCAATCCAATCTGCGGGTCGCCGCGATGGCGGTGCTCATCGGCGCGCCTTCGCGAGCGAACGCTTCAGCTCAAGGACCGCGGCCTCGAACCGGGCGCCCCGCTCCTCGAAATTCCGGAACATGTCGTAGCTCGCGCAACCCGGCGAGAGAAGCACCACGCCGCCGGAAAGGGTGCGGGCGCGCGCGGCCTGAACGGCGTCCTCGAGCGTGGGCGCCCGCTCATGTGGCACGTCCGGCCACGATTGCTCGAGCTTCCCAGCCGCTTCGCCGACGTAGACGGCGTGGCGCACGCGCTCCATGACGAGCGCCCGGATCGCGGCGAAATCTCCGTCCTTGTCCCTCCCGCCCGCGATGAGGGTCACCGGCGGCGAGAAGGATTCGAGCGCTCGTTTGAGCGCATCCACGTTGGTCGCCTTCGAGTCGTTCACGTAACGGACCCCGTCGATCTCCGCGACCAGCGCGAGCCGGTGGGGCAGCCCTCGAAATTCGCGCATGGCCTTCGCGATCGCGCGCTCGGGAATGCCGACGGCGAGGGCTGCCGCCGCTGCCGCGGCCATGTTCTCCGTGTTGTGCGGCCCGGGCAGCGCCGCCTCCTCGCGACGGATCAGATCCCCGGACCGTCCCGCGAAGCGGAAGCGGAGGGAGCCGTCCTCGAGCCACACCCCGTCCCCGGTCGGGTCCGCGAATCCGAACCAGAGCGGCCGCGATTTCATCGGCCGCAGCAGAAGCTCGATCCTCGAGTCGCCGAGAGGCTGAACGCGGAACTCGTCCTTGGTCTGGAATTCAAAGAGGCGCGCCTTGAGCCCCGCGTAGCGCTCCATGTTCCGATGGCGGTCCAGGTGATCCGGCGTCACGTTGAGCAGCACTCCAACTTTGGGATGGAACCGCGTACAAGCCTCGAGCTGGAAACTCGAGATCTCGACCACCAAGAGCCCGTTTTCGGGGACCGACTCCGCCCTCTCCGAAAGCGCCGTGCCAATATTGCCGAGCACTTCTGTCTTCCGCCCCGCCGCGCGCCCGATCGCGCCCAGGAGCTCCACCGTCGTGCTCTTCCCGTTCGTTCCGGTTACCGCTATGATCGGAGCGCGCGCGACGCCGAATCCGAGCTCCACCTCCGCGGCGATCGGGATGCCGCGCCGTTCCGCCTCGGTGAAGAGCGGTAGATCGAGCGGTACTCCCGGGCTCACGACGACCAGATCGCGACCGTCCAGCTCCGACGGATCCATCGAGCCGGAGCGGAGCTCCACGCCGAGATCCCGCAACTCCTGCGCCGAGGCTCCCAACTCCTCCGGGCGCCTCCGGTCCACGCCGCGAACGCTGCAACCATGTCGGACGAGCAAACCCGCCGCGGCGAGCCCACTTCGCGCCAACCCCACAACCAGCACCCGCGATCCTTCGAACCAGGCCCGGGTCGGCTTCGTCATTGCAGCTTGAGCGTGCTCAATCCCAGCAGGGCTGCGAGCGCCGCCGCGATCCAAAACCGGACCACGACGCGCGGCTCCGCCCACCCGCTGAGCTCGAAATGGTGATGAAGCGGCGCCATCCTGAGGATCCGCTTCCCTGATATCTTGAACGACAGAACCTGCGCCATGACCGAGAGCGCCTCGGCGACGAAGACCGCCCCGACGATGGCGAGGAGGAACTCACGCTTGATCAGGACCGCGACCGTGCCCAACGCGGCCCCGAGCGCGAGCGAGCCGGTGTCCCCCATGAAGACGTCCGCCGGATGGCAGTTCCACCACAGGAATCCCAGCGTGGCGCCGACAACCGCGGAGCAGAAGACGGTGAGCTCCCCGGCGCCCTGGAAATAGGGAATCTGAAGGTACTGGGAGAATTTCACGTGGCCCGTGACGTAGCACATTCCACCCAAGGCGAGCGCGGCGAAGGTCGTCATCCCCGCGGCGAGTCCGTCGAGCCCATCCGCGAGATTCACCGCGTTCGAGGCGCCGGTCACGACGAGGATCACGAACGGGAGATAGAGCCAGCCGAAGTCCACGACCGTGCGCTTCAGGAACGGCACGTTGGTCTCGGCCGGATCCAGGACGCCGTGGCTGGGATAGAAATACACCGCCGAGAATACCGCGATCCCAAGCACCAGCTGCCCGGCCAACTTGTACCGCCCGAGGAGCCCCTTCCGCATCCTCTTGACGACCCGAAGATAGTCATCGATGAAGCCGACCAGACCCATCCACACCGTCGCGAGCAGCGCGATCCAGACGTTCCGATTCTCGAGATTCCCCCAGAGGAGCGTCGGGATCACGATGGCGATGACGATGAGGACACCACCCATCGTGGGCGTTCCGGCCTTCGGCAGGTGACTCCGCGGGCCGTCATCCCGCACTTGCTGGCCGATCTTGAGCGCCCGGAGCCACTGGATGACCGGGGGGCCGAGCAAGAACGCCAGGAAGAGCGCCGTCGCCGCCGCATAGGCGGAGCGAAAGGTGATGTACCGGAAGACATTCAGGGCCGGGAACTGCTCGTGAAGGGGATAGAGGAAGTGGTAGAACACCCTAGTTCCTTCCCGCCGCGTGCATCGGATCAAACGCGTCCTTCTGCCCGGGAACCAAACGCTCCACGACCTGCTCGAGCCGCATCCCACGTGAGCCCTTGACCAGAATCAGGTCTCCGGGCTTCGCGTCCTTCTCGACGGCCGAAGCCATTTCCGGCACGGAAGGAAACAGCCGGATACGCGCGGCCGAGACCCCCGCGGCGCGGGCGCCGCGTTCCACCGCCCCGGCATACTCCCCCGCCACGTAAAGCCATGATTCGCGCGGCACCTCGCGGCCCGCCTCTTCGTGGAACCGTTCCGAATCCGGGCCCAGCTCCAGCATGTCGCCGAGCACGGCGCGCCGCTGGCCCCGGGTCTCGATCGCCCCCAGGAGCCGGAGCGCCTCGAGCATCGAAGCGGGGTTCGCGTTATAGACGTCGTCGAGGACGAAGACCCCGCCGGACTCGAGAAGCTCGAGTCGGTGCCGCTCCGGGCGGAGCGAGCCTAAGGCCTCGGCCGCCAGCGCCCGCGGGATACCGAAGTGGTCGCCCACCAGGATCGCGGCGAGCGCGTTGCGCACGTTGTGGAGCCCGAGGAGCGTCAGGCGGAATTCCGTCCCGTCCGCCAGCGCGAAGGAGGCGCCCCCGTGGGCGCTGAGCGAGACGCGCGTCGGTATGAGATCCGCCGCGCGATTCTCGAGCGCGTAGCTCTTGTGCGGGACCGGCCGCCCGCGGTTCATGTTCCAGAGGCGCTCGTCATCCGCGTTCAGGACCAGAAAGCCGTCGCGAGGCAGCGCTTCCGCGAGCTCGCTCTTCGCCCGCGCCACCTCCTCGACGGTGCGAAGCGAGGCCAAGTGCGCCGCGGCGGCGTTCGTGAGGACGCCCACGTTCGGGAGGGAGACGAGCGCGAGCTCGCGGATCTCGCCGCGCGCGCTCATTCCCATCTCGATCACGACCATCTCGTGCTCCTGCCTGAGCCGGGTGAGCGTAAGAGGGACGCCGATGTGGTTGTTCAGGTTTCCCCGATTCCTGTGCACTCGGTAGCGCGCGCCGAGCACGGCGGCGATCATCTCCTTCGTGGTCGTCTTCCCATTCGAGCCGGTGACCGCGGTCAACGGAATTCCCGATTTGGTCCGGCAGTGGCGTCCCAGAGCCTGAAGCGCCCGGAGCGGATCCTTGACAAGGACGACAGGCTTCCCGGATCGCTCCCAGCCGGCATCGCGCGGCCGCGCGTCCGAAGCGAGGCTCCCCGCCGCCTTCCCCTCAAGGGCCGAGACCACGAAATCATGCCCGTCCGCGCGGGTCCCGGGGAGCGGGACGAAAAGCTCCCCGCCAGAAAGCGACCGGGTGTCGATCGAGCACGCGCTGAATGACACCGACGCATGTCGCTTTTCGATCGTGTGGGCGAGCCGCCCCGCGGTCACGCGGATCACCTCGTCGAGTGTCAGCCAGGGGCTCGGTGTCTGATTCAACGTCCGAATCCCCGCCGCCGAAGAGCCGCCCGCGCGACCTCTCGGTCATCGAATGGGAGCGTGCGGGCGCCGATGATCTGGTAGGTCTCGTGCCCTTTCCCCGCGATCAGGAGAGCGTCTCCGGCAGCGGCCACGTCGATGGCGGCCGCGATTGCCAGAGCCCGATCCGCGATCGTCCGCACGTTGGACGCTCCACGCACTCCCGCCTCGATCTCGCGCAGGATCGCAGCCGGGTCCTCGCTCCGTGGGTTATCGGACGTGAGGATCACCTGGTCCGCGAGCCGTGCCGCGGCGGCACCCATCAGCGGTCGCTTGCCCCGATCGCGGTCTCCTCCGCAACCGAAGACGCACAGAAGCCTCTTGGGACGGAATTCCCGTACCGCCTCGAGGGCCCGGCTCAGCGCGTCCGGCGTGTGTGCGTAATCGACCAGCACCTGAAAGGGTTGTCCCTCGTCCACCGGCTCGAGCCGCCCCGGCACCGACGCGACCCTTTCGAGACCGGCGACGATCGTGCCCGTGGGAATCTCGAGCGCACGGCCGGCGGCGAACGCGGCGAGCGCGTTCATGGCGTTGAATGCGCCTCGCAGGCGCAGGGAAACCATCGTGGTTTGGTTCCGCTCCCGAATCCGAAAATCCGTGCCGTCCGATCTCGAGCGCACATCTTCCGCCCGGATGTCTGCTCGAGCGCCCATCCCGAATCCGACGATGGGGCAGTCGGCACGGGCCTGGATCCAGAGGCCCGCCGGATCGTCCACGTTGACGGCACCCGAAAACCGCTTCGTCCGGTCCCCTCTCTCCTCGGCGCGAAAGAGGCGGGCTTTCGCTTCGCGGTACGATTCAAGGGTTCCGTGAAAATCGAGATGATCTTGAGTCAGATTGGTGAAGACACCGACATCGAACGCGACGCCATAGGTTCGCTCGAGAGCGAGCGCGTGCGATGAAACCTCCATGGCCACAGCCGCCGCCCCGCGCGCCCGCCAGGCTCGAAGCATGCGCATCAAGTCGGGCGCTTCGGGCGTGGTATGGGGTGCCGGCTCGTGGTGTCCCTCGAACTCGTATCCGACGGTGCCGATGAATCCTGTGCGATGACCCGCTTGCTCGAACACCGCGCGGATCAGGTGCGCGGTGGTTGTCTTTCCGTTGGTCCCGGTCACTCCCGCGATCACCATCTCGCGAGAGGGGTTCCCGGTTTCCTCCCCCGCCAGAATCGCAAGCGCGCGCCGTGCATCCGGAACGCGGACTTGCGGAAGGTCGACCTCCGGCACGAAGCACTCGACGACAGCCGCCGTGGCGCCGCTCCGCGCCGCGGCCGCGACGTACGCATGGCCGTCGTGCGTGAGGCCGGGGATGGCGACAAAGAGATCCCGCGCCTTCACGTCGCGCGAGTTGTAGCGGACCATCCCCCACTCGCCGCGAAGCTCTCCGCTCGTCTCGGAGGCGCCCAAAAGCCCGGGGAGCGCCTCGGTGCGCAAGCCGCCGATTCCGATCACAAGCTCCGGGGCGCGCACCGGATCGCGCAAGATTGGCCGGCCTTGATCGCCGCGCCGGGCGGAGGATCCTGTTCCACGACCTGTCCACTCCCATAGACGCCCCCGATGTGAACGGAGAGGGCGCTCAGGCGCGCCAGCGCCTCGCGCAGCGAAAGGCCCCGAAGATCGGGGAACCCGATGTCCGGCGCGGGATCGGTCGAGAGGACGACCCGAACCACCTCCCCTGATCGCGCGTTCGCGCCCGGCTCCGGCGACTGAACCGCCACGCGGGCGCCGTTTCCTTCGACGGCGCAATCCATCCCCGCGGAGCGGAGCACGAAGCGGGCTTGCTCGGCCGCCATGAGCCTGACGTCCGGAACGCGCACCGCCTGCTCCTTCCGCCTGGCCGCCGTAACGAGCGTCTGTGCCGGGAGACGGACCGGACCCTTGCCCAGCGTGGCCCAGGTCGCCACGATGTCCCGAAATACGGGCGCCGCGACGGTGCCGCCGTAATAGGCGCCGCGGGGCTCATCCAAAACGATGAGACCCACGATCTGGGGATTCCTCGCCGGGGCCATTCCTACGAACGAAGACACGTAACGTCCCTGCCCGTATCCTCGGCCTCCCTCATCCGATTTTTGGGCCGTGCCGGTCTTCCCGGCCACCTCGCACCAAGGAAGCGCTGCCTCCGTTGCCGTTCCCATGGTGACCGCGTCCCGAAGGAACGAGCGGAAGGTCTCCGATGTCTCCGGGGAGATCACGCGGCGCACGCGCTCGACCGGGTAGAGCCGCACCGGCTCGCCGAGCTCGTTTACGAGCGCCGAGGCGATCCTCGGCCGCATCAATATTCCGCCGTTCGCCACGGCGCAGTAGGCCATGAGCATCTGAAGCGGTGTCGCCGTCACCTCTTGACCGATCGAGATCGTTGCCAAGGACCGGGCCGACCACCGGGACGGATTCCGGATTTGCCCCGACGTCTCCCCCGGAAGCTGGATCCGCGTCGGCTGGCCGAAGCCGAACAGCCGGGCGTAGCGGTAGAGGACGCTCGCGCCGACCTTCATCCCGATTTGCGCGTAACAGACGTTGCTCGAGAGTGCGGTCGCCTCGCGCACGGTGTACCAGCGCGTCTCCGGATGCGAGTCGTGCATCGTGAATCCGCCCAGGTCCGCCTCGCCGTGATTCACGTAGAACGAATCCTCCGGGGCCAGGATGTGCTCTTCGAGCGCCGCGCATCCGACGAGCAGCTTGAACGTGGATCCGGGCTCGTACTGGTCCGCGATCACGCGGTTCCTCCCCGCCGAGCCATCGGGCGGATTCGCGCCGTCCACGGTCGCCATGGCGAAGATGTCCCCGGTGTGCGGATCGGCGAACACCGCCATTCCGCTCCGCGCGCCGGTGCGCGCCACCGCCCGTTTCAGCTCCATGACGAGGACCGACTGTGCGTCCCGATCGATCGTCGTCACCAAGCTCCATCCAGGCTCGGGGACTTTCACGATGCTCTGCGGGAGCTGGTGCTCCAGGCCGCGCCCGTCCCTGAAAAGCGTGGCCCACCCGCCCACGCCGCGTAGCTCGCGGTCGAACACGCGCTCGATCCCCTCGAGCCCTACACCATCGACGCCGACCACGCCCACGACGGGGCGCGCCAGCTCGTCCAGCGGATAGACGCGGGCCGGGACCTCCTCCACTTGTACCCCGGCCGGGAGCGCCGATTTCCGGATCGCAATCTCTTGTTCAGGTGTAACTTGCGATGTGATACGGATATACGCGTTTCTCCTCCCTCGGCGGAGCCGGTCCAGACCGCGCGGCCCCACCGCGGCACGGATGAAACGCTGGGCCGCCGAGGCGTTGCGCACCTCGGCCGGGCGGACCGAGATCTGGCTCACGTCCACGTTGTCGGCGAGGGGGAGCAGGTGACGGTCGAAAATCCGGCCGCGTTCGGGCTCCAGGATGACGCGCGAGGTCTGCTGCCCGCGGGCCTCCCGATCCAGCCTGGAATGGCCAAGGACTTGGATCGAAATCAGGCGCGCGAGGATCGCGCCGTAGAAGAGCAGCCCAATGACAGCCAGGAGCTTGAGACGGCGCAGATCGAGTGGGCTCATCGGTTTCCTCCAGCTTCTACGGGTGCCGCCGGCAGCCCCACGATGCGCTCGGTCCAGGCGCTGGGCACGGCCCGCCGCACCGCTCCAAGGAGCCTCACGCCCAAGCCGGCGCGCGCCCCGCGCCGGCCGCGGGGCTCAACGAGATCGACGTCCACGACCCGCGCCGGATCGGGGTTTTGGAAGCCGAGCTGGCTCAGGCTCGTGAGGTCGAAGCCGCTCCGGAACGCCGCCTGCTCCTCGAGGTCGCGCGTGATCCGGATTCGGTTCTCAAGCGTCCGCACCTCCCGGGCCAACCGGTCGCGGTCCATGGAGAGCGAATTCGCGACCGTGCGCTCCCATACTTTGAGAAAGAGGAGCGACGCCGCGAGAAGGAGGAGCGCGATCACGCGGGGGTTCACGCGCCGCTTGGGCTGAGCCCGGAACGAGCGCAGGTAGGGCCCATGCAGCTCGCGTCCCCCGTCCTCCCCACCCTCGTCGGCGACCCGGAGCTCGACGCGCGAGCGCCGTCCCGGAGCGAGTCCCGCGCCGCGGCGCGGCGCCGCTGCGACCTTCATCGCGAGGCTCACGCGGCCTCCGCCTTGAGCCGCGCCGCGCGAAGGCGCGCGCTTCGGGCGCGTGGGTTCCGGCGGCATTCCTCGTCGGATGGACGAATGGGCTTCTTGGTTAGAGGAACCCAAGGCGACTCGGGGATGGGCTCCCTCGGATCGTATGGACGCGGCGGGCGGAACGTATTTTTGACAATACGGTCCTCGAGCGAGTGATACGCGATGACACATAGCGTCCCGCCCGGCCGCAAAAGGTGTGCCGCTTCGTGGAGCAGCGATTCCAATTCGTCGAGCTCGCGGTTCACGGCGATCCGCAGAGCCTGAAAGACCTGGGAAAGGCGCCGGGGTCGCGCGGGCCCCGGGTAGAGCGGTTCGAGCGCCTTGCGGAGCGTCTCCGCCGTGACCGTGACCTCGGCCGCGAGCGCGCGGCGGATCGCGCGAACGGCCGCTCGGGGTCGGGGCACCTCGCCCAGCTCCCGCAACACGCGCAGCAGCTCGTCGTCGTCGATCGCCCGGAGCAACGCGTCGGCGGTTCTTGGAAGCGAGGGATCGAGGCGCATGTCAAGCGGCCCCGAAGCGGTGTAGGAAAGCCCGCGTGCTGGGTCATCGAGCTGGATCGAGGAAATTCCGAGATCCGCCAGGATTCCATCGACGACGCTGATCCCGAGACCTTGGAGCGCGGGCCTGATCTCGGAAAAGCGCGCGCGCCCGGCCACGAACCGGGGATCCGGTGCGGGCGGCATGGCGCGCGCGTGATCGATTGCAGCCGGGTCACAGTCCAAACCCACCAGCCTCCCATCCACCCCCAGCGACTCCAGAATTGCGGCGGCGTGACCGCCGCCCCCTAAAGTCACGTCCACATAGGTCCCGTTCGGATCTGTCAGGAGCAACTGGACGGCCTCCTCCTTGAGAACCGGGACGTGACCCGGCATTCAGCTCCTCGGATTTCTCCCGCTAACGCCTGATATCGCGACGACGAGCCGGGAATTGCGAGATGACGTCCCCAAGACCCAGCGGACGGCGCGGCGCCTCGGCCTCCTTCACCGGCATCCATTCCAGACGGCGCAGAGCGGGTCCCAGACCCGCGACGCCGAACAAGCTTCTCAGGTAGACGCTCAAACCGACGAGGCACACGTCCGCGCCCCGGTTCTGCTGCCGGATGAGCGCGCGCGTGAACTCGGAGAGCGCACGGTAGTCGAGATGCGTCACCTGCTCGAATTCGATGCACACGAGATCGCGCGGCGAGCGGCCCCTCTCCCATACCGCCTGGACGATCTGCGCGAGCTCGCGTTCTCCCAGCCTTCCGAATAGCCTCACGATGAGCGGCCCGGCCCCACGCCGCGAATCCCACTGGAAGACCGGACGGTCAAACGCGAGCGGAAGGCGCGCCACCCCCCGAGCCGCCGTCACAGCAGCAGCTCCCCGGCCATGTCCTCGTAGCTTCGATTCGAGGTTCGGAGGTATTCGTCGAATTGGGTCGGATCCCAGATCTCGATGTGGTCCACGACGCCGTTCACCATGGCCTCGCCCTTGAGCTGCGCATGGGTGAGTAGGCGCGGGGGAATCGCGACACGTCCTTGCGCGTCCATGGTTCCCTCGTTGAGATCCAGCGACATGATCCGCAAGAAGCGGCGATTGGTTTCGTCGTGAAACGAGCGGGAGCGGAGCCGCTCCTCCATCCGCTGCCATTCATCGAGCGGATAGAGCGCCACGCACGTTTCGAGACCACGGAGGATGATGAAGGTGTCTGAGGCGTCCCCGGAGAGCAGGCGGCGAAACCGCGCGGGAATACTGATCCGACCCTTATGGTCAATCGAGTGCCGGTAGCTCCCCCGAAACGTCGCCATCCACCGTCCCTATCCGCCATCGGGCTGGCTCCCGCGGCTGTCAGGATCCCCACTATTCCCCACAAATCACCACCGGCGCATCCTACTGCCCCTCCAAAAGGGGTGTCAAGCCGATTTCACGCGTCGGACTAAATTTTTATTCTGTTGGAAGGCATAGGCTTGGCCGAGCGTGGCCGGATGTGGGGAAAAGTGGTCTAGCGGGTACGAGTCGGCAACATTTCGGAGAGGATTTTGGCGGCGGCGGCGGCTGTTTTCGAGCGCTCCCACGCGGCCGAGGCTTCCTCGGCGAGGTGGGTCGAGAGGTCTGCGCCGCCGCGCCAGGCTTGTAGCCACCCGAGGATGGCCTGCGCCGCACCCTGCTCGTCCCCGGGCGCGACCACCGCGCCGGCGCGCGAGGACCGGATCAGAGCCGCGCCCGGACCGGGATCTAGGATCCCGAGCACAGGACGCCCGCTGCTCAGGTACTCGTAGATCTTTCCCGTGTAGAGGAGCGAGTCCGCCTCCCCTCCGTGCCCCAGGAGCAGGAGCGCCCCGGCACGCCGCATCGAGACAAGCGCCTCGACGTGGGGCTGCGAGGGGTGAAGCTCGAGCACCGCGCCCAGGCCGTATCGCTCCCGCTCGCGCGAGCTCAGATCTTCGTTCCCGCCGACGAATCGTATCCGTAGATCCTCGCGCGCGGCGGGATCCGCCTCGAGCACGCGGCGCGCGGCGCCGAGGAGCGTACGGACCGTCGGACGGTGCGCGAGCTGCCCTGCGTGGAGCAGCACGAATCGCCGAGCCCCCGGCGAGCCGTGTGCGATCCGGTCTTCCTCCTGCGCCACGCGGGCCGCGCGGCGCCAATCATCGGAATCGAAGCCATTCGGAAGGAAAACGAAACGCGAGGGGGAGACGTCCCGATATCGCTCCCGATAGAGCTCGACCATCGCTTCGCTCACGAGGGTCACGCGATCCGCTTCCTGGACCACGCGTCGCTCCATCGCGCGATGTCTCCCGTCGTGCCAGCGCGTGGGAGGCCGGTAGGTGACGCGCCCCACCCACGGGTCGCGAAAGTCGGCGACCCATGGAAGGCCGTGCTTCCGCTTGAGGGAGAGCCCAGCCACGTGAGCGCTCTCGGGTGAGGAGGTCGTCCAGAGCGCGTCGATTCCCCCGGCCCGGATACGCGTTCCCGCGGCGCGGCGGGCGGCATCGGCCCACCCGCGGTATCCGTCCGGGAAGAGCGTCCAGCGCTGGAGGGCGCGGAGCGCCCGGAACGGCGCGGGCCGGCGCGCGCCTTGCGGCTCCTCAATCGAGACGCCCGCGCGCATGAGGATTCGGAGGGCGTTGAGCGCCGTGAACCCCCCGGCCCGGATCACCTCCGCTTCCGCAGGCACCTCGGAGAGGAGGCTTGGATCGAGGATCCAGTAGTCGCGGTCCCGCGTCGTCACGACGGCGGAGGACCATCCGAGGGGCTCCAAATACCGGACCAGCTTGAGCGTGCGCTGGCATCCTCCCCCTCCCAGCGGTGGGAAGAAATAGGCGAGAAAGAGAACCCGCCTCACGGCGCGCTTCCGGATCCTGCGAGCGCGTCGAGCTTCGCCTCAAGCTGATCGAGCGTGTCCGCGAAACTCGCGCGCGCCTTCACCGCGGCGCCGGCCCGGGCGCGATAGGCATCGGCAGCCGGATCCGTCGAAGCCTCGGCTATGGCGCAGGCAAGGGCGTTGGCATCACCCACCGGCACGAGGTAACCCTCCTGCCGGTGCGTCACCCATTCGCGGTTTCCCGCGATGTCGCTCACGATCGGGACCAAGCCGGCCGCCATGGCCTCAAGCAGAGACTGCGAGGTGGAGTCGGAGCGGGAGAGCGAGATGTAGAGGTCCCCTTCGCGGTGGAGCGCCCGGAGTCGATCTGAGCCGACGAACCCTTCGAGCACCACTTCGCGAGTCACGTCCTCTTCCCGAACCCAAGCCTCGACCGATGCGCGGAGCGGTCCATCCCCTGCCATGGTGGCGCGGAACGTGAAACCACGTCGCTTGAGGAGGCCGAGAGCGCGAACGAAGGTTTCCGGATCGTAGACCGGCTCGAGCTGGCGGGTCCATAAGAGGCGGGCTGCCTCGGCTCCGTTCCGCGAGGGTCGCGGCTCGCCCGCGCGCTCGAACGCTCCCGCGTCCACACCCCAGGGCCGCGTCCAAACCCGCGCGAGGGGCGCCCCGAGCGCGACGGCGGCCTCCGCGAGCACAGCCGCGTCCACGTGGATGAGCCCCGCGCGGCGGAGAACATAACGGGCGCGGGCCCGATGAAGGGGCGATAGGCGCGCGTTGGTCAAGAGATCGGAACCCCAGCAGACGAGCATCCACGGCCGAGCCTGGGCCAGCGCGGCGAGGAAGCCGTAGTTCGGCAGAAAGTGGGCGACGGTCACGTCGGGGCGAAAGGCACTCAACTCGCGGCGCACGGCGCCCAGGGCGCTCCAATAGTGGAGCGCCCTCACCGGGGAGGGGCTGCCGACGACGCGCGTGGGAATTCCCACGTCCTCGCCGGCGTGGGCGGTCAGGAGGAGGATGTTGTGCCCGCGGTCGCGAAGCGCCGTGGCCCAGCGCCGCGTGTGGATCGAAGGCCCATGCGCGAGAAGGAGGATGCGCACCCGGCGCTATCCCCGAAGCTTCCGGTAAGCCGAGCTCCGCCGCCCGGCCACGACGAGCGGTCGCGGCGTCGCGCCCCACCCCTCCTTGAAACGGATCAGGCCGGCCGCGTCGGAAGGAGAGCCGCCCAAGTCGTACTCGAGGTATCCGGCATCGCAGAGGGTCGCCAGTATTCCCGCGATGATGAAGTTGTTGGGCCGCAGGGGCCAGCTCTCCTCGGAGGAAACCGTGAGCCAGTTCATGGCGACCCCTCGGTGAAACAGATGAAGGCTCCCGGCGACCGGCGTCTCGCCGTGGTGGACCAGATGAAATCGGGCAAGCCCCTGGGGCACGAAAGTCCGATAGATCCGTTCGTAGACCGAATAGGGCTTCGGCCTTCCGCCGCGGCGGCGAACGGTCTCCACCGCCAGACCGTAATAGGTGCGCACGTCGGACTCGTCGGCCGCGGAGCGGATCGTGAGGCCGCTCTCCTCTGCCTGCCTGACGAGGCGGCGCGTCGGAGGGGCGAATCCCTCGGCCAGCGCCTCGAAATCGGGCGCGAGCGTGAGCACGTGCGTGGACCGCTCCAACGCCGGAAGACGCGCCGGGATCTCGTCTCGGGTTCCCCGGTACCAGATCAGCTCGGAGCGCATCGTCCAGCTCCCGCCGGCGAGCAGTGCGTAGGATTCGAGCAGCTCGCGACGCACGGACGCGGGGTCGGGATGGTCCGCGCGCACGAGCGGCCCGCCGTAGGTGCCGTACGGCATCGAGAAAACGGTTCGGCCGATGCCTCGATTCCGCACGATGGCGGGAATCCCGCCCGCGTAGCCTTTCTCGTCCTCGACCACGAACGCGACCCACCGCGTTCCGCGCCACTCCGCGAGCCAGAGCTCGGCCCACGCCGAGGTATGGAAGACGGTCGCCTCGGGAGCGGTCGCGACCAGCGCGTCCCACGCCGCGCGGTCGGGCGGAGCAAGACAGGCGACCCGCGACTTGACCTTCATCGCACCACCGCCACGCGCAGGATTCGCGATTGGCTCTTGTCCCGAAGCACGACGAGATAGACCCCGGAGGGGGCGGGGTCGCCTCCGTCGTTCCTCAAATCCCAGATCTCGTTCGCGGCCGGGTCGCAGCGGAAACGGTGGATCACGTTCCCCGCAAGATCGCGTATTTCTCCATCAAGCGCGTTTCGAATGCCGCCGAGTTTCAGGCTGCCGAGAGCCGCGCGTGAGGGATTCGGATAGACGTAACTCTGATCGGTGATGCCCGGCTCCCCTCCCGTCGTGGAAACGACGCGGGAGATTCCGTGACCCGTGCCCACCCACAGCGCGCCGTGGGCACCATCCCAAGCCAGGGCACGGATGTCGTTATCGACGAGGCCGTCCTGGGTCGTGAAGACCTCGATCGCGCCGGTCCCGGACGCGTCGGCCCGCGCCAGACCCCCCGACGTGGCGATCCACACGTTCCCTCGGGAGTCGACGGCGAGGTCGTTCACTTGGCCGCTCGGAAGACCTGGGTTTCCCAAGGGGGTCAGGACGCGGATGAACACCCCGTTCTGGACCAGGCCCGCCCCTCCCGACGTGCCGATCCAGGCGGTCTGGGGGCCGAGCACGGCGATCGAGGAGACCTGGTCGCTCGGCTGCACGATGAGGTGGGTCCAGACGTCATCCGCGTGGTCCTGCGTGCCTCGTCCGTCCCATACGTCGACGCCGTTGAACGCCGTTCCGAACCACCCCTTCCCCGCGGAGTCGAAGCGCACCGCCCTGAGATTGTTGCTCGTGAGGCCGGAGTTCAAGGGCGTGAGGGAATCGAGGATCGCGCCGGTAGCGGCGAACTCGTAGATCCCGTTTTCGTGCTCCACGCTCCCAGCGTAGATCCGCCCGGAGGGCGACTGGTCGATGGCCCAAATGTTGAACGCGGGAGGCGTATCCCAAACCCCGGTTCCGGGATCATATCGATCGATGCGGGGACGCGGATCCCCGTCGAGGCAGCAATGGCCGACCCACAGCTTCGAGGAGTTATCGGAGAAGATCGCGAAGGCGTCCGCATCCTGGAAGGTGCCGCCGGTCGAGCCGTATGTAAGCGCGCTCCACGAGGCCCCGTCGAAGTGAAGCACGACGCCGCGTCCGGAGCCGGGCGGGAAGGCGTTGCCGGTCGAGAACCATGCGCCGCGGCGATCCGCTACGGCACGTTGCGTCGCGTTGACGAGCGGGCCGTCGGATACGTGTGGCTCCCACGAGAGACTCGCCGGAAGAAGCCGCGCGGCCCCCGCCAGCGTTCCCACCCAGAGGGCCCCGTCGGGGCCGTCGCGAAATGCGGTGACGCGGAGGCCAGGGAGTCCGGTGTTCACGGCGGTCCATGCGCCGGCGGCGTAGCGATACGCGCCGAGCGTGGCGGACCCCGAGAAGAACCCCTGCGGGCCCGCGAAGAGCGTCTGGCTCGCGAAGGCATGGCCCGCGTTCGCAGCGCGGAAGACGCCGCCGGCGTATTGATACGGACCGAGAGAAGTGGCCGCCCAGAGCGTATCCGCGTACAACGCGAGCGAAGTCGCCGGGATCGCAAGCGCGGCGGTCCGCGCAACCCACACGCCGGACGCGAAGGCCGAGAGCCCGGACATCGTCGCGCACCAGAGCGTGTCCCCGACTTGGATGAACGCGCGCACGTCATCGCCGGCGAGCGCCCCCGACGTGCTCGCGTTGGTGTAGACCCGCGTGAGCCCGATCTGCCCGGTCGCGGGGCTCTCGGTGAAGAGCGCCACACCCCCGCTCGTGCCGACCCACACCGTATCGCCTCGCACGTACAGCGCCTGGACGCGGTCGCTCGGGAGACCGTCGAAGGAGCTGAGGGTGCGCCGGAACGTCCCGTCGGTCCGAAGCCGGGCGATTCCGGACTCGGCCGTCCCGATCCACAGCGCACCCGAAGGGGATACCTCGGTCGAGAGAACGCTGTTGGAGGGGAGTCCTCCCTGCGAGCGGAGGATCTTCGTCGCGATGCCCGTCGCTGGGACGATGGTCACGATCCCTCCGAGGGTCCCCGCCGCGAGGAGCCCGTTCCACGCCGTGAGGCTCTGGATTTCGTTCGAGTTGACGTAATTGCTCACGAAGAGCGACGTCTTGGCTGCCGCGGATAGAGGGACCCCCAATTGCCAGGACACGGAGGCCGCGAGCGCGAGCGTCACGAGCTGGCTGCGTCCGGGGAGGAAAGGCAGGATCCATCTCAACGGATGGTTCCCCTCGTGGCCCGGAGAAATACGCGCAGGTCCTCGGCAAGCGAGAAGCGAGACAGGTAGGCGAGCTCGGCCGCTACCTTGGTCATGGGGTCCCCGGACGCCCCGTCGGGCGGAGTCACGACGCCGGGTCGGACCGACTCGAGCGCGAGCCGTGCCCAATCGGGGACGCCTGCCCACCGATCCCCTTCGTAGGCGCTCCGGCCGACCCAGCTCAGACGTCCCGACCACACCCGCCCCCAGGCTTCGGCTGGACCGTACCCCTCGCCACGCCCCGCGAGGTACGCGCGCAGCGCGCCCCAGCGAAACGGGGCGACGAAGATCGAGAGGAGAAGATCGCTCGCGCGCTTCCTCACGCGAAGCGAGAGGCCCCGGCTGGGGGAATGGAGCAGGACCGCGCGCACCCGGCCCAGCGAGGCGAGGCGTTCCTCGGCGGCAAGCTGGGCCACCGAGCCCGCCCAATAGACCGCCGCGCCTGAGTCGCGTAGCGCGGCCGCCGCGGCGAGCAGGTAGGGCACTTCCCCAGGCTCCGGCACGACGCAGACGATTTGGATCCGCTCGCTCTCGACGAGCGCCTTGAGCCTCGCGGCCGCCTCCTTCGGCGCCTCGCCGGGGTCGGAGGGGACCACCGTCTTGAGCGGCTCGAATCCCTCGCCGCGCGCCTCCTCGAGCGCCTCCCTCGTCCGTTCGGCCTCGTCGCCGGATCCCACGATGAGGACACGGCGAAACGCGAAGCCCTGCCGTCGAGCCCCGGCGCCGAGCCTTCCGACGACGGTCCTGGATGCCAGGAGCGCCCCGTAGAGAAGAGGGGCCAGGAGAAGCACGAGCACGCGCGAGTATCGCGGGGTCTGGAACAGGAAGGTCGCCGCCATGAGGAAGAGCACCGCTTGAACCACGGCCTGCCCGATCGAGAACGCGCGCTCGATCCCGTCCAGGAACGTGGATCGACGGTAGAGCCCGTTGGCCGCGAGCGCGGCCAGCGAGACCGCGACCGTGAAAAAGAGGAGGCCACCGTAGCCCGGGAGCGGGTAGATCGGCTTGGCGAAGACCGGCGCGAGCGAAGCCCGGATCGCGTACGCGCCAAGGAAAGCGAGGACGGCCGCAAGTACGTCGGTCGCCAGTGTAGCCAGCGACAGAATGCGTTTGCGATTCTGGCTCACGGCGTAGAGAACGGCGCTCCACTTTTCCGCGAAACGGAGGAGCCCGGCCGCGTGCGCCCGGATCGAGCGCGCGCGGAGCTGGGCGCTCCCGCGGGCGTACTCATGCACCATCGAGGCATCCGCGCAGTACAGGACCTCGTATCCGTGGCGCCACATCCGCTGGCACCAATCCACGTCCTCGAAGTAGAGAAAGTAGCGCTCATCCATCATCCCCACGTCCCGCACCGCCCGCCTTCGCGCGAACATGGCCGCTCCGAGAACCCAGTCGACGGGGCGGGTTTCCGCGTGGTCCCAGTCGGCCATGAGGTGGTTCCGGAGGGTTCGGCTCCTGGCCGCGTACGGCCCGAGCGGTGCCCGTCTCAGGAAAAGGGTCTTCCAATTGTAGAATCGCCTGGCGGAAAGCTGAAGCGTTCCGTCGGAGTTCATGAGCTTGGGGGCGACGATTCCCGCCCTGGGGTGTTCCCCGGCACACCGGACGAGCGCCTCGATGGAGCCCGGCAGCACCTGGATGTCCGGGTTCAGGATCAGGATGGCGTCCTCCCGGGCGGCCCGGATTCCCTCGTTCACGCCGCGCGCATAGCCCAGGTTGCTTCCCGGGGCGAGGATCCTCGCCGGCCACGGCAGCCCCGGGAGCAGATCCTCGAGCGGCTCTCCCGAGTTGTTCACGATGAGGATCTCCCGAAGCGGCTCCGGGAGCGCGTCGCGGAGGGATTGGAGCAGGCGTCCGAGCGCCGGGCGGGTATGGTAATGGATGACGATCAGGGAGACGGACATGGGTGGTCCAGCCTAGAGGGCGCCGAGCAGGTCGAGGACGCGGAGCCTCCAGACCATCCACGCGGCTTCCCATACGATCCGCCGTGACATCTTGGATTCCCCCGCGCGACGGTCGACGAAGAGAATCGGAATCTCGCGGATGCGGAATCCCTTTCTCCACGCTTTGAAATTGATCTCGATCTGAAAGCCGTAGCCGTCCGATCTGACGTGGCTCAAGTCGAGCGATTCGAGCACCTGTCGGCGGAAGCACTTGAATCCGCCGGTCGCGTCCTTGATGGGCATGCCCGTGATGACGCGGCAGTACACGTTCGCGAGGTAGGAGAGGATCAGTCGCTTCAGCGGCCAGTTCACGACCGTGACACCGTGCAGATACCGCGATCCGACCACGAGGTCCGCGTTCTCGAGCTCCCTCAGAAACTCCGGAAGCGAATCCGGATTGTGTGAGAAATCCGCGTCCATCTCGAACACCGCGTCGTAGTCGTGCTCGATCGCGTAGCGGAAGCCCGCGACATACGCGGACCCAAGCCCCATCTTCCCAGGACGGTGCATGACGTGGACCCGCGGATCGGTCGCGGCCAGGGCGTCCGCCGCCGCCCCTGTTGCATCGGGCGAATTGTCGTCGACAATGAGCACCTCGAGCGGCAGCCCTTCCGCGAAGATCCGCCTCAAGAGCTCCGGCAGATTCTCCCGCTCGTTGTAGGTCGGGATGATCACGAGCGCTTTCAAGCGGGCGATCCTCCCGCAGGCTCGCCCGCTACGGGGCCCGGCGGGGCCACGGGACGGCGCCGGCGGATCAGACCCGCGCCCGCCAGCACGACCGTGAGCGCGAGCGATGCGATGGAAATCCGGATCCCCGCTTGGAGCGCGCGAGGCTCGTAGTGGAAGCGGATCCTGTGCACGCCGGGGCCGACCACGACGCCGCGAATCAGGTAATCCACCTGATGGATCGTCGTGGGCGCGCCGTCCACGGTCGTACCGGATCACCCGGACGGAGTCCGGCTGGCTCGGCTCGGCCATCGGCGGCAACGGGTCAGGACCGGTCCAGAGCGCTTCATGGGTCGGATGAAAATTGCCGGTCCGGATCATCGCGAGAGCGACGGATTCATTCCGCACGGGGACGAGTCGGTGCACCACATAGGCGCGCGGCAACGCGCCGTCCAGCTCGTATACCTTCACCTCGCCGTCGTGCCGCAGCGTGAATCCTGGCGTGTCCTTCGGGATGTAACCGTCGGTGAGCACGTACTTCACGTTCAGGAAGCGGAGGATGTCGAGGCTGCTCATGATCTGCGCGGTGTCGGCGAAAGCTTGGTACAGCTTGGGCTTTGCTGGGTGGTAGCCCATAACCGACGCGATGCCGTAGGCAGCCAGCCGGCTGTCGTGCGGATCCATCGGGAGCACCCGGAAGAGCGTGGAGTCGGACTTGAGAAAGGTCACCTCGGGTGTTTCCTTGAAATACTCCGCGTACTCCTGGGGGGAGCCGACTTGCGCGTCCATGATCTTGCGATCGATCACCCAGAGATCGACCACCGTGACCGTGAGAACCAGCGCCGCCGCCGTGACCCGGCGCATCCGGCCGCGTCGCGCGAGCGCGATGGCGATGCACCCAATCCCGAGGAGGATCCCCGACTTGATCGCGTCGAGCGAAGCCATGTCGATCGCCTGCCGGGCCAGGTCCGTGCTGAAGGAAGGACGACTCTGGGTCGCGGCGGTCTCGATCGCTCCCGAGAGTGCGTGGAGGAGCGCGACGACGGCGACCCCGCCCACCCCCGACAACACCCCCGCCCGCATCCACAAAGCACCGGGGTCCACGTCCTTGCCCTTGGCGGTCGCTCCACGCTCGAGCGCCCTCGTGAGCCCGAACGCGGCGAGGGCAGCGGTCGCAAACTGGACCAAGACCAGGATCATGACGGGGACCCGGAACTTGTTGAAGAACGGCAAATGGAAGTAAAGGAGCGCATAGAGAGGCTGGAAGTGTTTTCCGAACGACATGAGGAGCGCCGCCACCGCCATCGTGAGGAGATACCACCGCACTCTCCCGCGCCACCGCATCGCACCGTAGACGGCGAGCGCGAGCGGCACGATGCCCATGTAGTTGGGATAGTCGGTGAAGGGCATGCTTCCCCAGTAGGTACGGCCGCCGAAGCCGAACATGCTGGGGATGGCGAACGTGAGGATCTCGCGGGGATGGAAGGACCACTGGGTCGCGTAGTCGAGACCCGCGCCGCCCCCTTCCCCACCTCCGCGGACCGAGAGCTTCGCGTATTCGTGGGTAGGGAGATAGAGGAAGGCGCTCATCCCAAATCCTAAGAGGAGCCCGACCAGAAGCCCGACGGGCGCGCGCACCACCGCGCCCCTTTGCCCCTCCCTCAGTCCTTGGATCACTTGAAAGAGCGCGTAGCCGCCGAGGGCGAGCCATGTGTAGAAGACGATCTGCACGTGCCCCCGGAGGAGTTGAAGCGCCGCCGCCAGGGCGAACCCGGCGAGGGCAAGGGGCGATCCGCGACGCACGAACCGATCGAGCAGGAAGACCAGGAGCGGCAGATACGCCGCGGTCATGATCTGGCTTCCATGTCCGAACACGCCGACGGCCACCAGATTCGGGGTGAGCGCGAACGTGAGCGCTCCTAAGGTCGCTCCTTCCGTCGAGGCGCCGAGCGCCCTCAAGAGGGCCAGCATGGAGAGCGCAAGCAGCAGGTAGTGCGTGAGAAGCCAGGTTAGATCAGGAAAGTGGAGCGTCTTGTTCAGGAATCCGAAAACGGGATCCAAAGGATAGACGTAGGGGACGAACGCGAGACTCCCGAACGAAGGCATTCCCAGGAAGTGATACGGATTCCAGAGCGCGTAGACGTGCCGGTTCTGGAGCGCGTCGAGCGCGACCCGCGCGAATCCGGCCGGAGCGACCGAATCGGGAGTGAGGAAAACCTTCCCGAACGTAATTGGATAGAAGAAGACGAGGACGAGGAGTGCCACCACCGCCCAAGCCCAGCGCGAGAGGTCGGACTCCTTGGCTTCGCGGGATCCCGCCTGCCGTACGGCGCTCGTTCCCCCTCGCGAGGGGCGCCTCACGCGGCGTCCTCCAGGCAAAAGGCGACGAACTCCCGCGCGATCTCGTCCCAATCGTGGAGACGCGCGAACGCGACCAGAGGCGTCGGATCCGGGGGCGATTCGAGGAAGGATCTCACGCAGGCAACGAAAGCCTCCTCCGAATCCGCGACGCGCGCCGCGCCTCCCCACGTCCCGACCTCATCGGTGAACCGTGTCGTGACGCACGGAACGCCGGCCGCCGCGTACTCGTAGAGCTTGACCGGATTCACCGCTTCCGTGAGAGGCGTGCGGCGGAACGGGATCAATCCCACCCGGAACGCCCGCACGATCGACGGAATCTCGGAGTAGGGCTTGAGGCCGAGCCAGAAGAGATTCGGCGTCGAAGAGGAGACGCGTTCTAGCTCCGCGCGGGTCGAGGGGTGCGCGGGGCCGACCAGAACGACCCGCGCGCCCGGAAGCGACCGGGCGAGGGTGGCGATGAGAGGCACATCGAACCAGGAATGGAGCGATCCGACGTAGCCAAGGATCGGCGCGCCCGCGTCTCCCGGGAGGGAATCGGCCGGAGCGGCCACCTGGAATCGCACGACGTCGACCCCGTTCCCGATCGGGCGCGGATTCGGGGCGCCGCCCGAGCGCGCGAGCTGGGCGAGCGGCCGCGAAGTGACGGAAACGCGGTCGGCCTCGCGGAGGAGCCGCTCCCACTGCGGCACAAGACGCGGCGGCACGGGGGCGAAGTGGAGTGGAGCATCGATCATGTCGTACACGACCCGTTCGGGGCGAAACGTTCGGAGCGAGGGACGGGCTAGAAAATTCTGCACGAGCGCCAGGCGCCTCGCCCCGGGTCGGCCGAATCCTCGAAGAGTCGCTGCCCACGCGCGCTGGGCCGCGAATAGGCACCGAGCCGCGAGCGCCGAGCCTCCGAGCCGGTACGCGAGGCGTCTCAAGCGAATCGAGCGCGCGTGCAACGGAAGAAAGGGAAATGAAACGCGGGAGATCCGCTCGGTGACCTGAGTCGGCCGGAGGGCAGGCGCATGGCCAATGGTCCAGGGCTCCACGAAGAGAATCCGCGAGTCAGGCGGGAACCTCGTGGCGAGCTGCTGCGGCCTTTGCCAGAGACTCCCCCACGGAATATCACTGAGCCAGACGACGTCCCAGCCGGGACGCACGTGAGCCTCCGAGGTCGTGCACGGTCTCAGAGTACGGGGGGCCGCAATCGAGCGTCAAGACGTGAGATGCGCGGACTCGTTGACCTTTCCCCAGGCGTCCCGTAGCGTGCCCATGCGTGCCCCGTCCGATCCGAGTCGCGATCGACCTGAGGCCCCTCGCGCGGGGGCCCGCCACCGGCATCGGCCTCATCCTGACCCAGGTCCTTGAAGAGCTCTCCCCGCGCGGTTTCAGGTTCATCGGCGTGAGCGACCGGCCGGTCGAGCCGGGCGCCCTTCCCGAATCGGTTGAGGTACGGGCCTCCGGACCCGGGGGCGGCAGAATCCGCTGGGAGGCAGGCGAGCTTCCGCGGATTCTGCGCGAGATCAAGCCGCCTCCCGACCTCTTTCACGCGACCTGGAACCACGGCGTGCCGGCAGACCTTCCCTTCCCGTCCATTCTCTCCCTCCATGATGTGATTCCGTGGATGATGCCGCGACTCGTCCCCTGGCCCCAGCCCGCGCTCCTCCACCAGTGGCTCTACCGACGCGCCGTGCGCGCCTCGGCGCGGCACGCTTCCGCGATCGTCACGCTGAGCGAAGCGAGCCGCCGCGACATTGCTTCCCGAATCCCCGAGGCCGCCGCGAAGATCGAAGTCGTCCCCTGCGCCGTACCCCGATGGCTCACGCCCGCTCCCGCGGACCGGATCGCACAGTCGAGATCCAGGTACGGCGGCGCGCCGTACTGGCTCTACCTCGGAGGCTTCGACCCGAGGAAGGGCGTCGAGCTCTTCATCGAAGCGGTGGCACGAGCCTTTCCCGAGCGAAGAAGCGCCCCGGCGCTCGTCCTGGCCGGCACGAGGCACCCTCTTGCCGATCGCCTGGCGGAATCGGCGAATGCGAACGGGTTGCGCGCGCATTGGCCCGGATACGTCCCCGACTCCGATCTGGCCGCGCTCCTGGGGGGCGCGGAGCTTTTCATCTACCCATCCCGCTACGAGGGTTTCGGCATCCCCCCGCTCCTCGCGATGGCGCTGGGGACGCCGTGCGTGGTCAGCGACGCCGGCGCGCTGCCTGAAGTCGTCGGGGACGCCGCGGTGTCCTTTCCCTCGGGCGACGTGGGGGCGCTCGCGGAGCGGCTGGAAACGATTGCCCGCGATCCAGGCGCCCTCGCCGCCCGCTCCCGGCTCGGGAAGGAGAGGGCGGCCCGATTCAGCGTCGACCTGCTGGCGGAGCGAATGACTCGGGTGTACGAAGCGGCGGCGGCGCGCCGAAAAGGATCCGCGTGAAATCGGCGAACCCAAGCGCCAGCGCGCCCGCGGACCTGAAATCACGACGCGTGATCGAGAGGAGAAGCAGCCACCCCGACCATGCGAGGTAGGAACCCCACGAGAGCGCTCGCTGCCAAGGCGTGGCGTGCCGCACCAGGAAGAGGGCCCCGCTCCGAAGCCGGTAATAGGCCTTGAGGGGCGTCAGGCCCCCCCCGCTCGTGGCGGACACGTGGTGCCACACCTTGGCCGAGGCCTCGTACCAGAGAACCCGACCCTGCTCCCGGGCACGGGCGCACCAGTCCACGTCCTCCACGTACATGACGTAGCTCGGATCCAGGAGCCCGACCTTCTCAAGCGCATCCCTGGACAGGAGCGCGGCCGCGCCCGACACGTAGTCGACCGCGCGGGGCCCGTCGCGAAGCTTCTCGTCCTTCATGTTCGCGCCGCGGTGGCGGATCAGCCCGAGGCCGCGGCCGACGACGCCCCCGGCAAACCAGATCATGTCGGGAGGATCGTAGTAGTAGATCTTCGGCGACACGGCGGCCCGCGCCGGATCCGCTTCGAGCGCGGCACGCAATTTCCCGAGCGCGGAGCGCTCCAGCACGACGTCGTTGTTGAGGAGGAGGATCGAGCCCGCGCCGCGCGAGAGCGCCGACCGGATTCCTTCGTTCACGCCCCCCGCGAAATAGAGGTTCTTCTCGAGGCGGAGAACCTCGACGTTGGGGAACTCCGCCCGAACCGCTCCCGCGGTCCCGTCCGTGGAGCCGTTGTCTACCAGGACGATGCGTTCGGCGCCCGGATCGAGCGCCGAGACCGAGGTGAGGCATTCGCGCGTCATCCGGACCTGGTTCATGGCCAGGACGACCGCCCAGGTCGGATGCGCGGTCATGATGCGCATTCCGCCGCGAGCGATTCGAGCGCCCCCACGAGCGCGTCCCATCCGAAACGGCCCCGATTCCGCGCCACGCCTTCGCGGAGCCGTTCCGACATGGCATCGTCGAAGAAACGCTCGATCGCGCGCGCGAGCGATGGGGGGTCGCCCGGCGGGACGAGGAGCCCGGAGACGCCCTCCTCGACGACATCCTCCAATCCGCCGGTGCGGGTCGCGATCACCGGAACGCCCGCGCCGAACGCGATCTGGGCGATGCCGGAGCCGGTCGCCTCGCGATACGGCAACGCGACCACGTCGGCGGCCGCGAAATAGCGCGCCACCTCCTCGTTCGCCACGTAGCGGTTCACGACGCGAACGCGCTCCTTGATCAACGGATCCTCGAGGAGCGCACGGTAACGCTCGAGCGGCTCGTAGAATTCCCCCACGACGAGCGCGCGATCCCACGCGTCACGGCGCGCGAGCTTCAGAGCGGAGAGAAGATCGGCGAGGCCCTTGTACGGTCGCACGTGGCCGAAGAAAAGGAGGACGCGGCCTTGGAGATCAAGGGCCGAACGGGCCTCTTCCCGGCTCGGTGCCCGTTCGCTGAAGATTTCGTAGGAAGGGTGCGGGTGCACCCGGATCGGCTTTCCGCGCGTGATGCGGCGAAGCTTTTCCTCTTCCGACCGCGCGTGAACGAGGAACGCGTCGGCACCGCCCAGGCCGTACGCGGTGAGCGCCCGGTCGATCGGCGTCGCTTCGTGCGGCGAAACGTTATGGCAGAGAAAAATCCGCGCGGTGCGCTTCCCCGGACGCCGGGCGCGCCGCGCGGCCGTCCCGAGCGACGGACCGAAGAAGGGATGCCACCAGGGGACGACGATGAAATCCGGCCCTAGGGCGCGGAGTCTCGCCCCGGCGCCGAGCCACGACAGAGGGTTCAGGCTGTCGAGGATCGGCTCCGGACGGACCGGGGGCTCGATCGTGCTCGCGCTCGTGTCGAACTGGGTCGTGCCGGGGAACAGGAGTCGCGGATAGAGCCTCGCGAAGGAAACGATCGCAAGCTCGTGCCGCCGGTCGAGCGCGCGGGCAAGGAGGGTGGTGTAGTGCGCGATCCCGCCTCGGTGGGGGTAGGTGGGGCCCAGGATCGCGGCCTTCAATGCTTCCCTCGCCCGTACGGGACGCGGCTAGAGCCGCTCGCGAATCGCGTAGTCGGGCTCGTGCGCGCGAGTGCTGGCGATGAGCTCGCCCAAGAATCCCATCGAGATGAACTGGATGCCCAGGATGATGAGCACCGCCCCGAAGAGGAGGGCCGGTCTGAGCCTGAGCCCTTCCCCCAGGACCCATCGCCAGGAAAACCCGATTGTGATCGCGGCGCCGACCAGGGCGAAGAAGACGCCGATCCGGCCGAAGAGATGAAGCGGGCGGCTCGAGCTGGTCGTCAGGAACATCACCGCGAGGAGATCGAGGAAGCCGTTCAGGAACCTCGCCGCGCCGAATTTCGTCGTCCCGTGAAGCCGGGGGTGGTGCACGGTTCGGATTTCGCCGGTGCGGAACCCGTTCCAGTGAGCCAGCACCGGAATGAAGCGGTGCAGCTCACCGCGCAGCCGGAGGGTCTTGACGACCTCGGCGCGGTAGGCCTTGAGACCGCAATTCATGTCGTGGAGCCTGACCCCGGTCATCCAAGAGGTCACCGCGTTGAAGAGCTTGGAGGGGATCGTCTTCGTGATGGGATCCTTCCTCTTTTGCTTCCACCCCGAGACCAGGTCATAGCCCTCCTCGAGCTTCCGAAGCAACGGCCCGATCTCCGCGGAGTCGTCCTGCAAATCCCCGTCGAGCGTCACGAGATGGCGTCCGCGCGCCGCGGCGAAACCGACCGACAGGGCGGCCGACTTGCCGTAGTTCCGCCGGAACACGATCGCGTGGAGATGCGGGATGCAGCGATGAAGCTCGCGGAGCCTTCCGATGGAGTCGTCGGTGCTCCCGTCGTCCACGACCAGGATCTCGTACGTCTTGCCCAGGGCGCGCAGGTCCGCGGTGAGCTTCTCGAGTAGGGGCTTCAGATTCTCCGCCTCGTTGTACACGGGAATGAGCGCCGTGATTTCCACGTCGTAGATCGCCTCCCCGGACAATCGATCGCCCTCCATCACGTGTTCTTTTGCCATTCCCATGGCGATTCGAGACCCCGCTCCAGCGTGGTACGTGGCTCGGGCGTCAGCGCGCGCCGCCTGCCCCGCGCCGAGCGCCTCCGCGTGGCGGAGCCGAGAGCACCTTCAGCGAGTCCTCGTAGTTCCGGAGCCACGCGTTCCCTTGCGGATCCTCGGGATGCGCGCGGGCCCAGGTCCGCAGGGCGTCCACCGCCTCCTCGTGGCGCCCCTCGATCCAGAGCGCGCTGAACAGGCTGCCAAACCAGTCGAAGTAGCGCTGGTCGAGCGAGCACGCACGTCGAAGCTCCTGAAGCCCCTGCTCGATCCAATCGGCCCGGTGCTCCTTATGTCCCCGCTGCCAGTGGATCACGCCGAGGTGGAAATAGAATTCCGCCGAGTTGGGGAAGCGCTGCAGCGCCTGCGTGAAGACACGCTCCGCTTCGGCGGTGTCCCCCATATCCTGGTAGGCCTTCCCAAGGTACTCGAGGAGCCCGGGGAAATCGGGTGTCATCTTGACCGCGTCCTTGAGCAAGGAGATCGCGTCCTTGTCCTGCCCCGCCTTCTGCAGCTCGTAGGCAACCTGGACGTGCGCCGCACTGTAGTTCTGCACGAGCTTGTAGGCGTTGTCGTCCTTGTAGACCGTGGAGTCGAAGCTGCGGTTCTTGTCCAGCAAGCCCACGTATTGGAACACGTGATAAAGGTTGTGGAGCGTCTTCTTGGCGTCGACGCTGTGCTCCCCGATCTCCTGGGGATACACGCGGAAGACGAGACCCTCCAGCATGAGATGTTTTTCGAACCCAAGCTGCTCGGGCACGGTGACCGCCAGGTAGATCGGCCGCTTCCACTGGTTCGTCCGTACCAGATCCACCACGGCCTGGTCCTTGACCCAGATGATCTTGCCGGTCTTCTCGTCCTGGTAGGGCTGGAGCGCGGCGAGCTGCGGGTCGTTGTAGGAGAAGGGCACGCGCGGCTCCTGATCGCGAAGCTGCCGGATGTACCAGGGCGTGTTGAGCAAGCTCAGATTCACGACGCGCACGTCCTTGCGGACGTGCTCCACTTCCTGGATGTACCAGAGCGGGAAGGTGTCGTTGTCGCCGTTCGTGATCACGATCGCCCCCGGCTCCAAGGGCGTGAGCATGTTGTAAGCGTAGTCGTGGGCGATGTAGAAACGCGACCGGTCGTGCTCGAACCACCCTTCCTTCATGGGCAGGAGCGAGATCCCGATCAGCGCGCCCGCTCCGAGCGCTACGCCCGCGCGGTGCGACCACATTCCCCCGGATGACCCCGTGATCGCCGTCACCGCGGGCGGGGCACCGGCCGGGGCGGCGAGCTGGGGCGCGACCTTGGCCGGTTCCAGGGCGCGCGCGAGCCACTCCACGACTCCAGCCGCTCCCATCCCCATCCAGATCGCCAGAAAATGGTAGGAATTGGTGAAGAAGTAGTCACGCTCCCGGACCTCATGGTCCGTGAAGTTGAGATAGAAGATGAGCAACGGCCCCATGACGAAGTTCTGCGCCAGGAAAAACCAGAAGGTCTTCTTGTCCCGCTTCCAATTCCAGTAGGCGCCGAGGGCCAGGAGGAGATACGGGATCGAGTTCAGGGCGATCACCCAGAAGGAATCCGGTCCGAAAGGCCCGAATCCCCTCGTCAGCGTGAACTGCATGCCGACGTATCGGAGATACATATGCTCGATCTGGTACCACGGGTCCGCGCGGCGTTCGAACGGGTTCGAGGGACCGTACTGCTTCCGGAGCAGGTAGTCCTTCCACGTATTGAACGTCTCGGGCGCGCCCTCGTTCACGTTGGGGTGTTGGTGGCTCCGCACCAACAGGAAGAGCTGCACCGTGAACCCAACGATCAGTGCGATCGTCCACCAGGTGAAAAGGTTGTTCTTCACCAGCTTCTTGGAATTCAGCGCGTACACCGTGACGAGCAGTGCGAGGATGATCAGGA
>VBOX01000028.1 GCA_005893265.1 Candidatus Eiseniibacteriota bacterium | reverse complement strand
CGCGCTGTAGAGCGCGACCCCGAGGTTGTTCAGGTAATCGGCGCTGGGGCCCGCCAGCCGGATCGCCTCACGATAGCTTGCCGCCGCGGCATCGTACCGGCCCTTCCGCGTGAAACAATTGCCGAGGTCGTAATAGGCATCGTCCCGATTCGGCCCGCGCCGGATTCCCTCCTCGAGCACCGGGATCGCCTCGTCGTACCGATGCAGATTGTAGAGCGCCGCCCCGGTCTTGACCCAGTAGCGCGGGTTCGTGGGCTCGGCCTCCCTCGCCCGTTGCGCATGGACCAGCGCGCGAGAGTAGTCGTTGCGGTCCTCATAGTAACTGGCGAGTAGCTCGTTCCCGTAGGCTCGCCCGTAGGCTGTGATCTTGGCGCCCGGCCCGACGAGGGTCTCAAACCTGTGTACCCCCGAGGTCTCGTTCGCGTTCACGAGCACGAGGGAAAGCGTGGCGCCCGCCCCGAGGAGGACGAGCGCCACGCCGCGCGTTCCTCGCAATGGGACCTTGGGGATCGAGCACCCAACCTTCACCCCGAGCACCGCGAGCGGGAGGATCATGATCGAGGCCAAATCCCAGTCCTGGGCCGGAGGCACGGGGAGGACGAGCACTATGGCGGTGATGAGGCCGGGCAGTGCGGCGGCCGCGAGGAAGACCGTGGCCGCATCGGGACCCGGGCCCGAGGGTGCGGTCGCCTCCCCGCCGACCCCACGACCCGCCGCCGCGGCGAGAAGGAGGAGCCCGGGAACCGGGAGGACCAACAGGATCGCGTTCAACAATTCCCACGCGTGTCCGAGCGAGAGCGGAGTGTATGGCTTGGCGAACACCGCGATGTCGTGTCCCGGCTGGACGGCGCGGGCCACGATATTGAGGGGCACGAGCCATTGCGATGGCTTGAAACCAAGGAACAGGAGGATCGCGGCGGCCCCCGCGAGCGGGAGAAGCGCGAGCACGGCACGGGAGTGGAGGGGGCGTTTCTCCCGGAGCGCCAGATAGAGGTAGGAGGGAACGAGGTAGCCTGCTACCAAATGAAGCGTCATCGCGATCGCGAGCGCCGTCGCGAGCCAAAGAGGGTGATCGGCACCCCTCGCCCGACGCAGCCCGAGCCAGAGGTAGGCGAGGATGGCGACGCTTGCCAAGGGGTAGCTCTCGATGTAGCCGAAGTAGAGCTGGGCTAGCCCCAGCGTGGCGAGCACGGCGAACGCGAACGCGCGGGATGCTGTCCGAGGCGTCAGCTCCGAGGCAATTCCCCAAAGGATCGCGGCCGCGACCACGCCGGCGAGGATGGACAGCGCGCCAACGGTCGGGGCCACGACGGGGAACCCGAGCGTGCGTAGGATCGAGGCGTATCCCGACCAGGTCGCCGCCGAGAGCGGCTCGCTGAAGGGACTGGGCCGCCCGGACTGGATTCCCCCGAGCCATATAGTGCCGTCCCCCAAGAACAAGGTCCGCACCCGGAGCTCCCAGAGAATCCATGCCCAAGGCAAGAGCAGGAGCCAGCCGCTCCACCGCGGCAGGCGGAGCGGCATCGTCCTGGGGGTCTGTCGCGCGGGGCGGTCCCTTGAGACGCTCCGACGGGGCGCTCCCTCAGGGCGCGAAGGGCGCGACGCTCCCGGGCGGAGAAGGTCGACCACAAGGAGGAGGGCGGCGCCGAAAAGGAGCGCCATCACGAGGAACCGAGCCGGAGGCGGAAGGAAACCCGGCAGGTGCAGGGCCCATGCTCGGGGCCCGGGATGCTGGCTTGCTACGGCGACCGAGACCGCGTACGCCGCCGCACCCGCCGCCAGGAGACCGCGCGCCGCGTAGGACCGATCCATCCTCGCAGTATATCGAACCGGCACCCGCGCGCGTCCTCCGGTAGGCGGAAGGGGCCAATCCGGCCTGCCGATTCCCGGTTTGCGAGGCTCACGCCGGGGAGTAGAATGGCTGAGGTCGAGCCCTCAAGCGCCGGCCATGCTTCGATTCGGCTCGACGTCCCGCCACCCACGATCGAGAGGATGCCATGAGTCTGGTTTTGGAAAAGACGAGGAACCCGTTCGAGGTCGCCCAGCGCCAGTTCGACATCGCCGCCGACGCGCTTGGCCTGGAGGAAGGGATCCGTCTCAAGCTCCGGGTGCCGCGTCGCTGTCTCACCGTTTCGGTTCCTTTCGAGCGCGATGACGGCACCTGGATGGTCGTCCAGGGACACCGGGTGCAGCACGACGTGTCCCGTGGCCCCGCGAAGGGGGGCATCCGCTATCACCCTCAAGTCACCCTCGACGAGGTGAAGGCGCTTGCCGCATGGATGACCTGGAAATGCGGAGTCGTGAACCTGCCCTATGGCGGCGCCAAGGGCGGGATCGAAGTGGACCCGAAGAAGCTCTCGCTCCACGAGCTGGAGCGTATGACGAGGCGGTACACGAACGAGATCGCGATCATCATCGGACCGGAGAAGGATATCCCGGCTCCCGACGTCTCGGACGAAGGGAAGCCACGGCGCGCGGGTGCACGTACACGATCGAGGAGGCGTGCAAGTACCTGAACAAGCCGCTCGAGGGGATGACCGTCGCGATTCAGGGTTACGGAAACGCCGGCTCGATCTCGCACGACCTTTTGCACCAGCGCGGCGCCAAAGTGATCGCGGTAAGCGACTCGCGCGGCGGGATCCAGTCCTCGCGCGTCCTCGACCCCAAGGTTGTCCAGGCCCATAAGCGCGAAGCGGGGAGCGTGGTGGGGCTTCCCGGCACCGACCGCATCGGGAACCGGGAGCTGCTCGAGCTCAAGGTGGACATCCTGATTCCGGCGGCCCTCGAGAATCAGATCACCGAGGAGAACGCGCCCAAGATCAAGCCCAAGATCCTTGCCGAGGCCGCGAACGGACCCACGACCCCGGACGCCGATCCGATTCTCCACGAAAACGGCGTCTTCCTGATTCCGGACATTCTCGCGAACGCCGGGGGCGTGACGGTTTCCTATTTCGAGTGGGTCCAGGACCTCGCGAACTACTTCTGGACCGAGGATGAGGTGAATCAGAAGCTCGAGACCGTGATGCGGCGCTCCTTCCGCGACGTGGCATTGCTCGCGGAGAAGCATAAGGTTCACAACAGAACCGCGGCCTACATGCTCGGCGTCGGCAGAGTCGCGGAAGCGACGAAACTCAGGGGGCTCTATGGCTGATCCCGCCCGGCAAGCCGCCGGGGCGCGCCCTTCCAGCGCACCCACCAGAGCGGTATCGGAAGCCGAGCGCGGCAAGGACGCGAGCGACGACTTCCTCAATATTCGATCGATCGACCACCTGGAGTTCTGGGTCGGGAACGCACGCCAGGCCGCGTTCTTCTACTCGCACGCCTTCGGACTGACGGTGACCGCGTACGGCGGGCTCGAGACGAAGATGCGCGACCGCGCCTCCTACGTGCTCCAGCAGGGAAAGGTCCGCTTCGTGCTGTCCACGCCGCTCGGGCCGGAGGGCTTCATGGCCGAGCAGATCCGGCTCCATGGGGACGGCGTCCGCGACATCGCGCTCGAAGTCGAGGACGTGGACCGCTCGTTCCGGGAGACGACGAAGCGCGGAGCCAAGGCGGTTCAGGAGCCCACGACGATCCAGGACGAGTCCGGCTCGATCCGCCGCGCCGCGGTCGCCACCTACGGCGACACGATCCACTCGTTCATCGACCGCTCGAAGTACAAGGGCGCGTTCCTTCCGGGGTATCGCGCCACGGGGGAGCAGCCGAAGGCGGGACCCCTGCTCTACATCGATCACGTCGTCGGGAACGTGGCGCTCGGCGACATGAACCGCTTCGTGGCCTTCTACCGCGACGTCATGGGCTTTAGCCAATTCCAGCACTTCGACGACAAGGACATCTCGACCGAGTACTCCGCGCTCATGTCGAAGGTGATGGCGGATGGCAGCGGGAAGGTCAAATTCCCCATCAACGAGCCGGCGGCGGGAAAGAAGAAGTCCCAGATCGAGGAGTACCTGGAGTTTTACCGAGGGCCCGGCGTCCAACACATCGCGCTCGCCACGAGTGATATCTGTTCCACCGTGGCCCACCTCCGGGACACCGGCATCCAGTTCATCGGCGTCCCGCACAGCTACTACGAGGTACTACAGGACCGGGTCGGCAAGATTGACGAGGACAAGGAGGAGCTGTCGCGGCTCGGAATCCTCGTCGATCGCGACGATGAAGGGTACCTGCTGCAGATCTTCTCGAAGCCGGTCGAGGACCGTCCGACGGTGTTCTTCGAGGTCATCGAACGGAAGGGAAGCCGGGGCTTCGGTAAAGGGAATTTCAAGGCGCTCTTCGAGGCGATCGAGCGCGAGCAGGCGTTGCGGGGCAATCTCTAGTTTCGGATGCGTCTCGTCTCCTTCAGCAGGAGCGGGACGGCGGAGCGCTCGTTGGGCGCGCTCGAAGGGGACCGGATCTTGGAGTTGGGGGCCGCGGCTTCGATCGTGGCGCCCGGGTTGGATTCGGCTGGGCGGCTCCGCTCGCTCGATCTCCTGTTGGGTGACTGGGAGCGTGGGCTTCCGCTGGCGAGGTCCGTTTTCGAGCGCGCGTTGAGCGCCGGCTCCAAACACCCGAATCTCGCTTCCGCGTGGCACGCTCGCGCGCGGGTCACGTTGCACGCTCCCATTTCGCGCCCGCCCACCATCCGCGATTTCTACGCGTTCGAGGCCCACGTCAAGAACGCCCGCGGGCGGCGCGGCCTTCCGGTGCCGGCCGAATGGTACGAGTTCCCGGCGTTCTATTTTTCCAATCCCGGCACGCTCGTCGGGGACGGCGCGCCGGTTTCGAAGCCTTCGTGGACCGAAGCGCTCGACTACGAGCTGGAGATTGCGTGCGTGATCGGGACCCGGGCGCGCAATGTCCCGATCGATCAGTGGCGCTCGATCGTGGCGGGCTTCACGATCCTGAACGATTGGAGCGCGCGCGACGTGCAGCGAAAGGAGATGGCGATCGGGCTCGGGCCCGCGAAGGGGAAAGACTTCGCGACCTCGCTCGGCCCCGCCCTGGTCACGCTCGATGAAGTCGAGGCCAAACGGACCGGCGACCGTCACGATCTCACGATGGAGGCACGGGTGAACGGCGCCTCGCTCTCGCACGGGAATGCGAAGGACATGCATTACACCTTCGGCCAGATGATTGCGAGGGCGTCGCAGGACGTGTATCTTTTTCCCGGCGATATCATTGGCTCGGGAACCGTGGGTAACGGCTGCCTTCTGGAGCTGGGCGAGAAGGTTCACCCCTGGCTCAAGCCCGGAGATGAAGTCGTTCTCGAAATCGAACGTTTGGGTACCCTGACCAACACGATCGTCTGACCAGGAGTGAGGCAACACGATGCCGATGTATCACACGCTGGGGGAGACCCCGCACAAGCGGCACACGCAGTTCCGCCGCCCGGACGGAAAGCTCTACACCGAGCAGCTCATGGGCTCCCGCGGATTCTCCGGGCGCTCCTCGCTGATCTATCACTACAACATGCCGACGCAGGCCCGCGAGATCCACAAGGTCCAGGATTGCAAGGTTCAGTACGCGGACGATCAGGTCCTGCGCCATCACCACTTCAAGACGAAGGATTTGAAGAAGAGCGGCGACCCGGTGACCGGTCGTGTCGTCCTCCTGCACAACAAGGACGTGTCCATGGCCATCGCGGTCCCGGACCAGAAGATGTCGTACTACTACCGGAACGGTCAGGGCGACGACATGTACTTCATCCACGAGGGAACCGGCCGTATCCAGACGATCTTCGGCGAGCTTCACTACCGTCCCGGCGACTACGTCGTGATCCCGCGCGGGACGAGCTACATGTTCCATCCGGAGCCGGGACCCCAGCGGTATCTCGTGATCGAATCCGCTTCGTCGATCGAGACGCCCAAGCGATACCGGAACGAGTACGGGCAATTACTGGAGCATGCGCCGTTCTCGGAGCGTGATATCAGGCGCCCAGAGCGGCTCGAGACGTTCACCGACCGCGGAAAGTATGAGGTCCGAATCAAGGCGCGGGATCAGATTACATCCTACGAGTTCGAGTTCCATCCGCTGGACGTCGTGGGCTGGGACGGATTCCTGTACCCCTACATCTTCAACATCGAGGACTTCGAGCCGATCACCGGCCGGGTGCACATGCCGCCCCCAACGCACCAGTGCTTCGAGGGAACCAACTTCGTGGTCTGCTCGTTCGTGCCGCGGATGTACGACTACCATCCGGACGCCCTTCCCATCCCCTACAACCACTCGAACGTGGATTCGGACGAGGTGCTCTACTACGTGAACGGAAACTTCATGAGCCGCCGGGGGATCGAGGTCGGCTCGTTCACACTGCATCCGTCCGGGATCCCCCATGGGCCTCACCCCGGCGCCGCCGAGGCGGCGATCGGAGCCAAGGAGACGAAGGAGCTGGCGGTGATGCTCGACACCTTCCATCCGCTCTACGTCACGACCCTCGCCGAGGCATACGACGACAAGAATTATCCTTACTCGTGGCTCGAGCAGCCCGGGAAGTTCGCGGGCGAGGGCGCGACAGGGTGAAGATGCGGGACTTGGATCCCGCGTCCCTCGAGCCGGCCGACGTCTACGCGCTTCTCGTGGGTTGCGTGGTCCCGCGCCCCATCGCGTTCGTTTCGTCGCTCTCGCGCGATGGAATCCCGAACCTCGCTCCCTTTTCCTTCTTCAATGCGGGTGGGGCGAACCCTCCTTCTCTGGTGTTCTCTCCCGTTACGAGCGGCGCAGGCCGCGACAAGGACACGCTGCACAACGTTCGCGCCACGGGGGAGTATGTGGTCCACATCTCGCCGTGGCCCCTTCGCGAGCGGATGAATCAAGCCTCGGCCGATTACCCACCCGAGGTGGATGAGTTCGTCGATGCCGGCTTCACCAAGGCTCCGAGCGTGAAGGTGAAGCCCTGGCGCGCGGCCGAATGCCCAATCGCGATGGAGTGCCGGCTGTTCCAGATCGTGCAGCACGGCGATGGTCCGCTGCGGGCGAACTACGTGATCGGAGAGGTCGTGTACTTCCATATCGCGGAGGGACTTTTGAACGGATTGCGCGTCGACTCGACCGCGATCGACGCGATCGGCCGCCTGGGCGGGCCGATGTACACGCGCGTGACGAAGGAGTCGGTGTTCCAGCTGCCCCGGCCGACCACGGGTTGACCAAGTCCCGGATGGAAGCGTTCAGCGACGGCGTGATCGCCGTCATCATCACGATCATGGTCCTCGAGATGCGTGCGCCGAACGGAGCCGACGTCGGCGCGCTGAGACCGCTGATCCCCGTGTTCTTGAGCTACGTCATGAGCTTCGTGTTCCTCGGGATCTACTGGAACAACCATCATCACATGCTGCAGGCCGTGCGCTCTGTGAACGGCCGCGTCCTCTGGGCCAACTCGCATCTCCTGTTCTGGCTATCCCTGACACCCTTGGTCACGAACTGGATGGGGGAGACCCATTTCGCCACCTGGCCGGTCGCCGTGTACGGGATCGTGCTCCTGTTCGCGGCCATCGCGTACTACATCCTGGCCCATACGCTCGTCGCGCACCACGGCGCGACTTCGACGCTTGCGGTCGCCCTGGGCAGCGATTTCAAGGGAAGGATCTCGATCGTGATCTACGCGGTCGCGATCGCGGTGGCGTTCGTAGCGCCCTTGATATCCTGCGCTCTCTACGCGTTCGTCGCGACGATGTGGCTGATCCCGGATCGCCGCTTCGAGCGCCTGTTGACGGAGCACCCCACGTGACCCAAGCCGACTCCCGGTGAGCTAGGCCTTCGCGGGCCGGCGCACCGTGTGCCGCTCCGATGCCCGCTCCGCGAACCTCACCATCCGCCGCAAACCCTCGCCCAGCTCCTCGTCCGAGACGCAGAAGGCGATCCGCACCCGGTGGCTCGCTTTCGGGTTCGTGGGGTACTCCGGCGCGCCGGTCGGCGATGGCTCGGCCACCGGCGTTCCGTCCGCATGGAACCTGGGCTGAATCGCGAACCCGGAGCCCGGCGCCACGGCGACACGCTCCTCGCGCAGGAGGGCGACCGCGAACTCGTCACCGGTCATCCCGGTCGCCGAGACGTCGGCCATGATGTAGAACGCCCCCTCGGGCACGTAGTCCGCCATCCCCGCCGGCTGCAAGATCGACAGCGCGAGATCGCGCCGCCCTTGATACGCGGCCTTCATCCGCTCGACCCCCGCGCGCTCGGCCGCGCCCAACGCGGGAATCGCGCCCCACTGGATGGGCATGCCGGCGCTCGCGACGAGCGGCTCCTGACATTTCCGCAGCAGGGTCGCCGTGTACAAGGACGGCGCGACGACGCACCCCAGGCGAAGGCCGGTCATCGCGTATGACTTCGAGAAGGTGAAGAGCGTGAAGACGCGGCGTTTCTCCTCGGGCAGGTCGCGTTCGAACGACCCAGGTGAGACGTGCGATCCACGGAACACGAAGTCTTCGTAGGCCTCGTCGCTCAGGATCCAGAGCTCCCGCTCCCGCGCCAGCTCGAAAAGCGCGCGCAGCGTCGACTCGGGGAAGACGGCGCCGGTCGGGTTGCTCGGGCTGTTGATCAGGACGGCGCGGGTCCTCGGGGTGACGAGCTTGGGCAGCGCGTTGAGATCGGGCTGATACCCTGGGCCCAGCGGGTAGAATACCGGGCGCCCGCCGAGGAGCATCGTCTCCTGGACGTAGTTGGGCCAGTAGATCTCGGGCAGGAGCACGTCGTCCCCGGGGCCGAAGAGGATCTCGAGCGTCGCGAACAGCGCCTGGGTCGGGCCCGGGCGGTCGTCGCTTCCACGACCGCGGGAGGGGGCGTGAAGTCGGGGTCTCCGACGTGCAGCCGGAACACCGGGCCGCCGCCCGCCCGCTCCATCTCGTCCGCCAGCCGGAACATGGTCCGGATGGGGGAGAACGGAATCAACTGGCTGCGGCGCGAGGGTTGAGGCATCTTGAATCTCCCGTGGGCGACGATTCGAGACAGGGGGCCGATGATAGCAGACGCGGGCGCAGTCTGGCCCTCCTCGTCGTTGCGATTCTCATCGTGCTCTCCGGCGTCATCGCGGGCGCGGTCATCGTGCCTCGGCTGCCGCCGCAAGAACCCACGCCGAGCCATTCTCCGCTGCGCCGCGACACACCCGGGTCTCAATCGGCCTCGGCCCCGGCTCGCGAACCGATCCCGTTCATGCGCGGCATCTGCTGGGAGGCCGCCGGGAGAATCGAGCCATCCGATCTCGAGCCGCTGACCCGCATCCACGCGAACTGGATCTCACAAACGCCCTTCGGATGGCAACGCGAGCTGGACTCGCCGCTGATCGCCACCTCGATTGGCTCGGGAGGCTATTGGGGAGAAAGCGACGCCGGCCTGGAGGCGACGACCCAGTGGGCGCACGAGAGGGGAATCCGCATCCTGCTCAAGCCGCACGTCTGGAGCCGCGCCGGCTGGTCGGGGACGATCGCGATGAAGTCGGAGGAGGACTGGGCCACGTGGTTTCGATCGTACCGCCAGTTCATCCTCCACTACGCGGACCTTGCCGAGCGCTGCCGTATCGAGGCGCTCGCGGTGGGGACGGAGCTGGGCGGAACCGTGCAGCGCGAGCGCGAGTGGCGCTCCTTGATCGCGGAAGTTCGAACCCATTTCCATGGTCCGCTGGTTTATTGCGCGAACTGGGCGGCGGACCTGCACCAGGTACCGTTCTGGGACGCCCTCGATTGGATCGGCGTCCAGGCGTATTACCCGCTCAGCCATCGGCGCGATCCGGAGCTCACGGATCTCGTGCGGGCATGGCGCCAACCGCTCGCCGACCTGAGCAGGGTCTCGCGGCGCTGGGGAAAGCCGGTCGTTCTGACCGAGATCGGCTATCACAGCCTGGACACCGCGGCGAGCCGGCCCTGGGAGTGGGATCTCGCGGGCAACCTCTCGCTCGACACCCAGGCGCGCTGCTATGCGGCGCTCTTTCGGGTTTTGCCAGAGCAACCGGGGATTCGCGGTGTATTCATATGGAAATGGCACCCCGACTACGCGCGCGCCGGTGGCCCCGCGGACACCGAGTACTCCCCGCAACGCAAACCCGCCGAAGGGGTTCTTGCGCGAGGTTTCGCCGAGATCGAACGCGATGCCAGGTAACCGGGGGCTGGCCGACGGGGCAAGGGACCCGACCTCGGGCGTCTTGTGGCCGGTCGCGGAACTCTGTTAGGCTCCGAATCGAGGCTATTGCTTCTCCGTCGCCCGCAATTCCATGGAGGTTTGGATGAAGACTCGGATGACGTTCGCCCTTCTCGTCCTTGCACTGGTTCCATCGTGGATGACGACCCGGGCCGCGGCGCAGGGGACTGCGACCACCGGAACCGTCCAGGTGACGCCGCCCAAGCCTGCGCCGGCCAAGGCACCCGGCGCGGCGACCGGCAAAGCGACCGCGAAGGCCACGACCGCGAAGGCCACGACCGCGAAGGCGACGAAGGCGGAAGGGGCAGCCGCCAAGGTAGGTCCACGGTCGATCATCGGCGAAGTGGTGGATCCCGCCTGCTGGATCGTGAACGGCGCGAAGGGTCCTTCGCACAAGGAGTGCGCCATCGCCTGTGCGAAGGCGGGGCAGGTGCTTGCGATCGTCGAGAACAAGACACAAAAACTCTACATGGTGGCAACGGATAAGCCGGGCGAGGATCCCAACAAGGGATTGATCGATTACGTCGGGCAGACGGTTTTGGTCAAGGGGCGGGTCTACTCGCGGGGAGGGGCCACGGGCATCAAGGTCGCCTCCGTGGAGCCTTACAGCCCGACGGCGGTGCCGACGGAATAGGGACCGCGCTCGGGATTCGGATCTCGTGGAAAGGAAGTCGTGAATGAAGCTCGCGAACAACTACACGCTCGCGCTCGCGGCGTTTGCCGGGGCGCTCCTCTTGGCGGTCTCGGTGGCTGCCGGCGAGAAGGCGGGCGAGAAACCGAAGGCCCCGGCCGCCTCAACCCCGGCCCCGGCAGCCTCAACCCCGACACCAGGCGTGGAGACGCCCGCCGCCGGCCCGCACCATGATCACGGCGCCGCGGCGAAGGCTCCGGAAGGTGCCGGCCCGCGTGTCGCCGGAAAGACGATGACGATCGTAGGCGAGGTGATGGATCCCGCCTGCTTCCTAGAGGCAGGCCTGAAATCGATCGGTCCAGGGCATTACCAGTGCGCGATCGACTGCGCCCGCTCGGGGCAGACGCTCGCGATCTACGACCGTGACCAGGACCGGATCTATTTCATCGCGGGAGAGCTGCCCGGAAAGAATCCAAACGATCCCCTCATGCCCTACATCCACAAGAAGGTCGACGTGCTGGGAACCGTCTACCACCGGGCGGACGCTTACGGGATCGTGATCCTCAAGGTCGCGCTGCACGAGGACAAGGCCGGAAGCCCGGCCCCGGGAGCCCCTGCGGGGAAATAAACCAATCCCCATGAGCCGTCGGCGATCGAATTCAACATGAACTCGCTCGTCCTGCCGCTCACGGCAATCGTTCTCTTTTCCTTCGCCTACCGCTACTACGCGGCCTTCATCGCGAACAAGGTCGCGCGCGTGGATCCGTCGCGTCCGACTCCGGCCACGACGATGGCGGACGGCCGCGACTACGTCAAAACGAACAAGTACGTCCTGTTCGGGCATCATTTCGCCGCGATTTCGGCTTCCGGGCCGCTGATCGGGCCCGTGCTGGCCGCGCAGTTCGGGTACCTTCCCGGCGCGCTTTGGATCCTCATCGGCGCGGCGCTGGCCGGCGCGGTCCACGCCTTCATCATCCTCTTCGCATCGGTCCGGCACGGCGCGGCGCCGCTCTCGGAAATCGCCCGTCGCGAGATCGGTCCCGTGGCGCACGGCGCCGCGACCGCCGCGATCCTCTTCATCACGGTTCTTCTTCTCGCCGGCCTGGCCATCGTGGTCGTGAACGCGCTCGCGAATTCGCCGTGGGGCACGTTCACCGTCGCGATGACGATCCCGGCCGCGCTCCTCTTCGGCTTCTATATGTATCGGATCCGTCCGGGCCGCGTGGTGGAGGGAAGCCTGATCGGCGTCGCCCTGATTCTCGCGGCGGTGATCGCGGGGCCGTGGCTCTTGAAGTCCCAGTTCGTCTCGTGGTTCACGCTGCAGCCGAAGACGTTGGGGCTCCTCCTCCCGGTCTACGGATTCATCGCGGCGACGCTGCCCGTCTGGCTCCTCCTCTGTCCGCGGGACTACCTGTCGACCTACATGAAGATCGGGACGATCGTCCTTCTCGTCTTGGGTGTGGCCATCGTGCACCCGAAGCTCCTCATGCCGGCGGTCACCCCCTTCATCAACGGCACGGGACCGGTGCTCCCCGGGATGAAGGTCTTTCCGTTTTGTTTCATCGTGATCGCGTGCGGCGCCATAAGTGGATTTCACTCGCTCATCGGCTCCGGGACCACGCCGCGGATGGTGCCCGATGAGGGAAGCATCAAGTTCATCGCCTACGGCGCGATGCTGACCGAGGGCGTCGTGGCGATCATGGCCCTCGTCGCGGCGACCACGCTCCACCCGGCCGATTACTTCCTCATCAACGGCGTGCCGAAAGTCGTCCAGGCGCTCGGGATCCAACCGGCGCAGCTGCACGAGCTGACCCGACTCGTGGGGGAGGAAACGCTCCAGGGGCGGACCGGCGGCGCCGTTTCGCTCGCGGTCGGGATGGCGAACATCCTTCGGCAGATCCCCGGGATGGGGCACCTGATGGCCTACTGGTACCACTTCGCGATCATGTTCGAGGCCGTCTTCATCCTGACGGCGCTCGATACCGGAACGCGCGTCGCTCGGTACCTCTTTCAGGATGTCGCGCGCAACGTGTGGGCGCCGCTCGGCTCGACGACGAATTGGCTGAGCGTGTCGCTGGTGGGCGCCGTCGTGTGCGTCGCGTGGGGATACCTTGCGGTGACCGGGAGCGTCGAGACCATCTGGCCGCTCTTCGGGGTTTCCAATCAGCTTCTCGCCGTGATCGCGCTCGCGGTCGGCACCTCGTTCATCCTGCGTCAGCGCCCCGCGCCGTACGCGCTCGTGACGCTGGTCCCGCTGGCGTTTCTCACCGTGAGCACGATGACCGCGGGCGTGCTGAACACCTTGCGGTATCTCTCACCCGCCTACGTCGCGGACAAGGGCGCCACGGTCGCCTATATCGACGGGGCGCTGAGCGTGATCCTGATCCTTCTCGTGGGAACGGTCCTCATCGATTCCGTGAGGCGGTGGGCGTTCATCCTCGCGGAGCGCCGGCGCGGCGTCGTCAACGTGCCGGCGGCGGTCAAGGCGAGCGACGGGGCGGGCGCCTAGACCGGCAGCGCCGCCAGGTCCGCGAACGTCGTCAGCTCAATCCCCTGCGAATCCACGATCCGTCTGGTCTCGGGGCTCGTAAGCGCTTCGAGCTCTGCGCCCCACTCGTATTCCCATCCCACGATCGGTGAGGGATCGGGCTCTCCCATGCCGGGATGGCATACCAGCTCGCTCGTGCCCTGAGGGACCCCGAATAGGACCGAACGGAGCGCCTTCTGGTCGAGGTGACCCGTGCTGTGAAATCCAAAGAAGCGGTCGGGGGTGCGGATTCCCGAGGCATTGAGGTGAGGCAGGTTGGATTGCTCCATCAATCGGAGCGGCAGGAACTCCAGCGATCGGCGCACCGAGCCGCGCTCCGCCCGGCGCAGAACCGTCGGGACGCGCGGAAAGCGCATGGCCAGAATGCCGTTCGCGCGCGCGATACGGAGCGCGATCCGGAACAGGCCCGGCACCAGGTGGAGGTGCTGATGGCTGTCCAGGTGCGTGATGCGGACGCCGGCGCCTCGCAGCCGCGCGATCTGCGCGGACCACTCGGCCTCGACTTCCTGGTCGCGAACTCCTCCTGAAAGATAGCGCGCCATGAACTCCCCATATCCGGGGAGAAATCGCCCGTCCTCTTGTACGAGCGAGCGGGTTTCCTCGGGAGGGAGGACCGGGCTTGAGTGCACGATCATCAGGTGGACGCCGGCGTCGAGATCGGGATGGGACGCGGCGTATTGCGCCGCGCGCGCAAAGGCATCCCCGGTCGCGACGAAGCTCGCGCTGGTGAGGATCCCGCGCTCGAACGCGTCGATCGTCCCTTCGGTGATGGGTAGCGTGAGGCCGAAATCGTCGGCATTGACGATGAGCCGCCTGCCTGCCGCGGCTCCCGTCAGCGGAACGCGCATGTGGGACCGAGGGTAGGGAACGGCGATGCTTGAATCAAGCGAAACGGCCCGGAGCTTGATCAGGGTCCGGGCCGCTGGGATCGCTATGGGATCGCTAGGAGTGTCCGACGCTACGGATTGGTGTTCGTATCTCCGAAGTTGGCCACCTGGACTGTGAGATAGGCCCTCGCAGTCACGGCATCGCCCCAACTGCCGCTCGCCCGGAGATAGCCCGTGAAGTCGATCTGCGCGACGGCGGTGGCCGCGGTCGAGAGTGGCAGGGCCGCTTTCTGGGCCAGATCGCTGATCGTGATGGCTCCCTCCGCGGTGCCGCCCGAGGGGACGATGACGTTCATGCCGCCCGAGACCGGGCTATAGATGCCGTTGTTGTAGGTCACGGTGTAACTGAGCACCACGATCTCAGAGAACCCGGTGCCGGGCGCCACCGTCGCGCTGCCGTCGTGCGGCCGGTTTGCAAACCTCACCACCACCTTGTCGACCGGGATGAATGTCTTGGCTGTGTCGGCTTCGTTGAGCAGATCGCTGAAGAAGGGGCCACCGTTATTCACGCTTTCCACGACTAGGTCGGCACGCGTCGACGTGCTGGTACAGCCGCCGACGAAAATCAGCGCCGTGACTCCCGCCATCGCCATCCCTGCAAGGACTGCCCGAGTCCACTTCATAGACGTCTCCTTGGCCTTCGCGATCCCGATCGCATGTGGTCCAGGGGAAAAGCAGTAATACCCACGCGGGTTCGAGCAAGTGATATGCCATGGCGGGAAGCGGGAAGAAACGAGCGCTATGTGCTTGGAATCGTGGGGGGTGGGGCCGCCATCGCGGGCGGCGCCTCAGGGCGCGGCAGGCGCACCGTGCGTATTGCACGGGCGCCCACCGGCCTGCAATGGCGGGGTGCTTACTTCTTGGCCAGAGCCATGTTTGCGGCGGCCAGGTAGCGCCGATTCACCTCGCCCCACTTGATATTGCGGATGAATGCCTCGATGTAGGCTTTTCGGTCGCTGCCGTAGTCGATGAAGTAGGAATGTTCGTACGTGTCGCAGGGAAGGACCGGGAACGCGCCCCACACCCCGCCCTGGTTCTGCGCGTCGCCGATGAAATTGTGCAGGCGGCCGTCGGTGGGATCGTACGCGAGAACCACCCAACCGCGGGCGCACATGCCCGCCGCCTTGAAGTCCTCCTCCCACGTCGCGTAGGAACCGAAGTCTTCCTTGATCTTGTCGAACACTTCGCCGGCGGGCTGTCCGTCGCCCCCCATGACGTCGAAATAGATCTCGTGAAGAATCTGGCCGTTGGCCGCGAACGTCTCTTCGTGCTTGAGCCCGCGCATCTGGCTGTAGATCTGATTCGCCTTGCTGCGGTCGACCTTGGTCAGCTCCTCTTCGATCTCGTTCCTCTTGTTCACATAGCCGGCGTAGAGCTTGTCGTGGTGGATTTCGATCGTCTTCGCCCCGATGCCCTTCAACGCGTCGTTTGCGTACGGCAGTGCCTTGACCGGATGCTTGGCCATAGTGAGCCTCTCCTTTCGCTGGTTTCGGATGACGTTGTGGATGATACCAGAAGTTGAGGTGTCAGGCTGCCTCTCCGGGAAGCCGCTTCCGGATGGACGCGATGCGATAGGCGCGCGCTCCCTCCGGCACCTCGAGCACGGCCTGGGCTCCTTCCGGCTTCCCGAGAAGGGGTTTCAAGATCGGGGCGCGGTAGGACAGGATGCCCGGGCCGAGGGCATGATCGCCCTCACCGAGAATCCAGTACTCGAGCGCAGGCGCTCCGGGCGAATCCACCGGCTCAAGCCGCACCTCCGTTCCCACACCCACGCGCGTGGCGTCCACCTCGATGGTCTCGAGGAGCCTGGTGCGGTCGAGGAGGTTCATCAGCTCCTGGGCGCGCGCGGCGGCGTTTGCCTGCCGCTGCTTCGCCGCCTCGTACTCGGCGTTCTCGCGCAAATCCCCGAGCTGTCGCGCCTTTTCGATCGCGGCCGGGATCACGGTCTTGAGATCGAGCTTGAGCTTCTTGAACTCGGCCTCGAGCCTCTCGTAGGTGGGACGCGACATGATGGTGTGCCGCGTCTCGAGATCCTCGATGCTCTTACCTTCGAGGAGGGTCTGCGCGGTGGCGCTACGGCGCGCCTCGTGCGCCTCCGCTACCTGCGTGTGGCCCGCGCTGCGGAGGAATTCCAGCACGGGTTGAAGCCTCCGCTCGCTTCCGCGCCAGTGAAGTACCGTGCGCTCCAGACTCTCCGCCGTCTCCGGGTCGAGCGGTCGCTCCAGGACGAGCCGCCGAAGCGCGCCTTCCGGGCCGAGAAGCTCGAGGAGGCGCTCCGAGACGCCCGGCACGCCCGCGCCGTCGCGCTCGAGAAGGCGGAGGGTGCTCATGAGGAGCGCCGGCGGCGGAGGTGCCCCCTCCTCGCCGGGATTCGAAGCGTAGTGCTCGATCAGGCGCGCCGCGAGCGCCGGCGATTCCGCGGCGCGCTGGAGCTGATTCGAGACGGCCTTTCCGAAGGCCGGGCCCAGAAGCGCCCGGAGTCGCGACCGGCCGCTCTCCCGTAGGCGCGGCAGCCGGCTCTCGATGGCCCGCCAGAGGAACGTCTCTTCCTGACGCGCGCCTTTCGCCAGATCGATCAGGGCGTCCTGCTGCTGGCTCAGCGTGAGGTCCCCCGGCGAGAGGCCCTCCACGATCAGCGTGTCGAGCACGTCACGGGCGGCATCGGAGGGGAGCGCATTCCACGAGACCGCGTGATGGAGCGCCTGCGCGCGTACGGTGGTATCGAGCTTGGGATCCTCCGCCCAGCGCGCGATGACCTTCGCGGCGTGCGATGCGAGGCGCGACTCCTGCTCCGGGTGCTCGCGGAGGAACCTCCGGATCAGTCCCAACCCGGCCTCGCCGGCGCGCGGGCTCAGCTCGGGAAGGGAAACCTCGCGCGATTTCTCCTCCGACGCGAGCTTGAAGAGCTGCTGGTACGCCTCGCTCAAATCGAGCCTCGGGTCGTTTTTCAGGTTCTCCTTGGTCTCCTTCCACCACGCGGACCATTCGCCCGGCGGGAGCACCGCCTCGATACGCGGCTTCATCTGCGCCTGCGTTGCCGTCCCTCCCAGGTCCCGAAGCGCCGAGACCACGATCTGGGGATCGCGCGTCCGGATCA
>VBOX01000027.1 GCA_005893265.1 Candidatus Eiseniibacteriota bacterium | reverse complement strand
GACGCCCACCCAGCGGGCGAAGAGGAGCAGCCCCATCGTCCGGACGTTGTACCGATTCTTTGCGGCTAGGCCGCGGCGGAACTCGTCTCCGGTCCGAAGATGGTCGAATCGGGTGTCCCGGTCGACCGTTCGTGGAATCTCGAAACAGGGCGAGCCGAGCAGGCCCGTGTTCTCGCGAATCGCGCCGTCGAGCGGAACCATCACCTTGGTCGCGAGCAGACAATTGTCGCCGGTCCTGCCACCGGGGGGATAGGTGACGTCGTTGCCCAGGAAGCTGTGCGGTCCGATCGACGCGCGTGTCACGCAAAAGGAAGTGCTCGAGACCTCGTCGTTGATGATCGCCAGCCCGTCGGCGACCATCGTGCCGGTGCCCACGGAACACAGGTTGGGGTTCGCCTGCCACACCACGATGCCGAAGTTCGACCCGGTCTGCTCGACCGGGGATAGGCGGTACCCCAGCCAGGTCAAATAGTGCACGATATAGGAGCTGTCGCCGAACAGGCGGACGAAGAGCCTGATGGTGCCGAGTCGCGTGATCGCCCGCTGCACCCGGTCGTGGAAGCCATACAGCGGGTAGACCCTGCCCGGCTTGAGGAACAGGTTCAAAACGCGAGGGACCGCGACCATGAGCGGCAGGCCGATGAGAACGGCGCCGAAGAACAAGAGCAGCGAGAGTTCCAGTGCGCCGACCGAGATCTCCCGCAACGTCAAGACAGCGGCGCCTGCAGCACTCGGCTCCAGAAGCCTGACCAGCGACGGCATGACCGACGCGAGCAGGTACGGACTCCCCTCGAGGAACGGCAGGTACACGAGGAGGACCAGAAGCAGCGTGCCGGCAGAGAAGGAGACCCGTCGAAGCGTGCCGCATGGCATCGGCGCTACTCTCAGGTAGTCCACATCCGTCCGCTGTGCCGGAGATCCATGCCACCGCTGGCCGGCCGGTATCGCCTGGCCGCCGTGCAGCGCGGAGGCGTGACCGAGCTGAGCCCCATCGCCCATCGACGTGTTGATGTCGAGCACGGTCCTCTCGCCGATGACGGCGTCTCGCCCGACCGTGACCCTTCCGATCTCGATTCGCCCTGCATGCGCCCGGTAACACTGGAAGAAGGACTCCCTGCGGATGACCGTCCACGCGCCGATGGTGAGCAGATCGGTGCATACCGGTATTCGCCGGGAGAAGATCGCGACGCCCGGGCCGATCTTCGCGCCGAGCGCCCTCAGATACAGCACGTAGAGGGGAGAACCGACGAACAGGAGGGCGCACGGGTTCGACCGGATCAAGGTCTTGACGAACCAGAAGCGGACGTACGCAAGGCTCCAGAGACCTATCTTCCCGGGCTTCCAGCGACCGATGAGCACCCATTTCGCCAGGATCGGCACGGTGCACACGATGAGGAAGGCCGCGGCGCCGCATAGCACGAGCCGCAAGTAGATCTCGACCATGCCCGAGCCCGCGGAGATCCATTCGTAGGCCAGGCCCGCGCCGAGCACGGCAAGGTAGCAGTAGCCCAGAAACGACAGGAGCTGCAGCACTCCGCACGCGACGTACTCCAACCGGCTCGCCCGTGCGGCCGCCTGGGTCGGTGCCGGCACCGGCGACTGGACAGCGCGGGGCCCAACGTCCGCGAGCGACGCCGCGAGACTTCGGATCGTCGGGTGCCGGTAGACGTCCCTCATCGATATCGGCGGCAGGTCTCCACGCTTCCTCACCCGTGCGCAGAAGTGGGCCATCACCAAAGAGTCGGCCCGCAGTTCCTCGAAGAAATGGCTGTCGACCGGCACGCGGTCGACACGCAGGACGCCGGCCAGTACCTCCGCGAGGACGCTCTCGTATGCGGTGACGGCGCCGCGCTGATCATCCACCGCGATCGATTCAGCGGTCACGGCAGGATCCGCCACACGGCGACTCATCGCGCGAGCTCGTAGAAGAAGTCGGACAGGCGCAGGTCCCGGCCACCGGCCACCGCTTGGTCGTACACCCACTTGCCGACCGCCAGGTCGAGCATTCCCATCCCAAAGGGCGAGAAAATGATCGGACGGCTGCGATCGACAGATCGGCGCCCGAGCATGATGTCGGAGAGCGTGCCCGTCACGAAGCTTCTGTTTCCCACCTGCTGCTCGGCGAGATGGAGGGAGGTGTTCGCCTTCATGACGTGCTCGACATCGTCAACCACGTTCTGCGACCTCAGGAGGATCTCGGGGGCGAGATCGCGAAGTGAAATATGCAGCACCAGCGGGTTGTGCACGAAAAGGGCAGGATCGACGACGTGGGGCGTCGAAGCCACGGTGGTGAAAACGATCAGATCACAGGCCGGGAGGAGTTGTGCCGTGTCGGGGACAAGCGTAACCGCGCGGTGCTCCTCCAAACGGCAAACGGTGTCCCTGAATTTCTCACTCTCGCGAGGCAGCCGATCGTACAACCTCACCTCCTCGATCGCCCACCCTGTGTCGATCAGAAAATCGTAGAGGTAGCGGGCGATGAACCCAGTGCCCACGATTCCCAGGGAGTGCGCCCGGCGCTCCCGCCCGCCCAGCCAGCATGCGGCGAGGGCGGCCGAGGCGGCTGTCCGTGCGGCCGAGATGATCGAACTTTCGAGAATGGCAAAAGGGTACCCGGTATCGTAGCGGTTGAGCACGAGCACGGCCGAGGCACGCGGAAAGCCCCGCTGGACGTTGCCGGGATAACTTGCGATCCACTTCAGCCCGGCGACATCGAACCCGTTTCCGAGGTAGGCGGGCAGCGCGATGATCCGACAATCGGGCTTGTCGGGGAACCGCAAGAAGTGGCTGTCGGGGTTGACGGAATGCCCGGAGGCGTGCGCCAGGTATGCGCCACGCACGATCTCGACACATTCATCCCGATGGGCGGCGATGATGTCGGACACCGTCTTGCCGTTGATGATCGAAAGCGCGAAGTTCACGACTACCTCTAGTGGAGGGTGGTCGCCCAACTCGTATCGAACACGGTGTCGAGATAGGGCGCACCACGGTCCGCGCATAGGAACAGCACGGTGGGGCGCTTGGACGCTACCATCCTAGGCGCATACCGCTTGATCGCCGCGAACGCAGTCCCGCTGGAGCCGCCGGCGAACAGCCCGTGGGTCGTGAGAAGTTCCCGGCAAGCCTGAACGGTCTCTCGCTCGGGTACCAGAACGACGTCGTCGATCGTGGCATGCGACAAGAGCGGCGGGACGATGCTCGACCCGATACCCGGAATATGACGCTTGCGCGGTGGCCCGCCGAAGATGACGGAGCCTTCGGTATCGACGGCGATGACCCGAACCTTCGGATAGCGCTCCTTGAGACGACGAGACACCCCGGCGATCGTTCCCGCACTACTGACGCCGATGAAGACATAGTCGAGGGAGTCGAATTCGGCGCAGATTTCGCCCGCCGTGAGCTTGTAGTGCGCCTCCGCGGCGTCCGGGTTTCCGTATTGGTTCGGCCAGTAGGGGTGCGGAATGCGGGCGCACAGGCGGTGCACCATCTCCAGGCGGGTCTTCAGGTATCCGCCTGTGTCGTCAAGTTCCTCGACCTTTACGACTGTGGGGCAGAGCCGCCGGAGGAAGGACTCGTAGGTGCTGGAGATCTTGGGGTCGATCACCGGGATGAACCGCAGGCCGACCAGGCGAGTGAAGGCTGCGAGAGCGCTCGCAAAGTTTCCAGAGGAAGATTCGATCACCGTCGTCTTGTCGCAGATCTGACCTCGCTCGGCCGCCCGTTTCAGGATCCAGTAGGCGGTGCGGTCCTTAATGCTTCCGATCGGGTTGACGTATTCGAGTTTCGCAAATAGGTCCATTCCCTTCATGGCCAATGGCACGTGCGGGGTGGGTCGCAGCGTATTTCGGAGCAATTCCAGGCGCGTGACTAGCTGCGGGGCCAGTAGCTGCTCCGAACCGACGGTCTGAAGGCTCGCTGGCCCTGAGCCGGGTCTTCTCGTGCTCGGGCGTTCCAACCGACGAAAGACGCTTGCCTGCGGCGACGCACTCGATCGTGTCGATGTAGCGTCGTGCGGAAGCGTCCGAGGCTCGAGCCTTCTGTTGGCGGTCACGGCAGGCGTACCTATTCTCATGGTGCTAAACGAAGCCGCGATTCCCGGCGGACAATGGTCCTAACGGCCATTAGCACGACAGGTGCCAGCCAGGGTTGCGGTCCGTCGAGGGCACTGAATCAACTGCAGTTAGAGAATCCTGACGATGGGGCGGGGGTGATGGATTACGAGCGCGGACAGTACACTTCCGCATCAAATATTGTAATAATGGGTTCGTTCATCATAGCGAGGATAAAACCATCTCCCATGCCCTCCATTGACCCCGGCGTCGATATCGGCCATGTGCATCTCCGGGTCGCGGATCTCGATCGAGCGATCGGATTCTACCGGGACGTGCTCGGCTTCGACCTGCAGACGAGGATGCCGGGCGCGGCGTTTCTCTCCGCGGGCGGCTATCACCACCACATCGGGCTCAACACCTGGGAAAGCCGGGGCGGATCGCCTCCACCGCGCGGGTCGACGGGGCTCTATCATTTCGCGATCCGTTATCCCACCCGGCGCGCGTTGGCCGACGCGCTCCTCCGCCTGAGGCGGGCACGCATCAGCCTCGACGGAGCCTCCGACCACGGGGTGAGCGAGGCGCTCTACCTCCACGACCCGGACGGGAACGGCATCGAGCTGTACTGGGATCGTCCCCGCGATGAATGGCCGCGCGGGGCGGACAGCGCGATCCAGATGGTCACGGCTCCACTCGATCTCGACGGCCTGATCGCGGAGCTACCCTAGGGGGGGCCGCCAACCTTGCCCAAGATACCTGCTGGCGGATGGGGAGGTGATGCACTAGATTACTGATATTCCCTAATTGGAGGCCTGAATGTCGATAGCCCCACGGCGACGATGGTCTTTCTTCCTCATCTCCGCGCTGGGCCTCGCGATCGGGCTGTGGGGCATGAAGGGGCTGTCCCAACTTTCCGCGTTTCCGCTCGGGTTCCACCCAGAAACGATCCAATATCCGGCCCGCGTCGGCCGTGCCGCCGTGGCCTCGCCGGCGGAGCTCCGCTTCATCGCGCAATCGCGTCCCGTCGGATCGATCCTCGAAATCCTCTCGGACGCGGGCGTCGCTAGAGTTCATCTCGAGCCGCAGCTCACGAAGCTCCATTACGGCATCGTTTTCATCGAAGGTCTGATCTTCTTCGCCGTCAACTTCCTCGTCTTCTGCCCTCGCGTGGACCGGGGACCCGTGCGCGACCTCTACTGGTGCACGCTCCTCTACGGCATCCGGTCTTCTTCTTTCGCATGGCGCTGACCTTCCCGAGACGGCGAAACTTCCTCGAGAAACGTCCCGGGGTGATGCGGGCGCTCTGGATCACCGCCGCGATCCTCGTCGTATGGCAGACGGTCGCCATGCTCCGCTACTTCGCGGATCCGAGGCCGGCACTGTGGCAGGGCTTCGCCTTCCCGCGCTTCTTGGCCCAGGTTTTCCTGGTCTCGATGGTGGGTCTCGGCTGCATGGCGCTTTACCGCAGCGGCCGCAAGCTGGAGTTGAGCCGTGAGCGGGAGCAGGCCAAGTGGCTCCTCTGGGGCTTTACGATCGGGGTCACCCCGTACGTTTTTTTGCGAACCCTACCCAGGCTCGCCGGGCTCGAATCCCCGCTACCACCGGAGCTGGACCGTCTCTTCGAGCTGGCCATCCCGCTCGCGTTCACCTTCGCCGTCGTGCGCTACCGGTTCCTCGATATCGACATCATCATCCGGCGTAGCCTGATCTACGGGATCCTCGCCGGAGTCCTGGCCAGTATCTACCTCCTCTTCGGAGTGCTCGCGGGCCAGATGCTCATGGTCCGATACCCGCGCTACGCCGGCGCCATCCAGATCTTTGCCGTGGCGATTCCGGTGATTCTCTACACGCCGACGAGGCGCTGGATCGGCATGTGGGTCGACCGGATCTTCTTCAAGATCCAATACAACTACGCCCAGGCGCTGGTCGCGTTCCAGGAGGCCGTGCGCGTCGCCTCCAGCCAGGAGGAGATCGCGGACCTGACCCAGCGATTCATCAAGGGCGAGCTGAGGCTCCAGCACGCGGCGGTTCTGGCACGAAGGGGGGAGGCGCTCGAGGCCGCGGGGGACCTGGACACGTCGGCCGAGGACGTGCTCGCGGCCGAGGCGGCCCTCACGACGTCGGGATCGCCCGCGCATCCTCGGCGGCTGCTCGCGTCCCCGAACAGCACGAGCCGCCCCGATCTCGAGGCGTTGGAATTCCCCGAGGTATTCGCGGACGCGGGCGTCAGGCTCGCCCTGCCGCTCGCCGCGGACGGCAAGAACCGCGGGATGATTCTCGTGGGGGAAAAGACGTCGGAGCGGCGGTTCATCGAAGAGGACTTGAAGCTTCTCTACGCGGTGCGCGCCGAAGCCGCCGCGGCGTTGGAGCGCGTCGAGCTGGTGCAGATAGCGACCGCGGAAACACTCGAGCGGGAGCGCGCTCAGGAGATGGAGCGGATGAAGAGCGATTTCTTCTCTCGCGTCGCGCACGATCTCCGCACGCCCCTCACCTCGATCCGCTGGACCGTGCAGAACCTGCTCGACGGGGTCGGTGGAAGGCCCGATCCCGAGCACGTGCCGCACCTCCAGGCGGTGGACGCCGCGGCCAACCAGCTCGGGAGGCTGGTGAACAACCTCCTCGAGCTGAGCCGTCTCGAGCATCCGGGCGCTCGTTCGGATCTTGGGCCGGTCGACCTGGTGCCCCTCGTCCAGGAAGCGGTCGGCACGCTGCGCTCCGCCACGGCGGAGCGGGGCGTTCAATTCGAGCTGAGCGTCGCTCCCGGGCTCCGGTCCGTCTGCGGCAACCGGGACCAGCTATCGGAGGTCGTCGCCAATCTGCTCGAGAACGCCGCGCGCTATTCGCCGAACGGGGCCGCGGTCGAGGTCACCCTGGATCGCGGGGGGGACGGTCAGATGCTGATCGTGCGCGACCACGGGCCGGGGCTCTCGCAGCATGAGTGCGAGCGGATTTTCGAGCGCTTCGAGCAGGGCCGGCCCAGCCCCTACTCCCGGCAGCGGGGGTTCGGGCTCGGACTCTACGTCGCGCGGTCGTACCTCACGCTGATGCGAGGAAGCATCAGCGCGGGGAATCACCCCGAGGGCGGCGCGCGGTTCGTGTGCCTGCTTCCCGAATGGCAAGGATCGTGAGCGAGGGGTCATGAAGGCCAACGTCCTGGTTGTCGACGACGATGATTCGATCCGGCGGGCGCTGGCCGAGCGGATCCGCCATTGGGGGCACTTGGCCGATGAAGCACGCGACGGGGATGAGGCGCTGGACATCGCGTCGCGCAAGGAGTACGACGTGATCTTCCTCGACTTGGCGATGCCGGGTCGCGGTGGGATGGAGGTGCTTCGCTCCTGGAGTGAAGCGGGGTACGGGGCGGACGTCATCGTTCTCACCGCCCAGGGCTCGGTCGATGCCGCCGTGGAGGCGATCCGGATGGGCGCGGCCGATTTCCTCCAGAAGCCCGCCGATTTCGGCCTCCTGGAAGCCGCGGTGAATCGCCTCCTCTCCAAGAGGCAGCTCGTCCGAGTGAACCAGGCGCTCGCGGACCAGATCGGGGAGACGAACGGGATCGTGCTCAGCACGGCGCGGTCGATGACGGATCTACTGGAGGTGGCGTCGCGCGCGGCACAGGGAAACGCGACCATCCTCCTCACGGGGGAGAGCGGGAGCGGGAAGCAGATGCTCGCCGAGTACATCCATCAACGGAGTCCCCGTCAAAAAGGCCCCTTCGTGTATGTGAACTGCGTCGCGCTCTCGGACGAGCTCATCGAGTCGACCCTGTTCGGACACGAGCGCGGCGCCTTCACCGGCGCCATCGCGCGCAAGGACGGTAGGCTCGAAGCCGCTGGCGGGGGCACGGCCTTCCTGGACGAGGTCGGCGACATCACGCCTCGGCTTCAGGCGAAGCTCCTCCATTTTCTCGAAGCGGGCGAGTTCGAGCGCGTGGGCGGCACGCGCACGATCCACGTGGACTGCCGCGTGATCGCCGCAACCAACCGGAATCTCGAATCCGCCGTGAAGGAGGCGAAGTTCCGGGAAGATCTCTACTTCCGGCTCAACGTGATCGGGCTGCGCGTACCCCCCCTGCGCGAGCGCGACGCCGACATTCCCCTCCTCGCCGAGGCGTTCCTTACCCGGTTTGCGTCCGAGCTGGGCCGCGGCAAGCTCAAGCTCGCCGCGCGGACGACGGAGATCCTGCGCCGCTACCCCTGGCCGGGTAACGTCCGTCAGCTCAAGAATGCGATCGAGCGGATGGCCGTGCTGGCCCGTACCGACACGCTCACGTCAGACCTTCTTCCTCCCGAGGTGCTGGCATCGGATCAACACTCGGAGCACGAGCCCGAGGATCTTCCGATCAAGGAAGCCATGCACGCGTTCAAGAAGCGTTACATCGCGAATGCTCTCGCCCGGGCCGGAGGCAACCAGCGGATCGCGGCGGAGCGGCTCGGGCTTCAGCGCACGTTCCTCAATCGCATGATCAAGGAGTACGGGCTCTAGCCGGAGCATTGGACGCGCTCTCCTTTCCTTGGTGTGCTGGACGTGAGACTCCCACCGGCTCCTCATCAAGTCCTGTGCCACCGTCTAACGGCTCCGCTTCAAACGCAAAGCGCTGGATACGGGAGCGCCGCGGTATCGTTCGCTAGACGCCTGCGTATCGTTCCGTGTTAGGGTTCGAGTGTGCGGACGGGCGGGCTCGTCATCAAACCGTTGACCCCGGGGCGCTGGGACGATTTCAAGCGGCTGTTCGAGACGAACAGTGTTTGTCGCGGCTGCTGGTGCATGTTCTGGCGGCTCCGGGGACGCGCTTTTTCCGGGGGATGGGGAGCCAAGAATCGCGGCGCGTTCCGGCGCCGGGTGAAGAAGGGACCGGCGCCGGGGCTCATCGCCTACGCGAACGCGGAGCCGATCGGCTGGTGCGCTCTGGCGCCGCGCGAGGAGTATTTAAAGCTCGAGCATTCTCGGGTTCTCCACCCGGTCGACGATAAGCAGGTCTGGTCGATCCCGTGCTTCTTCATCGCGCGCGAGCATCGAGGGTCAGGGCTCACGGTGAAGCTTCTTCGCGCCGCCTCGGACTACGCGCGCAAGCGGGGTGTCAGGCTGCTCGAGGGGTACCCGACGGACACCCGCGGGAGGCGCGCCGCGGACCCCTGGGTCTACACCGGGCTTCTTTCGGCGTTCGAGAAGGCGGGATTTCGAGAAGTCGTTCGGCGCTCGCGCAGCCGGCCCATCGTACGCCGGCGTCTTTCCGGCGGGCGTCCACCGCAGCGAATGGAGTAGCCGATGCCGACACGCAAGGACCGTACGGGGCGGCACAGCGCCAACCCCCATGCACCGATCGACCGCGAGAGGACCGAGCCTCTGCGGCCGCCGCGAGCGCCCATCGGGCTGCCGCTGCTTCCGAGCGGGCGGATCGCGCTACCGGCGGGGAACCCCTGCGAGGGCTGCGATCACTGCTGCCGCTACGTGTCGATCCAGATCGACACCCCCCGAAGCCGGCACGATTTCGAGAACATCCGGTGGTACCTGCTCCACAAAAACGTCTCCGTCATGATCGACTGGGAAGGCGACTGGCTGATCCAGTTCGATACTCCATGCGAGTGGCTCGTCGAGGGGAGATGCACCCACTACGAGCTGCGGCCGGAGATCTGCCGCGACTACGACCCCGCCGAATGCGAGCGCTACGCGGGACCCGGCGAGAAGGTGCTGCTGCGCACGCCCGACGATCTCGAGCGCTACCTGAGCGGACGGCGGGGGAAGAGCAAGTCGGAATGAGTGTTCGTTCCCGGCCCGGCCCGCAGTTTCTCGCCGCGCTTCTCTTGATCGCGCTCGCCTTCTGCAACACGCCCGGCGCGGCCCTGGCGCAGGCTCCTGGGGACCGCGAGGGGCTGCGGAGCGGCCCACGGGTGAAGCGCGATCACGAGATTAATTGGCGCGAATGGGGTCCCGCGGCCTTCCAGGAGGCGAAGCGGACGAAACGCCTCGTGTTCCTCGACATCACGGCCGTCTGGTGCCACTGGTGCCACGTGATGGACGAAACGTCCTACTCCGACTCCGTCGTCATCCAGACCCTGAACCGCGAGTTCATACCGATCCGGGTGGATGCCGACCGCCGTCCCGACGTTCGGGACCGCTACATCGCGGGTGGCTGGCCCACGACCGCGATCCTGAGCCCCGAGGGGCACGTCCTGGTCGCGCGAACCTACCTCCCGCCGGGCCAGGTCAGGCAGATGCTCGGGGAAGTTCGCGATCTCTACCGGAAGAACAAGGTCGAATTGGATCGGAAGATCGCGGAGGCGGTGCGCGGCGTCGAGGCGACCTGGAAGAGCGAACCGATCGATTCGGCAACGCTCGTGCAGTCGCAGGAATTGGTCGACCGGACGGTCGACGTGCTCAAGGAGTCCGAGGACAAAGAGCACGGGGGATTCGGCGGGGAGCCACGGTTCCACAGCCCCGACGCGGTCTCGCTTCTCTTGCGTCTGTCGACGGCCCGCAAGGATCCGGCGCTCCGCGACATGGCGGTCCACGCCGTCGACGGGGTAATCCTGCTCCAAGACTCCGTCTGGGGCGGCTTCTACCGTTACGCGACCCAGGCGGACTGGTCCCATCCGCACTTCGAGAAGGTTCTCGACGTCAACGCGCGAGCGATCGAGTCCTGCCTCGAGGTCAGCCGCGCGACGGGCGAAAAGAAATACCTTGATGCGGCCCGAAAGGCGGAGCGCTACGTGACCCGGTGGCTCTGGGATGAGCGCGCGGGCGGATATTTTGGGAGCCAGGACGCCGACGTCGGAAGCCGCGAGCCCTCGAAGGCGTTCACCGCGGGGGAGGACTATTACAACCTGAGCGAGATCTACCGCAGGAAGCTCGGAATCCCCGCCGTGGACTCGACCTTCTACGCCGATGCCAACGCGCGGATGGCCACGGCGATTCTCCAGGGCGTGCTCCTCGCGGCATGGGACGAGGGCATGGTGGTGCGCCCGATCCGGGCGCTCGACCGGCTATGGGCCAAGCAGCGCGCGCCGGACGGATCGCTCTACCATGCGATGTCGGGCGCTCGGGGGATCGCGCCGGGACTGCTGGACGATCAGGTGCTCGCGGCTCTTGCATACCTGGACGCGTACGAGGTGACGGGAGCGCCTCGGCATCTCACGCGGGCGCGCGCGCTCGCCGAATGGACCGCCTCTCGCCTGGAGGATCGCGTGGGCGGCGGGTTTCGCTACGCTCCCCTGGATACGTCGGAGTCGGGCCGGCTCCTCGCGGGCGACAAGCCGGCCGACGCGACCGTGGAAGCCGCGACGCTGTTCCTGAGGCTCTACTGGCTCGAGGACCGGGCCGAGGACTTAGCACGGGCGGAGCGGGCGTTCGCCTACTTGCGCTCCGGCGGAACGGTGGTCATCGACCCGGCCCGCGCTCGGCTGGCGCTTCGCATGCAGGCGACACCTCTTCGCCTCGCGGTCGTGGGCGTCTCCAGTGCGGCGGCGACGCTCAAGCGGGCGAGCTTCCGGGTCGAGGCACCGGACAAGGTGTTGAGGTTCTATCCAAAGGGAGGGAAAGCGGCCCGGTGGGGGGACGTCCAATTTCCGGCGAGCCCCGCAACGGCCCTTTACGTATGCGGTAATCACGCGTGCGCGCCACCGATCACGGAGCCGAGGCGCGTCGCGGAGCAGGTGAGCGCGTTTCTTAGGGCCGGGGCTGGATCTCCCGCACCAGGTCCATCGGGTCCGTGATCCGAAGGGGAGAAGTCGCCAGGAAGGATTGGGCGTGGCGCGCGCCGATCGCCCAGCCGTGTGTCTGGGACATGGTCCCGATGTATTCGGCGACCCCAGGGACGGAGGACTTCGGCTTGGGCTTGTCGGGATTGTGGAATTGCGTCTTGTGGCAGGCGAGGGCTTCCATCCACTTCTCGAAATAGCCGCTCACGTCGACCGTGAACGTGGGGCGCATCCCCGGTGGGATGAAGTAGTAGTAAAGCGCCTTCGCCTGGTGTGGCTCTCCCTCCACCGGCGCCTTCGCGAGGTGCGCGAGGTTGAACGCCTGCGCGACGAGAATCCCGGTCTTGAAATGATCGTTGTGCCCGAGCCCTCGCCCGATCGGCAGGTCGTAGTAGGGGGCGAAGAGGATCTCGGGCCGGTATTTCCGAATCACCGCGGCCACCTTGCAGCGATTCTCGAACGTGTCCTCGATCCGATTGTCGCCCAGATCCAGGTTCACCCGCACGTCGAGCTGGAGGATTTTCGCGGCCTCCTCGGATTCGCGATCCCGCTCCTCCGGGGTGCCCCATCCCATGTCTCCGCGGGTCATGTCCACGATCCCGGTCGTGTGGCCCAGGTCCTTCATCTTGAGCAGGAGGCCCCCGGCGCCGATCTCGGCGTCGTCGGGGTGGGGTCCGAAAACGAGCACGTTGAGTTTCATTCGGGGTCAGGCTCCTTGGTTTTGAACAGCTGATCCAGCTTGGAGCGCGCGGTGGACGCGCGGTCCTTTCCCGCGCCCCCTTTGCCCGCTGGATTGAGGGAAAAGTAATCGCAAAAGTTTCGTCGCTCGCGGTCCGTGACCCATTCGGCCTGGGGCTCGCGGCACATGTTGTGCGCGTTCCGGTCGAAATGCCGGCATTGGACGCAGGCGTGCAGGTCCCGCCCGCACGAAGGGCACTCCGCGTCCCGAACGATCCGCATCTTGGGATCGAGCGACGTTCTGCAGAAATGGCAGGCACTCATTGGTTCACCTCCACCGGGTACATATGCATGTCATGATAGGGAGCCACGGCGCCGCGCGGCCAGCGCTTTCTAAGCGCTCTCTTGACTTGCCGATGGGGCTGGCGGATCATCGTGGCCGTTCGGTTCTCCCGTCCAACCGGAGGCTTTGCGGCCGATGAGCACACGCGTTGGAGGATGGGTCGCCGGAGCGCTTGCCGTCTCTGTTTTCGCCGTCGGCTGCATGCAGGCGAAAAAGCCGGTCCCCGCGGGAATCGAGTGGAACCAGTCGTTCACCGCGGCCCTGGTCGACGCGCAAGCCCATCACCGGCCCATACTCCTCGACTTCTACACAGATTGGTGAACGTGGTGTAAGGCTCTGGAAGAGTCTACCTACGTCGAACCAACATTCATCCAATTCTCCAAGCGGTTCACCTGCGCCAAGCTGAACGCGGAGGTCGATACCACGACGGCCGCTCGGTACCGGGCGATGTCCTATCCCACCGTCATGGTGCTCAGCGAGAAGGGGGAGGAGCTGGACCGCGTCGTCGGCTATTACCGAGCGCCGGAGTTCATGTCGCAGGTCGAGGACTACCTCGCCGGACGGAACACGCTCGCCTCGATGGTCGCGGAGGAGCCCGCGAAAAAGGACAGCGCGGGATTTGTCTACAGACTGGCCGATCGGTTCGCGGACCACGGGCTATTCGACGACGCTCGGAAACGATTTCTGATATTCGTCGCCCTCGACCCGAAAAACGACTCCGGCCGGGCGGACGACGCGCTCTACCGCCTCGCGCGGATGGCTCGGAAGGAGCACGACTACGCGACCGATCGGAGGTACGCGCAGATGATCCTCGATCGATACCCCGACAGCGACATGATGAGGTCCGCATTTCTCGAGCTGGGCCAGGGCTACCGGAAGGACGGCCATCTCGCGAGAGCGCGTACGATCTTCCTCGACTACGCCAAACGCTTTCCGGACGACGAAGACGCTCCTTGGGCCCGCGAGCAGGCCGACAGCCTCGCCCTGCAGATCGCCCATCGGCCCGGCGCCTGACGGCGCCTCCCGCGCCATAGCCACATGAAGATCGGAATCCTGGGCCTTCCCCAGGCCGGCAAGACCATGCTGTTCCAGGCGCTCACCCGCGGCCAGGCCCAGGCCACATCCTCCCGAGGCGAGAAGGTTCACCTGGGCTCGGTCTCGGTCCCCGATCGCCGGCTCGACCATTTGGGCGCGATGTACAAGCCGAAGAAGTTCACCCCGGCCAAGGTCGACTACGTGGACGCTCCGGCGCTCGAGACGGGCGGCCGCGAACGCGGCGCGCTGGCGGCGCGGGCTGGCTGCTGGGAGAGCTTTTGCTCGAGGACTTGGCGCTCGTGGAGCGCCGTCTCGAGCGGATCGATAAAGCGATCAAGGTCGGAAAGAAACCAGAAGACGCCAACGAGCACGAGGCGCTGAAGCTTGCGCGCTTGGCACTCGAGGCTGAGCGACCCGTGAGGACCGCCGGGTTGAGCGCGGCGCAGGAGCGAAGCATCCGTGGATTCCAGCTCTTCTCGATGCGGCCTTGGATCTTCGTGGTGAACGCCGACGACGAGCAGATGAAAACCGGGGAAGCCTCGCTGGTCGGACCGCTCGCGCAGCGGTTTCCCGCGCTCCGCGCGATCGCGCTCTCGGCCAAAACCGAAGCGGAGCTGGCCTTGCTCCCCGAGGACGAGGCCCGGGAATTCATGGGCGTCCTCGGTATCGAGGAGCCCGGCCTCACGCGCATGATCCACATCTGCTTCGACGCGCTCGGGCTCCTGTCCTTTTTCACCGTCGGCCCGGACGAGGTCCGGGCCTGGACGGTCCGAAAGGGGTCGACGGCGCCCCAGGCGGCCGGCGAGATCCACAGCGACCTGGAGCGCGGCTTCATTCGCGCGGAGGTGATCGGGTACGACGACTTGGCGAAGTCCCGAACGATGGCCAAAGCGCGGGAGCAGGGTCTCTTGCGCACCGAGGGCCGAGACTATAAAGTCCTGGACGGTGATATCTTGAACATCCGCTTCAGCGTATGAGAAGGAAACTCGTGCCTCCCGGCCGGCGTAATGAGGTGAAGCCTCTACCCATACGTCTCGTCAGGAGGGGAGCCATGAACGCTTCCATGCAGAGAATCGCCGGCTTAGGACTCGGGTTCCTCGTCATCGCCGCTTTGAGTGGGGTTCAAGGCCGGGCGGAAGCGGCGGAGGTTCGTCGCGTTTCCGAGCGCCTCGTCCCGTTCGCCGCGGGCGGGCAGATCCGCATCGAGGACAAGAACGGCCGTATTACCGTGGAGGGCTGGCCCCGTAACGAGGTCCGGATCCAGATCACGCGCAGCGTGAGGGCCGAGGACAAGGCCAAGGCCGAAGACCTCATGAAGGAGCTCCGGGCGGACGTGGAGGTCCGGGACGGGCGCATCGACATCGTGAGCCGGTTTCCCAAGCGCCGTGAGACGATCGGAATCTGGGACATCCTTGGGCGCAAGGTCGCGGCCCTCCAGATCAACTACTTCGTTCAGGTGCCCAACGAGACCAGCCTGACCCTCGCGACCTCCAACGGCGAGGTCCGCGTCCATGGGGTGAGGGGTCCGCTGGAAGCGAACACCACGAACGGCGACATCCGGGTCGGGGACGTCCACGGCGGGGTCACGCTCCTGACCACAAACGGCGAGATCGAGCTTACGGGCATCGCTGGCGACGCGACCGCGCGCACAACCAACGGCAGCGTCGTCGCCGAAGTCCGAAGCGTACCCCCCGGACGGGGAATCGAGCTCACGACCACGAATGGAAACGTCGAGACCTACTTCCCGAACGATCTCAAGGCGACGCTGGACGCGGTGACCACAAACGGGCGTGTCTCGATCGCCTACCCGATCACGAGTCACGGCGTGATGACTTCCAAGTCGATTCGAGGCACCATCAACGGGGGTGGTGCTAAGATCTCGCTTACGACCACGAACGGAAACGTCGAAGTACGCCGGCAGAGCGAGCGCCGGCCCTAGCGAATCCATAGGAGGAGCTGAGTGAGCACCGCGGTCCCGCCATCGACAATCAAGATTTCAGGCCCCTTGACGCGGGGTGACTTGCTCCTGCTCCTGTACTGGTTTTCGGACACCAACCGGGTGCCGGAAGTCGTGGGCATCCAGGGTCTCTCGCGTTTGACCCGGCTCTCGCTCATTCTGGGAGACGAGCTGGGCCTCCGGCGGACCATCGATCCCTTTTTCGAGTATCACCGTACGCCTGCAGGCGGGATCGCGAGCGCGGACGTGTGGAGCGAGCTTCTCGCGCTGCGCGCGTACCAGGTTCTGAAGCCGCTCCCCTCGGATGAGCCGATGCCCCCGGAGGAAATCGAGGAGCGCCGCTACCTGCTCGAGCATCACATTCCGGCTCACGAGCGCTCGCACTACCCGTTGCCCACGTATTTCGAGCGCGACGTGCTGACGAACAAGGGAACGTTCTTCGCGGCGAAGCGTGAGGACCAGACGATCCAGCGCTGGATCGCGGTGTTCAAGACCACGCCCGGGCTGAACCAACTCCCCCTATCGGATCTGACCGCCCGCGCCCTCCCGCTCCTGGGAGCCCACGCGGCCCGCTAGGGCGGCGGTCGCCGGCTTCAGGCGCGGGGGAGGGGGCGGAGGGGGGGGACCGGAGAAGCCGCACGAGCGAGCGCCGCAGCCCATCGTCGACCGCGCCTCGGTGATCGACGTTCCGTTCACCGAGGAACCCAGGGAGTCCTGATATGGCCGTGGTCCGGTACCTGGTCGATGACGTCGATCGCGCCGTGGAGTTCTATACGACGAAGCTGGGGTTCAGCCTTTCGGAACGGTGGGGGAAACCGTTCGCGATGGTAGCGTTCGGCGACACCACGCTCTGGCTGAGCGGGCCGGAAAGCTCCGCCGCGCGGCCGATGCCGGACGGAAGGAAGCCCATCCCCGGAGGGTGGAACCGGCTCGTCGTGGAAGTCCCGGACCTGGAGGCGCGCGTCGGGGCCATGAAGCGGGACGGGATCACGTTCCGAAACGACATCGTCTCGGGTCCGGGCGGAAAGCAGATCCTGGTCGAGGACGGCTGCGGAAACGTCGTCGAGCTTTTCCAGCCTGCGTGACGGTCCGAGGTGAGAGCGGGGGTATCGATTGGGCAAAGGCAGTCACATCCTCGAGGTTCACACCCGCGCGCGCACGGAATTTGTCCCCCTAAGCGATCGCATCCGGAGTGAGGCGGCCGGCCTTCTCGCCAGCTCGGGCGTCCTCCATCTCTACGTGCCCCACACCACGGCCGGCATCTGCGTGAATGAAGGGTTTGTCGGGACATCGACCCTGGTCCCGGTCCGCAACTCGAAGCTCCGGCTGGGGCGCTGGCAGGAAATTTTCTTCTGCGAATTCGACGGGCCACGACACCGTACCGTCGAGCTTACCTTCCTCCCAGGGTGAGCGCGCCGCCCCCGCGAGGACCGATCTCATGACCGAGCCGCTGGATCTCTTTCCCGAAGAGCGACGACGCCGCGCCAAGAGAGCCCCCCTCGCCGAGCGCATGCGGCCGCGCAATTTCGAGGAATTCCTCGGGCAGGGGGATCTCTTGAGGCCGGGAAGCCTTCTGCGCAGCGCGGTCGAGCGGGGGGAGCTGCCATCCGTGATCTTCTGGGGCCCTCCCGGCTCCGGAAAAACCACGCTCGCGCGCCTCATCGCGCAGGCGAGCGGGAGCCATTTCGTCGCGTTCAGCGCGGTCACGTCGGGTGTGAAGGAGGTTCGAGAGGTGATCGAGCGCGCCCGTCTGGAGAAGAAGGCTCGCGGCGTCGCCACGCTCCTTTTCGTCGACGAGATCCACCGCTTCAACAAGGCGCAGCAGGACGCGTTCCTGCCTCACGTCGAAGACGGCACCATCGTGCTGATGGGAGCCACGACCGAGAACCCCTCGTTCGAGGTCATCAACGCCCTTCTCTCGCGGATGCAGGTCATCGTGCTGCCCGCGCTCTCGGAAGATGCGATCGTCGAGATCCTGAAACGCGCTGCCGCCGATACGGAGCGCGGTTTGGGAGGACGCCCACCCGAGGTCGCTGAGGACACGTACAGGCTGATCGCGCGGCTCTCAGGGGGAGACGCCCGGATCGCGCTCAACATCCTCGAGGGGGCGGCGATGATCGCGACGGGCGCCGGCGCGCGCGGCATCACCGATACGGAAGTGCGGGAGGCCGCCCAGCGGAAGATGCTCCCGTACGACCGCGCTGGGGAGGAGCATTTCAACATCATCTCCGCGCTCCACAAATGCCTCCGCGGCAGCGATCCCGACGCCGGGCTCTACTGGCTCGCGCGGATGCTCGAGGCGGGGGAGGATCCGCTCTATGTGGCGCGAAGGCTCATGCGGTTCGCCTCCGAGGACGTGGGACTCGCCGATCCCGAGGCGCTTCGGCTGGCGGTGGCGGTCAAGGACGCGGTGCACTTTCTCGGGATGCCCGAGGGGAACACCGCCCTCGCCGAATTGGTCGTCTACCTCGCCCTCGCTCCCAAGAGCAACTCGGTCTACGTGGCCTACGGGCGCGCCTCGCGCGATGCGCTCGAGAAGCCTCCTTACCCGGTCCCGCTCCACATTCGAAACGCGCCGACGCCGCTCATGAAGAACCTCGGCTACGGCAAAGGCTACGAGTACGCCCACAACTTCGATGAGGCCATCGTCGGCCAACGGTATCTTCCGGACGAGCTTCAAGACGCTCGTTACTGGGAGGGGGTCCCGCGCGGTCACGAAGCCGAGCTGGTGGAACGGCTCAAGCTGCTGAACGCGGAGAAACAAAAGCGCCGCGGGACCGGGGGCGAGAAGTCATCCGGCGACCCAAAGCGCAAGAAGCCTTCCGGATGATCCTGGTCCGCCTCGACCGGGTCACACACGGATTCGGCGCCCGCACCCTGTTCGAGGACCTTTCCTTTCGTGTCGGCGACGACGCGCGCATGGGCCTCGTCGGCAGAAACGGCACCGGCAAGACGACCCTGCTCCGAATTCTGGCGGGCACGGTCCAGCCGGAGCGTGGAACGCGCTCGGTCTCCCCCCGCGTCCGCGTGGCGATGCTCGACCAAAAGATCGAGCCCGACGGCGAGGAAACCGCGTTTGAGTACGCGCGCGGGGCCTTTCGCGAGCTGCTCGAGCTGATGGAGCGCGAGGATGCGGTTCGGGAGGAGCTTCTGAAACGCGGCGACGCGCCCGCGGAAGAGCTGACCGCGCTCGCCCACGAGCTGGGGCACCTCCACGATTACTTCGCGCGGATGGGCGGCCACTCGATCGACAACCGCGTGGAGGAGATTCTCGAGGGTTTGGGTGTCGGCCGGCCGCTCTGGGCGCAGCCGCTCCGGACGTTGAGCGGCGCGACCGAATGGCTCGAGAACTTCCTCGCCCGCTCGAGCGAGCCCTTTGTGCTGGTCTCCCACGACCGGACCCTCCTGGACCGGGTCTGCACGTCGGTCGCCGAGATCGAGCACGGCGGGCTCGAGCAACACGCCGGCAACTACACCCAGTTCGCCCGGAAGAAGCTCGCGCGAATGGAACAGGAGGCCAAGCGCTACGCCCTGGACTTGAAGGAGCGCGAGAGGCAGGAAGACTTCATCCGGAGGAACATCGCGGGACAGAAGACGAAGCAGGCGCAGAGCCGCCGGAAGCGCCTCGAGCGCGAAGGGCCCCTGGAGCGTCCGAGAGGGGAGACCGACGAGGTCGCGACGTTCGATCGGCTGCGCGCCTCCCGTTCCGGCTCGCATGTGATCGCGACCCGCGGCATCACGATGGGCTATGGATCGCGCGTCCTGAACGGCGAGCTTGTGCCGCTCGAGGGCACGGTGGAGTGGGGGGCGGGCGTGAAGCAGGCGGGGCTCGATCAGGAGGCCCAGGATCTGTCCCCGAATGCGTCGGTCCTCGACACGCTTTGGGATTTGAGGCCCACGACCGACGAGGTCCAGGTCCGCAATTTTCTCGGCGGGTTCCTCTTCCGCGGCGACGAGGTTCACCGCAAGGTGGGCACGCTGAGCGGGGGCGAGCGGACACGGCTCGGCCTGGCTCGGCTGATCTGGTCCGGGCCCAACCTGATATTTCTGGATGAGCCGACGAACCACCTCGACATCGCCTCACGCGAATCTCTCGAGGCGGCGCTCAAGGCCTACGACGGAACGCTGATTGTCGTGTCGCATGACCGCTACTTCCTGGACGCGGTCGCGACTCAAATCCTGTGGCTCGACGCGGGGGAAGCGCGCGCCTACCGGGGCACGTTCTCCGACGCCCGCGAGAAACGCGCGTCGGCGACGAAGACAGCGCCCGCGTCCAAGACGGCCGCCGCACCGAAGTCGTCCGCGCATCCTGTCCCATTCGGTTCCACAAAGGAGGCCCGCGCCCTCCAGAGGACAGAGCGGGATCGGGTCGAGCGGGAGCAGAGAAAGCGCGACCGGGCCAAGAAATCGCTCGAGGCCGAGATCGCGGGTCTGGAGCGGAGGCTCGCCGAGCTGACGGCCGCGATGGAGGACGATTCCGCCAAGGGGGATCTCGCCGCGCTCCGCGAAGCGAGCGAGGAATACGGCCGCGCGCGCTCTGCCCTGGATGAGCTGCTCGCGCGTTGGGTGGAGACCGCGGAGTGAGCCAGCCGGAGCCGCTCCCGCACGCAGGCCCGGAGCAAGCGCCCCAGCGGTGGCTCAACCGCAACGTCTGGGCGCTCGCCGTCACGAGCCTCCTCTCCGACCTGGGCCACGAAACGGCGACCGCGGCGTTACCGTCCTTTCTCGCCGCGCTCGGCGCGCCGCCGGTCGCGCTGGGCGCCATCGAGGGCATCGCGGACGCGGCTTCCAGCTCGGTGAAGCTCCTCACGGGCTGGATCTCGGACCGCGTGGGGCGGAGGAAACCGTTCGTCGTCGCCGGCTACCTCGTCACCGGCATCTCCACCGGAGCCTACGCGCTCGCGAATTCCTGGGTCGCGATCCTCGGCGCCCGGACCGCGGGCTGGATCTCGCGCGGCGCGCGAGGACCCCTGCGCGACGTCATCCTCACGCAATCGGTGCCGGCCGAGGCGCGCGGCCGCGCGTTCGGGTTTCATCGCGCCGGAGACACGGTTGGCGCCGTTCTCGGCCCGCTGTTCGCCGCGGCTGCGCTTCCCTGGCTCGCTTCCAGATTCGACGGCCATCCTACCGATCCCTTCCGCTGGGTGTTCCTGCTCTCCATCGTGCCCGGCATTCTCTCCGGCCTTGTGGTGTGGGCCTTCGTGACCGAACGCACCGGCACGAAGCCGAACGTTCCGCGCTTCCTCGCGACCATTCGTGGGCTTCCGCGCACGTTCCGGCGTTATCTCGTGGGGGTCGGCATCTTCGGCGCCGGGGACTTCGCGCATACCCTCCTCATCATGGGCGCCGCCCACGTGCTCGCGCCGAGCCGCGGACCGGTGAACGCGGCCGCGATCGGTGCGCTCCTCTTCGTGGTCCACAACGTCGTCTACGCGGTGACTCCATTTCCTGTGGGCTGGCTAAGCGACCGTGTTGGTCGCCGAGGCCTTCTCGCGCTGGGCTACGCGGTCGGCGCCGCGATGGCGATCTCCGCGGGAGTCGTCTTCGCGCGGGGAATCGCGGACGTCGGCGTCCTCGCCGGGGTCTTCGCCTTGGCGGGCTTCGTCGCGGGCGTGGAAGACACGCTCGAGGGAGCCGCGACCGCCGATTTTGCCCCCGCGGAAACGCGGGGAACGGCGTTCGGTGTGCTCGGCCTCGTGAACGGCGCCGGCGATCTCGCCTCGAGCCTCATCGTGGGGGCTCTTTGGCTCGCCAATCCGCTTCTTGGGTTCGGGTACGCCGCGCTCATGATGGCCGCGGGCGCGGTGCTCGTGTACCGGGTCCGGTAGCGCCCACACCTTCGTTGTGGCGTGTGGGGCGACCTGCTAGTGTCCGCCGCCATGACGCTCCCTCTCGAGCGCCACTGGAAAAACGTCACCTGGGCTCTAGGCGTGGAGGCGTTCTGGGGCGTCTCCTTGGCGCTCATCTCGGTCGTCGCGATCGTCCCCGTCTTTCTCTCGCATCTCGGCGCTTCCAACACGGTCCTGGGTGCGTTGCCGGCGGTGTGGACGCTCATGGCGTATTTGCCCGGCGCCTTCGGATCCCACTTCACAAGCCACCTTCCCCTCCGCAAGCAGGCGGTGTTCGTCTTTCACGCCGCTTCGGGGATCCCGTGGGTCCTGGCGGCTATCTGGTTCGGCATTGGGGGGCGGCACAGCCCTGGGCTCGACATCACGGTGTTCCTCGTCCTGTGGGGAACCGCGTGGGGCTTCATGGGCCTCTTCATCCCGGTCTGGATCAATTTCATTGGGAAGGTGACGCGCCCCGAGCTTCGGGCGACCTCGTTCGGGACGATCTTCTTCTTCCAGACCTTGATGGGGGTCATCGGGGGATGGGTGGCGAATCGAATCCTTTCGAGCGCGCTGCCGTTCCCCCAGAATTACGCGGTCGGTTTCCTCGTCGCAGGAATCTGCATGACGGTCGGCTCCTTTTTCTTTCTCCCGGTCGTGGAGGATCCTGGCGCGACGGCGCCGCAGGGCCAGGCGGTCGCGACGGTGATCCGCCACATGCGCGAAGTGCTCTCCGATCGCGGCGGCGTGCGCGTCTACCTCGCGATCGTGGTACTTACCGTCGGGGGATGGCTCCTCATCTCGTACTATCCGGTCTTCGCCGAGAGGCGCTTCGGATTGAGGGCTCGTGATTCCGCGATCTTCACCGCGGTGTGCATGGCGGGGCAGATGATCGGGAGCATCCTGACCGGCGTCGTGGGGGACCGCTTTGGATACGCGAAGGTGGCGATCGTGTCCGTGGTCTCGCTCACGATCGGGCTCGGTGTGGCGATCTGGGGGTCGCACCCGGCGCTCTACTACGTCACCGCGTTCGCCACCGGGCTCTATATCGTCACCGACCGCCTCGCGCAGTTCAATCTCTCAATGGCTTTTTGTCCTCACGAGGACAACACGGCATGGCTGGGCGCGATCCCGGCAATCACGGCGCCCGTGGTGGCGCTCGTCGCGGGATCGGGCGGTGGCTTTATCGATCGGTTCGGCTTCCCTCGGGTCGCGTGCGCGGGGCTCCTGCTGGCGGCCGTGGCGCTCTACCTTGCGTTGTTTCACTTGAAGGAGCCGGCGTACTCACTCGCGGGAAGGAGGAAGGCAACGTGACACCCGTGGCTCGACTCTCCGGTCTTTTTTTGCGCGCTCTGATACCGACACTCGTTGTGCTGACGGCGCTGGGTCTGGCGCTTCCGATGCGTGCCGGGGCGTTGCCTCTGTACGCCTCGCGGGAGGGGAAGACCTGCGTTTCGTGTCACTTCGACCCCAACGGCGGCGGGATGCGGAACGATTTCGGTTTTCTCTACTGCAAGAACCGCCACGGGATGGATACCGAGCAGAAGTGGGCCAACGTGACGGTGGATCCTCGATTGAGCGAGTGGGTCTCGATAGGGCTCGACACGAGGCTGCTCTACATCGCCTCGCATGAGAGCGGCGGCCGAACGCTCCAGACTTCGACCTTTTTCCCGATGCAGGGGCAGCTCAATGTGGCCCTCACGCCCCACGACTACCTGACCGTGGTCATGAGCCGCGGGATCACGATCGACCCCGACGCGTTCGAGGCGCGCGAGCTCTACGGCCTGGTTCACGGGCTTCCGCACGGGCTTTACGCCAAGCTCGGCCGGTTCCGGCTTCCTTTCGGCTTGAGGCAGGACGACCACACGTCCTACGTTCGGGTTCCTTACTTCCTGCCGTACGACTCGCAAAAGGATGACGCGGGTCTCGAGGTCGGCTCGGCCAGCTCGTCGCGTTTCGGTCAGCTCTCCTTCACCAACGGCTCGGGGACGATCAGCGCCGAGCGGGCACAGACCCTCGCCGGCAAGGTCGGCCTTTCCGGGAAGCGCCTCTCGGCAGGGCTCTCGGGGTTCCATCAGTTCCGCGAGCTGGCCGGGACCACCCAGGACCGCTGGGCTCTCTACGCGATGAGCACCTGGCGGAAGTTCACCGCGATCGGAGAGTACGCCGGGGGAACCGCGGAGGACTCGTTGCGCACCGCCAACCTCTGGGCCGCGTTCGCGGAGCTGGACTATCGGGTGGCGCGCGGGATCAACGTCCGGGGCAAGCTCGACTACCTGGAGCCGAACCGCGAGCTATCCGGTGATCTCTACAGGCGCTGGCTTGTCGAGGCGGATCTGGTTCCGGTGCCGTTCACCGAGGTCAAGCTGTCCTTCCGGGATCACCACGAGGAGCTAATTGGGGACTATCAGGAATACTTGGTGCAGTTCTTCTTCCCGTTCTAGGTGGGTGGGGCCAGCCGTCAACCTCTCCCGGGAGGAATTGGTCGTCACGCAGTCCGCCGCAGTTTACATAATCACGTGCTCCGGGGCACGTTGAGTCCGCACATTCACTCGCAACCGGAACACGTTGCGATGCGGCAGAGTAGACCGAAAGCCGCCAAGGTTAGATCTACTTGTAGGCCGGAATTCCGGTGATGGTCTCGCCGATGACCAGCGTGTGGATGTCGTGCGTGCCCTCATAGGTGTAGACCGACTCGATGTTGCACATGTGGCGGCCGCATTGGTACTCGTCCGTGATGCCGCTGGCACCCAGGATCTCCCGGGCCAGACGCGCGATCTCGCGGGCGACCTGGATGTTGTTCATCTTCCCGAGCGAGATGTGGTGCGGCTGCACCCGGCCCGCGTCTTTGAGCCTCCCGATCTGCAATGCGAGAAGCTGGGCCTTCGTGATCTCGCGGATCATCCAGGCGAGCTTCTCCTGCACCATCTGGAACGACGCGATGGGCTTGTCAAATTGGATCCGGGTCTTGGCGTAGTTCAGCGCCTCGTGATAGCAGGCCATCGCACAGCCGATCCCGCCCCAGGCGATGCCGTACCGAGCCTGGTTCAGGCACCCGAGCGGGCCCTTCAAGCCCTCTACGTTGGGAAGCAGGTTCTTGAGAGGTATCCGGCAATCCTGGAACGTGAGCTCTGACGTGACCGAAGCGCGCAGCGAAAACTTGCCGTGGATGTCCTTGGTCGAGTATCCGGGCGTGCCCTTCTCGACGATGAACCCCCGGATCACGCCG
>VBOX01000026.1 GCA_005893265.1 Candidatus Eiseniibacteriota bacterium | reverse complement strand
CGCGCCGACAACTTCCGTCTCAAGATCTCGTGCGCCCGATGGAGCCGCACTTTCACCGTGCCGAGAGGGATGCTGAGAGTCTCGGCGATTTCCTCGTAGGCGAGGTCCTCGCGATATCGCAAATACAGAATCGCCTGGTAATGCTCCGGCATTTCCCGGACCAGCTGATCGAAGCGCTCCACCGACCGGTCCAGCATGAGCTGGGCGTCGGGCCCGGGCCCGGGCTCCACCGCTTCCAGGAGCGGACCCTCGTCTTCGCCGAAGAGGTCCTCGATCGAGACCGGGCGGCGCTTGCGGCGCCGGATCGCGTCCAGGGCCAGGTTCGCCGCGATCTTGAAGAGCCAGGTCTTGAGCGGCCGCTCCGGGTCGTAGGTATGAAGCGACCTCAAGACCCGGATAAAAGTCTCTTGCGCCACCTCGGCCGCGTCCTCGGGACTTCCGGTGATCCTCCACGCGAGGTTCACGACCGGTGTTTGGTACCGGCGTATCAACTCGCGATAGGCGCGCTCTTCACGCGCGAGGCATCGCCGGACCAGGTCCCGTTCGTCGGACGCCAACTCAAGCCCTCGCTGGATGCCGTTCACCGCCCCTACGCTCCAGCGGCGTTTCAAGTTTCGTCGGTCCCTCTGCGGGCCGCCGGCAAGCCGGAGGTGAAAGCGTTTGCCTCGGGCTCGGGGGCGGAACCTAGTGGCCCTATCCTGCGTCCGTCAAGGCTTTTCCCTTGACGGACCGCCCGCTCCGACCCTAGCGTCCAGTGCTCCCATGACCGAGATCGAATCGATATACGCTAGGGAAATACTGGACTCGAGAGGGATGCCCACGGTCGAGGTCGAGGTCGCGCTCCGAGGGGGTGCGATCGGCCGGGCCGGGGTCCCGTCCGGGGCGTCGACGGGCTCGCGGGAGGCGCTCGAGCTTCGCGACCAGGATCCCAAGCGGTACGGGGGCAAGGGCGTGACCCGGGCCGTCGCGAACGTGAACGAAACGATCGCGGGTCACCTGGTGGGCGAGGACGCCGACGACCAAGCATACATCGATCATCTCCTGATCGACCTGGACGGCACGCCGAACAAGAAGGCCCTCGGCGCGAACGCGATTCTGGGGGTCTCGATCGCCACGGCGAAGGCGGCTGCCGACTCGCACCTTCTCCCGCTCTATCGCTACCTTGGCGGCGCGAACGCGAAGACGCTGCCCGTTCCGCTCATGAACGTCGTGAACGGAGGCGCGCACGCGGACAACAACCTGGATATTCAGGAATTCATGATCGTCCCTGTGGGTGCCGTTTCCTTCTCGGAAGCGCTGCGTATGGGTTCCGAGGTATTCCACGCCCTGAAAGGGCTGCTCCGCGACAAGGGGCTGGTGACCGCGGTCGGGGACGAAGGGGGCTTCGCCCCGAATCTGGGCAAGAACGCTGACGCCCTCGATTTTCTGATGCGCGCGATCGAGAAGGCGGGTTATCGCCCCGGCGAAGACGTCGCCTTAGCGCTCGACGTCGCGGCATCGGAGCTCCACAAGGGAGGGTCCTACTCCCTCGACGGCCGAAAGGGACTCGACGCGCGCGCGATCACCCAGTACTTGGGCGATCTCCTGGAGCGGTTCCCGATCGTCTCGATCGAGGACGGCCTTGCCGAAGGGGACTGGGACGGTTGGAAGCACCTGACAGGAGCCCTGGGCGCCACGGTCCAGCTCGTGGGGGACGACATCTTCGTCACCAACCCTGAAATCTTGCGCCGCGGGATCGAAGAGGGAGTCGCGAACTCGATCCTGATCAAGCTGAACCAAATCGGGACCTTGACCGAAACGCTCGACACGATCGGAATGGCCAACCGCGCCGGCTACACGACCGTGATCTCGCATCGCTCCGGCGAGACCGAGGACACGACGATCGCGGACCTCGCGGTGGCCGTGAACGCGGGGCAGATCAAGACCGGATCGCTCTCTCGAAGCGAGCGGATCGCGAAATACAACCAGCTCCTCCGGATCGAGGAGCAGCTGGCGGACGAGGCGACCTACCCGGGAGCAGCCGCCTTCCGGAAGCTGAGCGGCGGCTCGCGCGAGACCGCGGACGCACGGTGAGCACGCGGCCATGATGCGATCCCCGTACCAGAGCCCAAAGGATCCGCCGGCTCGGAAATTTCTCAGGCTCCCGCCCCGAGAGAAAAGCAAGAAGCGGCGGCTGCTTCTCTGGAGCGCGGGCCTCCTGCTGGGCTATCTCGTCTATTCGTTCGTTGGCGGAGACAGCGGCTTCATTCGGATCCGCGCGCTACAGCACGAGACGGGGGAGCTTCGCGCGCGAAGGCGGCTCCTCGCGGTCGAGGCGAACCGGGCCGAGCAGAGCCGGAAGAACACGACGAAGGACCCACTCCTTTCGGAGCGCGTTGCCCGCGAGCGGTTCCATATGGTCAAGAAGGACGAGATTCTCTACCGGTATCAGGCGGAGGAGGACTCGGCGAAGTAGGCGCTTTACAACCGCGGCGGGCTAAGGCAAGATACGCGCGCGGGGTGGAGCAGCCTGGTAGCTCGTCGGGCTCATAACCCGAAGGTCAGAGGTTCAAATCCTCTCCCCGCAACCACTAATACGGCAGGGGCCCGGAACCCGGGCCCCTTTTTTATCAGACCGCCACGCCCGGACCGGCGCTCCCTTCCGGCCGCGCTATCGCGCCCCGACGGATTGGCTCAGGTAGGCCGCCACGACCGCCCCCTCCCGTTCCCTCAACCCGGCGCAATCGTTCACCTGGTCCGCAACCTTCGCCAGCTCCTTGTCCGTTCCCGGAACCGCGTGCGGGGGCGCCGCGAAGAATGACTTCGCCGCCTCGAGCCGCTTTACCGAGCAACCGCCCGCGTACCCCGTAAGGAAGACCACATACATCGGCGGGATCTTCGTCGAGATCGCCCCGAAATCCTCTTCGATCCAGCGGTACAGGAGATCCTCGTTCTCGATTGCCGAGTCGACGGCGTTCGCGAGCGTGAAGACCTCCTGGGGACGGACCGGTCCCTGCAGCGAGTAATGAAGAACTTCGTCCACGAGCTTCGGATCGCGAAAATGACCGAGCGCGCTCAGGAACCGCGACCGGTCGGCGGGAATCTTCGCCGACTCGAATCGCCGCTTGTAGTCCGCGAAGAGTGAGGCGTCCGCGTGCAGGGCCGAGAGGCTGAGCGCGACTCCGGCCAGCGAAGGGTCGACCGACGCGCGGGCGGCGATGTACTGCTTTGCGAGCGAGTCGGCGAAGGCGAGAACCCGGGAATCCTTCCCATAGTCCCCGAGCATGAAGACCAGGGTCGGCCGGACGAGCGAGACACCGTCCTCCTCGCCGGGACGCCGCGACAGCCCGATGTGGTCGAGCGCCGGTCCGAGGGTCCGGCGCACGTAGGCGGCGAAGGCGTCGGCTACCTCGGCGGTCACGAATGTCCGGCGAACATGATCGACGCCCCCTTGGACGGCCGTCATGACCTCGGGATTGGGGTCGGCGGCGAATCGTCCCAGCAGCCGGACGTACTCGTCGCCATGGATGAGCCCGGCATCGAGGAGCGCGGCCAGATTGCCGAGGAACCCGACCCGTTCACCGGGTGACATGATCTCCGCGGCGTTGGCCGCGAGCTTTTCCATCGTTTCCAATGGAACAGTCCAGCGATAGTAGCCGGACGCGTCGTGGTTCGGGTTCACCCAGACCGGCGCGCGGGTCCCTTCCAATGCGACGGTCATCTCCCGCTCGGTCAAGAGCACATGCTGCGTCCGCACCGCGGATCCGTCCGAGTAGGTAAGCGCGATCGGAATCTTCCAAAGCGGATCTCCGGGCGCCTGGACACCGTAGGAAAGAAAACGCCGCTGGCTCAGCTTCACGCGGCCGTCCGCCTGCACCTCAACCGTCAGGAGCGGGACTCCTCCCTGATCGAGGAACGTGCTCATCGGCCCCGACGCATCCTTGCCGGAAGCCTTCGAGAGCGCGGACCAGAGATCGGAGCCGACCGCGTTCCCCCACTCGTGTTCCTTCAGATAGGCGAGAACGCCGGCCCGGAACGTTTCGGGGCCGAGCCACTGCTCGAACATCCCGAGAACCGCCTGCCCCTTCTTGTAGGCGAGCTCGTCCGCTGCCTGGAGGAGGTTGTCGAGCGCGCTCACCGGCTGCCGGATGGCGCGCGTCGAAAGACGGGAGTCGATCCTCATCGCTCCCTGCGTGGCCTGCAGGTCCTGGACGTGCATCCTGTACTCGGGGTAGACCTCATCGGAAATCTTGTTTCCCATCCATTCGGCGAACGCCTCGTTCAACCAGAGATCGTCCCACCACTCCATCGTGACGAGATCCCCGAACCACATGTGGGCGAACTCGTGGGCCATGAACACGGAGAGCGTCGAGAGCTGGCGGACGCTGACCGTCTTCGGCTCGACGAGCAGCACGTCGTCCCGGAACGTGACCGCGCCCGCATTCTCCATCGCGCCCGGCCAGAATTCCGGCACGGCGATGACATCGAGCTTCTCGTAGGGATAGGGCCTGCCGAAGTAGCGCTCGAGCGCGCCGATGAGGCGCGGCGCCATCGCCGCGGCGGTGCCCGAGAGCGCGGACGTGCCCTTCACGCTGACGACGTTCCCCGGAACCGACATCCCGGTTATGGGAACCATCTCGAGCGGGCCGGTGGCGATCAAGAGCAGGTACGACGGAAGCGGTTTGGTCCGCCGGAACACCACGGTCTTCGTCGTCTTCCCGGGAACCACGCGGGCGACCGGCGTATTCGTCACCGCGCGGTGCGCCTTCGGCACCGTCAGCGTGAGCTGGTAGGGAATCTTGAACGAGGGCTCATCCCAGCACGGAAATGATTTCCGCGCGTCGTCCGATTCGAGCTGGGTGAAGCAGTACGACTCGCCGCCGGTCTCGAGACGGTACAGACCCTGGGCCTGCGTGCTGAACTTGTTCGTGAAATCGATGTCGAGCGTGTATGCGCCGGGCGCGAGCGGCGAGCGCACTCTCACCGTGGCCACGGCGGGACCCGCGGCCCCGTGCGTGGACGGCACGATCGCCTTCGCGGAGCGGAGCGTCACCCGACGGAGCGTGAGCCCCTCCGAATGAAACTGAAACGAATCGGTCGAGGAGGTGACTTGCAGCACGATGTGGGCGGATCCGGTGTAGCTGGGCTTCCTCGCATCCAGGTTCAGCTTGATGGCCTCGAACGTGGGCAGTACATCGCGGCCCAATCGCCCGGAGCCCGATGCCAGGGCGGTCTTCGCCGGGATCGCTACGGAGAAGACCAAGATGAAGAGGAGCGACATCGGGCGGATCGATCGATGGTGATTCATGACGCCTCCTGGCCGGGCTATTTCAAGCTGGAAAGAGCGGTGGTAGTATAAATAGGTTGCGTGAGACACGCGAGGGGGGCTAGCCATACACCTGTGCTTGGGAGACTAAAGGCCATGAAACGAAAGGACTTGAAGTCCAAGGTCAATACCCTCGCTCCTCCACTCCTCGTCATCTTGTTCCTATCTATCCTAGGCGCGGCCGGTTGCTCCAAGCAAATTTCCGGGCCCGCCAAGATGGTTCCGCTCACGCTCAAGTCCCAAGGGAGCGGGGTGAGCTCGGTCCGCGCGCTCCGCGCCGCGACGGCCGCCTCCGCAGATTCTGATACGAGCCACGTTGTTTTCAGCTTCGCCCGGGCACTTCTCGTGGTGCGCGATGTCCGCTTCCAGACGCCCGAGGGCGACGGGGACGAGAACGGGGCCGGGGAGGATACCCTTGGCGAGCACGAGGCCGACGGGGACAGCTTAGGCGAGCACGAGGCCGACGGCGACAGCCTCGGGGAGCACGAGGGCGACCACGAAAACGGGATCGTCTTTCGGGGGCCGTTTGTGATCGATCTTCTCTCGCATCACGCTGACGTCCTCGACACGAAGCTCGTCCCGCCCGGCGTCTACTCCAAGGTGATGGGACATCTGCAGGCGCTTCACTCGGGAGACCCGGCCGCGACTCCCGATCTGAGCTTCCTGATCGGCAGCACTGTCTTTCTCGAAGGCACCATTTCGGGCGACGGGGGCGGCCCGTTCACATACCAGGCCCGGATCGACGATGAGTTCATCGTCCATGGCACGTTCACCCTGGCGTCCGATACTCCGGCCACCGCGTTCCTCGTCTTCGACTTGAATCGAATGCTGGTCGATCGAGAAGGCCGCTTCCTGGATCCGCGCGATCCCGAAAACGACCTGGCGATACGCCAAGCAATCCGTCACGCGATCAAGATCGGCATGGACAAGGATCACGACGGTGAGTTCGATGGCGATGACGGCCCCGGCCACGATCAAGACGCGAACGGAGCTCCCCCCATCGCGCGTTTCTGAGCTTTTGTTTCCGCAGGGCCGGTAGGGAAAATCAGGGGGTTGACCATGGACCGACGTATCCAGGTCGTCCGAGGTGTTCGCCGTCTTCTCGGTGGGGCGGCGACAAGAGGATTTTGGCTTCTCGTTTCTCTCGCGCTCGCATCCCCCGCGGGCGCGACGCTCAAGCAAGTGACCGTGGTGCCCGCCCAACCGACGACGTGCGATTCCGTCACGATCACGGTGGAAGGGGATACGCCGGACCCCTGCTACGAGATCATCGGCGCCACGATCAGGGGTCCGGAGCTCATCCCCTGCATGCGACCGGGCCCGTGCCCGTACCGCTTCCAGATAGAAATCACGGTCCGGGAGCCGAACCCGCTACTCGAGCGCCCCTGCCCTTTGGTAATCACACCCTATTCGCGATCCTTCAAGGTCGGCGGGCTCGCTCAAGGCGAGTACCTCGCCGCCGCAAGGGAACGTGTGGTTCCTTATGCCGCGGACTCCTCCGATTCAGTCATCAGTGAGAGCTTCGCGTCGGCGACATTCACCGTCCAGCCTGGTCTGAACTGCACAGGGACTGGGTGCTACCTCATGGGTTTCAGCCCCGACCGCCCCGGCGAGCCGGTCCCAGGGGCGCTCTGCACGGTGGCCGTTCCTCCCGGAGGGACCGCCTGTCTCGGCCTCACGCTGATGAACACGACCCACGTGGGCGGCCTCCAAACTGCCCTCGAGGTCAGGGACCCGGATGGAGGCGTCCCGGCCGATCCGTTCGTCCACGCGGTCTCGGTCGATCCGGTCGGGCGCGCCGCGGGATTCCATGTAGGCTGGACCGCGGAGGGTTTCCGCACCAGGATCATTCTCTATTCGACGGACGGAACCCAGATCCCGCCGGGCGACGGACCGGTGGTCCGGATCTGCTACGCGATCGCACCGGAGACCAGTCCCCAAACGTTCCGGGTCCTCGATCTCGCGACGATCGTCGCCAATCCCGACGGAGAAGCGATCCCTGCCTGCCCGACTCTAGTCCCGGTCCCAGACGGCTACATCTGTGTCTCACCCACCAGCTGCGACGTGAACGGAGACGGAATCTCCGACATTCTCGACGTGATTCGGCTGGTCCGCTGCGCCCTGGGCAACGGGAGCGATTCATCCTCGGCCTGCCCGGACAGCGTCGCGGCACGTGCGGACTGCAACAGCGACGGCTCGATCGACATCCGGGATGTGGTCTGCTGCGTGCGGAAGATCCTGCCGTTCATGAACGGAACAGGCTCGCCCGCAATCTCTCCGGGCGCCCCGGGTGGAAACCGGATCAGCTGGGGCTCGGTGCGTTGGATCAACGAGGTCGAAGGCTTCGCGACGGTCCAGATCCAGACAGGCCAGGATTGGGGCGGCACGCAGTTCCTGCTCAATCCGTCCGCGGCTCCCGTCCGAATCCGCGGCCTCAAGCTCGCCCAAGCGAACGCGCAGGACCAGCTCGAATGGGCGATCGATGGATCGGGTATGGCGCACGCGATCGTCTATACGACGGCCGCGGGCCCGGGAACCGGCCACACGCTACTGATCGAGGTCGCGCTCGAGCGGATTCAGGGGACCTCCGCGTCCGGCGCGCTCATGCTCAACGGCGTGAAGGCGGGCACGTCGAGCGGGGCGCCAGCCTGGATCACGTCATTCAATCCTGACCTAGTCATCTCGCAGGCCGTCGTTGCCGCACCGGCGCTCTTGGGCGCCCGACCCAACCCGTCGCGGGGGCGGAGCGAGATCGGCTTCGTACTTCCCTCGGATGCGCGCGTGGTCCTGCGTGTCTACGACGTGGGGGGAAGGCTCGTGCGCACGTTGGTCGACGGCCCGACGCCGGCCGGGGTGCATCACATACCGTGGGACGGAACGGACTCGCGTGGCAGGGCGGTGACGTCCGGCATCTATTTCAGCAAGCTCGAGGTCGGGGACCAACGCCGGTCAGCTCGCTTCATGCTCTTGCGATAGGACCGCGATGGAACCGTCGGATCCGATCGTTCAGTATCTGACGTATCTCTTGCTGATGCTGGCGCCGCTCTGGATGTTGGGCTGCTGAGCGGCGCCACTCAGCCGCCGATCGCTTCCCAGGCACCCGACTGATCGCTCAGGCGGGCGGTGTCGAGAACTTTCTGGACCTCGACGCCGTCCGCGAAATCGGGGCTCGCCGGTTTTCCTTCCTGAATCGCCGCGCGGATCATCTCGACCTTCACCGAGAACGGCGCGAGCAGGCGTTCCTTCCGGGTTTGCTTTAGCTTCAGGTCGTCGGGGATGGGGACCTCCTCGAAGGTGCCGTCCCCCTTCGGCCGACCGAGTCGATACGCGTCCAGCACCGTGAACGAGCCGCCGGAGCCCGACACCTCCATGGTCAGTCGACGGACATGCGCTCCACCGAGGAGATCCACGATCCCTCTGGCCCCGTTTTCGAACTGGACGAGAAGCGCGAACGTATCGTCCGCGGTGATGGCCCGGTGGGCCGGAGCGACGTCGGGCGCCTCCGC
>VBOX01000085.1 GCA_005893265.1 Candidatus Eiseniibacteriota bacterium | reverse complement strand
GAAGAAGAGGAGCCGGAACCCGCCGTCGATCAGGTTGAAGAGAAGCCCCTGCCGGACGCCGGTCAAGTCGGTGAGCTTGAGGGGCAGATAGAAAAAAACGAGGAATCCGAGCAGGAACGAGATCGCGACGGTGAACCCCATGCCCAGCCCGAGCGGGCCGAATCGCTTCCCGGCCTTGGGCGCCTCCTGGGGGGTCTGCACCGCGGCTTCCGCGGAGAAGGCCAGCGCCTGGACCCCGATGCGAAGGGACTCGATCAGCACGACCGCGCCGCGGACGATGGGCAGTCCGAAGATCTTCGCGCGGCGCGAGATCGAGACGAACTCCTGCGTCTTCACCTGGATCGTGCCGTCCGGAAGGCGCACGGCGGTCGCGACCTTGCCGGGGGAGCGCATCATCACGCCTTCGATGACGGCCTGCCCACCGATGGGCGAATGGCGATCGGGCATCGGGAATGGAGTGCCGGGGGGACGGAGGAAGGACTAAGCGCCGGCAGCCGGCGTTTCGGCCTCGGCGTTCTTGTCCTTGATCCCGTATTTCCGGCGGAATCGCTCGATCCGGCCCGCGGTATCCACGAGCTTCTGCTTGCCCGTGAAGAACGGGTGGCAGTTCGAGCAGATTTCCACGTGTACGGTGTCCTTCACGGTCGCGCGCGTCTCGATGACGTTGCCGCAGACGCAGACGATCTTGGTGTTGTAGTAGCCGGGGTGAACTCCTCGTTTCATGGCGCCGCTCCCTCTTACGTGTTCATCATCGCCAGGAATTTCTTGTTCGTCTTGGTCTGGCTCATCTTGCCGATCAAGAATTCCATGGCTTCGACTGGGTTGAGTTCGTTCAAGAATTTCCGGAGGATCCAGACCTTGTTCAACTCCTCCTGGCTCATCAAGAGCTCTTCCTTGCGCGTTCCCGAGCGGTTGATGTCGATGGCCGGGAAGATGCGCTTGTCGGCGAGCTTGCGATCGAGCACGACCTCCATGTTACCGGTGCCTTTGAACTCCTCGAAGATCACGTCGTCCATGCGGCTCCCGGTCTCGATGAGCGCCGTCGCGACGATCGTGAGGCTCCCGCCGTTCTCGATGTTGCGGGCCGCCCCGAAGAAGCGCTTCGGCTTCTGAAGAGCGTTCGCGTCCACGCCTCCCGAGAGGATCTTGCCCGAGTGGGGCACCACGGTGTTGTGGGCGCGCGCGAGTCGAGTGATCGAATCCAGAAGGATCACGACGTCCCGGTTGTGCTCCACGAGCCGCTTCGCCTTTTCGATGACCATGTCCGCCACCTGCACATGCCGCTCCGCGGGCTCGTCAAACGTCGAGGAGACAACCTCTCCTTTGACCGATCGCTCCATGTCGGTGACTTCCTCGGGGCGCTCGTCGATCAGGAGCACGATGAGCATCACCTCGGGATGATTGTCCGTGATCGAGTTCGCGATTTTTTGCAGCAGGACCGTCTTCCCCGCGCGCGGGGGCGACACGATGAGTCCGCGCTGCCCTTTTCCGATCGGCGTCAGGAGGTCCATGATCCGCGTCGGCATATCCTCCGCTCTCGATTCAAGCCTGAGCTTTTCTTGAGGATAGAGCGGCGTGAGGTTGTCGAAGAGAATCTTGTCCTTCGCCGCCTCGGGTGGCTCGAAGTTGACCGCCTCGACCCGGAGAAGCGCGAAGTAACGCTCGCCGTCCTTCGGCGGGCGGACCTGACCCGAGACGGTGTCTCCGGTCCTCAGATCGAAACGTTTGATCTGGGACGGGGACACATAGATGTCGTCCGGGCCCGGCAAATAATTGTAGTCGGGGGAACGGAGGAACCCGTACCCCTCGGAGAGGATCTCCAACACCCCTTCCGCGAAGATGAGACCGTTTTTCTCGGTCTGCCCCTCCAGGATCTTGAAGATCAGCTCTTGTTTTCTGAGGCCGCTCGTACCCTGGATGCCCAGCGAGTGCGCGAGCTCCATCAGCTCGGCAATGGTCTTGCTCTTGAGCTGAATGATGTCGAGGCCCTTCTGGGAGGGCAACGGCGGTGCGCTGCTTGGAGCTGGGGTAGGCGGCGTTTGGGTTTGCTGTTCCATATCGTTCTGCGGCTCCTCGGTGTTGATTGTGGCGCTCGGCGCATCTACGCCGCGTCGCCGGGTCGGGGTTGTTGAGCGGGACATTATGCTAACCGCACTGCGGTCCTCAAGGTAGAGGGAGCCCGGGAATCGTTATTACGTCAGAGGGTTGTTGGTTGATTCCGGTGTGGCTTGGCGCGGGACCGCACACAGGCGATCCGATCATCGGGGAACTTGCTCAGGGTCGGCGCCATCCCGGCCCTAGGGACCCCCTGCTGGTCCGTATACTTAGACTACTGATCTCCCCGGAAGGTGTCAAGGTCTATTCTGAAAACGTCCGAGGCGCGCAGATCAACGCGTGGGATCTGGTAGGCAACGTACCCCCGGACGCGCGGTCGCTAACTCGACTTCTTCGGAGGGAAGGCACCCTTCGAGAAAATCTGCCCTTCCATGAACGTAAACGATTTTCCCTTGGACCAGTAGAACCAGGTCTCGAACCGCTTGTCCCCTTCGCTGTACGTGTAGACCTCTTCCGGGACGCCTTCGGTCTTGACCACGGTCTTGAGCTGATTGGCGGCGCCCAGACGGTTATCGGCGGAATCGACCCAGACCTTGACCTCCGTCTTCTTCGTGCCTTCGCTCAAGGCCTTGTAGATCGTGTACTCGGCGACCGACTCTTCCTTCCTGTTCAGCAAGTTCAAGGTCAGGAACAGGTACTGGTGGTTGTCGGGGTCTTGGGGGTCCAGCTCGAGGGCGTGGCGCAAGGCCGCTTCCGCGCCCTTCCCGTCCTTCGCGTGGTACTTCGCCTGCCCTGCCAGGGCCCAAATCTCCTTGTACTTGGGATAGAGCCCGCAGGCCCGGTCAAGGATCTCGATGGCCTTGGGATAGATCTCCTGATTGGCGTAGATCACGGCCGCGTTGTAGAGCGCGTTCTGCTTGACCTCGTCGGAGGCTCCCGGCTGTTCCACGACGGCGGCGTACCCGACCGCGGCGCTGTCGTAGGCAGCCTTCTGCGCCGGCGATCCTTTGGCGAGCGGCTGCGCAATGGCGTACCAGGCGTCCGCGATCTTGAGGACATATCCCGGCGCGCTCTTCGGATCGACGAGCATGGCCTGTCGGTACGCCTTGATCGCCTCGGGGTACTTCTTCGCGTTGTAGAGCCGGTTCCCCCGTGACATCGCGGCGGCCCGCAGGTTGTTATGCAGCCTCTCGTCGTCCGGCTTGATCGCGAGCCCGGCTTGCGCGGCGCGCATCGCGTCCTCGGTTCTTCCCATGAGGCTCAGTACGTAGGCGAGGTTTTGGTAGGTCTCGAGCGACGTGGGATCAACGTACGACGCCAGCTGGAAATCGTACGCGGCCTCGGCCACGTACGAGCCGCCCGAATAGAGCGGGAAGAGGGTCGTGTCGGTAACCGCGCGTTGCAGATCCCCGAGCCCCTCGTAGGGCTTGTATTCCAGCCTCGTCGCCTCATCCGAGCTGGGAGCGAAGTGGAAGGTCAGGCCCGAGTCAGGGTAGTACCAGAACTCGTGCACACGCCCCGCCTCCTTGAATCGCGAGTACTCGCGCGGCGGACCGTACTGCTTCTCGATCTTGCCCTGCGGCGTCCCCTCGTCCCCTGAGGAGCGATCGTTCTCCACTTCAACGCCGCCCGCGCGGTTCAGCGCCCCGATTCCGGCGTTGAACAGCTGCGCGTTCACCGCGAGCCGGTTTCGCTGCAAGTCCTCCACCTTCTTCTTGTCACCCTTCTTGTTCGCGGCGTCGAGGCCGAGCTGGAAGGCGGCCCCGGCGGAAATGTACTCACGCTGTTGGGCGCGGGCGAACGCGAGGAGCGACAGCGCCTCGACGTTCGTAGGCTCCCCTTTTCGCGCGCACTCGAGAAAATAGGCGGCCTTGTCGTAGACCTTTTGCTGGACGTAGACCTTGCCGCTCGTGAAACAGACGCTGGCGGAAGCCGGCTGGACGGAAAAGACGGCGAGGCTCGCGATTCCCGCCGAAGCCAGACAACGTTTCACTTTCATGGTAACGAGTTGCATCCGACCTCCGAGACTGGTGCTCGTTCGACGTCTACTATATATACCGTCCGCTACGGCCCTCGTTCCGCCCATCGTTCGATTAGAGCCTCCGATGCCCGGCCTGTCAAGCAGGTTCACCGGATCCACGGATGGGGACAGTTCTACATAACATGATACTGTGGCGTGACTTACAACACGTGCCTGGGATCTACATCCACGCTGACTCGAACGCCCGGCCAGGTTCGGGTGCGGAGGACTGGAACCGCGCCCTTCAAATAGGCTTGGAGCGTTTTCCGCGAGCCGCTCCTTATCAGGATGTGCCACCGCTCCGCCCCCTGGATTCGCGCGATCGGCTTGGGGGCGGGGCCGAGAAGCTCCACGTCGAGCTGGCGCGCGAGCACGCCAAGGGCGTCCCGGATCATGCCGGCCGCCCGAATGACGCGTTCTTTCTTCGCGCCGCGGATCTCCACCTCCACCAGATGGCCGAAGGGCGGATAGTGAAGCTCCATTCTTTCGGCGGCCTCCTGATCGAAAAACATCTCGAAATCCTGAGCCGCCGCGCACCGCAGCGCCGGATGGTCGGGATCGTAAGTCTGGAGGATCACCTCTCCGGCTCGTGCCCCGCGTCCCGCACGGCCGGCAACCTGGGTCAGGAGCTGGAAGGTTCTCTCGGCGGCGCGGAAATCGGGCAGATACAGCTGCAGGTCCGCCACGATGATCCCCACGAGGGTGACCATGGGGAAATCGAATCCCTTCGCGACCATCTGCGTGCCGAGGAGGAAATCGGTTTCCCCCGCACGGAACGCGCTCAGGATCGCGGCCGCGGAGCCGCGCTTCCGCGTGGCGTCGAAGTCGAGCCTCGCGATCCGGGCCTCGGGGAAGAGCTTTCCAACCTCGCGCTCGATGCGCTGGATTCCGACGCCTCCGAACCATAGGTTCGAGGCGCCGCAGCCGGCGCATGTGGGCATGAGCTTCCGCTCCGCGCCGCAGTAGTGACACCGGAGCGACCCGTCATCCAAGTGCACCGTAAACGAAACGTCGCAGCGCTTGCACCGCGCCACGTCCCCACAACCCCGGCACTGTAGATACGTGGAGTGGCCCCGGCGGTTCAAGAAAAGGATCGCCTGCTCGCGCCTCTCGAGCGTCTTCGCCATCGCCTCGACGAGGGGTGGGGTGATGTAGCGCGACCCGCCGGAAGGGGCGGTGGACGCCGCGCGGTGCCGTAGATCGGTGATTCGCACCGTCGGGAGCGGCCTTCCGTCGATCCGCCTCGAAAGGCGAAGGAGCCCGCACTGCCCGCGCTTTACGCGCGCGAAGCTTTCCAGGCTGGGAGTCGCCGACGCGAGGATGACGGTCCCGCCCAGCCGCTGGGCGCGCACGAGCGCCACGTCGCGCGCGTGGTACCGCGGAGAATCATCCTGCTTGTAGGCTCCGTCTTGCTCCTCGTCCACGACGACGAGGCGGAGGTTCCGGAAGGGCAGGAATACCGCCGACCGGGTACCGACGACCAGGTCGATTTCCCCCATGGCCGCGGCCCGCCACACGTCGGCGCGCTCCCGGGGACGAAGCGTGCTGTGGTAGAGCGCCACCCGCTCGAATCCCGCGCGGCGGAAGGAGTCGAGCGTCTGGGGGGAGAGCGCGATCTCGGGAACGAGAATGAGTGTCTGTCCGCCGAGCTTCAACGCTTCGGCGGCGGCGTGGAGGTAAACCGCCGTCTTTCCGCTTCCGGTTACACCGAAAAGAAGGAAGGCGCGGAACTCGCGCGTGCGGAGCGCTTCTTCCAACGCGGTGAGCGCCGCGTGCTGCTCCTCGTTCAACTCCTCCCGACGCGGGGGAGCGACCGCGAGCCACGCAGCCTCCCCCTCCTCCGGGGCGCGCACCGCGCGTCGCGTGAGCCCGATCGGGGACGGCACGGCCGCCTGCAGCACGTCGCTCAGATTGGCGGCATAGTAGTCCGCCACCCAGCGGCAAAGCCCGAGAAGCTCCGGCGTGACCACCAGGCGGGGCTCGGGAATTCCGGCGATGCGGCGTACCCGAAATTCCGGCCGGGTCTTTTCGACCCCAAGCACCGTGCCCCAGACGCGCCGCGGACCGACCGGCACGAGCACGCGGAGCCCTACCTCCGGGGTGTCTTCCTCCGGGATCTCATAGACGAGCGACTCTTCGCGGGCAAGAGGGATGGGAACTGCGACGCGGACCAAGGCCATAGCGACGCATGGTAGCACTCGCGGAGGGAAAAGACCTGGAGGGAGCCCTCAACAGAGCCGATGGGCACGCGCGCGGCGTCCCCTCAAGCTCGACTCGTGGAGCCGAGGGGAGCCTACGCGGAGGGAGCGGGTCGCTCGGTGACGGTCTGGCCGAGCAGCTGGTTGATGCGCTCGACCAGCTTTCGGGGACTGAACGGCTTCGTGATGTAATCGTCCGCGCCCACGTCGAAGCCGAGCTTCTGGTCGACGTTTCGTCCCTTGGCCGAGAGGAGGATCACCGGAATATGTTGGGTCGCGGCGCTCGACTTGATGCTCTTGCAAACTTCGTATCCGTCCAGCTTCGGCATCATGATGTCGAGCACGATGAGGTCGGGCTTCTCGTTCTTCACCTTTTCGAGCGCCTGTTCGCCATCCAGTGCCGTTACGACCTCGTAGCCTTCCATCCCCAAACTGAAGTCCAGGATGTGGACAATGTAGATTTCATCATCCACGACCAGGATTTTCCCTTTGGACATCCGACTCACCTCCTCCTGCCTGCCCGGCATGGGTTCTATCGGCGCCTTAAGCCGGTTCTCCAGCCCGAACTAGCTTTGTATTCTCCTGAAACTCAGGAAGTTGCGCGAACGCCTCCACCACCCTCGAGTCAAACTGGGTTCCCTTGCACTGACGCAGCTCTTGGACCGCGTCCTGGTGGCTCATCGCGTGCCGGTAGGGCCTCCCCATCGTCATCGACTCGTAGGCGTCGAGAACGGCGATGATCCGGGCGCCGAGGGGAATTCGGTCCCCCTTGATGCCCCGTGGGTATCCACGTCCATCCATCCGCTCGTGGTGCGCCAGAATGATTTCGGTCACCTGCTCCTGGAACTCGATCGGTTTCACGATCTCCGCGGAGCGCAGGGGATGGAGCGCCACTTCGGCCCAGGCCTCGTCGTCCAACTTGCCCGGCTCCTGCAGGACGGAAAGGTCAATCTGCGACATCCCGACGTCGTGGACGCTCGCGACGTAGGCGAGCACCTCCACGTCCTCATCCTTGAGCTCCATCTTCCGCGCCAGCGCCACCGCCCGGCCCGCCATCGAGCCGGAGCTCAGCTTGAGCCGGCTGCGCCGCGCGTTCTCGATGATCGCGGCCAGAGCCTTCGCGGTCTCCTCGGTTCGGTCGGACGTGCGTTCGTGGTCGGAGACGCGCTGCCAGGCCAAGGCGACCCGATCCGAGAGGGAGGAGAGGAGCGCGCGGTCGTCCTCCGTGAATGGAGTGCACGAGACCTTGTTGTTGATGTTGATCACGCCGACCACCCGTCCCCCGATCTTGACCGGGACCGAAAGGAGCGACTTGGTCTCGTATTGATGGCCGTTCGGCCTGCCGAACCGCGGGTCCTCCTCGATGTTGGTGACGAGGAGCGGCTGGCCGTGCTTCGCCACCCACCCGGCGATCGAGTCGCCGATCTTGACGCGGGTGCCGCAGACCACTTCTTCACGCAGGCCGCGGGCGGCGCGTATGTAGAGCTCGGACTTCTCCTCGTCCACGAGCATGAAGGACGCGGTGCGCGCGTTCATGACCTCAGCGATCATCTCCACCGTGAGCCGGGTCAAGTGATCCGAGACCGAGCGGGAGGGAGTCCAGGTGGCGTGGGTGATTACGTTCGCGTCCCCGGGGGTGACCGGCATGAGCACGGTGAAGCGCGATCCCACACCCGTCTCGCTCTCCGCCAGGATTTCCCCACCGTGCCATTCGATGATGCTCTTCGAGACGGTGAGGCCCAAGCCCACGCCCGGATACTCGCGCGACAGGGAGCTGTCGATCTGATAGAACTTGTCGAAGATCTTCTCGATTTCCTCTTTCGGGATCCCGATCCCCGTGTCCTCCACCTGGATGCGCACCGCGCGCCCCTCGTTTTTCGTCCGTAAGGTGACCGTCCCGCCCTCGTGGGTGAACTTGATCGCATTGCTTCCCAGGTTGTTGAGGACGCGCTTCATCAGCGCGCGGTCCGCCTCGACCACGATCTCGGGCACCTCCGACTCGGTCCGGATCGTGATCCTTTTCGGATCGGCCATCGGGTGCAGAGCCTCGACGACCTCGTCGGTCAGGGCGACCAGGTTGAACGGCTCGCGGTTCATGCGGAACCGGCCCGACTCGAGCTGAGACAGCTCGAGAACGGAATCGATGAGTCGCCGGAGCTTCAGGCTCTGGTCGTCGATCACGCCCAAGAACTGACGCTGCATCTCGATGTTGGGTGAGCCCACGCTCTCGAGGAGCGCTTCCACGTACGCGCGGATCGCGGTCAAGGGCGTCCGGAGCTCGTGGGAAACGGTCGAGACGAAGGAGGACTTGAGGTCGTTCAGCTCCTCGGCGCGCTCGGTCGCCTCCTCGAGCTGACCCATGCTCTGGTTCAGACGCTCGTAGAGGCTCGCGTTCTGGATGGCCACGACCGCATGGGTCGCGAGGATCTCCAAGGTCTCGACGGTCTCCCGGGAAGGGAGCCGGCGGTCCACCGGATCGTCGACGGAGAGGTAGCCGATCGTCGCGCCGTCTTTCGTATAGAGCGGGACGAAGAGGACGTCCTCCTGATGCCACTCCCCCTCCTTGCGGATCCCCAAGTCCGGCGTGAAGCCCTCGTCGTCTTCCTTCCCCCAGAACTTCCGGTCGTGGCTGATGAAGTAGGAGCGGCTGACCCGGAACTCCTCCTTCAGCCAGCTGTCGAACTCGGAGCGTGGGATTCGATGCTGCTCGAGCTTTCGGATCGCCTCTCGGTTCAGCCCCGCGAACGCCCGAGCCTCGAACGCCCCGCTCGACTCATTGAGGACGCGCAGCAGGACCATCCGGAACCCCGCCGCGTCCGAGACCGCGTGCACGATCTCATGGAGGACCTTGTCCAACGAGAGGTTCGAATTGATGCTCGTCGCGATCTCCAGCACCTTCTTGATCCTGGCCGCGCGCTTGCGGCTCGTGAGGAGCTGGTATCGGTAGAGGTCGCTCATCTTGTCGCTTGCCTGGGTCAGCTCCTCGTTCCGGTGGATCACGGCGTCGTAGGACGAGCGGAGCGACTTGAGCTCGTGCCGAAGCGAGCGGCGATGGCGCAGCTGCTCCATGATGAGGAGCACGGCGGCCGCGAGGGCCCAGACCAGCTCCACGGACGGAATCATGTGGATACCTTCCGGTGCGCCAGCAAGGAGCTGGCGCGGACCGTCCCCTTCCGGGCGATCAGACGCTCGAACTCCTTCACGACCCGTGGATCGAACTGCGTCCCGGAGCACCGCCTCACTTCGGCGAGCGCCTCAGCCTCGGGTATGGAATCGCGGTAGGGCCGTCCCAGCGTCATGGCCTCGAACGCGTCCACGACCGCCAGGATACGGGCCGCGAGCGGGATCTCCTCCCCGGCGAGGCCACGCGGATAGCCGTGGCCGTCGAAGTGCTCGTGGTGGCTCAGGATGATTTCGTTCGCGCGAGAGGCGAATTCGATCGGCTGAAGCACGCGAACGCCGTCGCGCGGATGCGTCTCGACGCGGCGCCGCTCCTGCTCCGTCCACCGCCGTGAGCTCAAGACGAGGTCCTCGCCCACCGCGAGCATGCCGACGTCGTGGACGCGCGCCACGTAGCCGAGAACCTCGAGCTCCTCCTCCGCGAGTCCGAGCTTCCGGCCGAGGTCGGTCGCGAGCTTGAACGCGCGGCGCGAGCTCCAGAGGGAGTAGCTCCGCTTGGCGCGGATGACGGTGCGGATGGTATTCAGGGTCGTGTAAACGTCCCCGGAGGAACCGGCCGACCGCACGCGCTCCAGCGCGGTGCCAACCCGCTTCGAGATCGCGACCAGGAGACTCAGATCGTCGGGATCGAACGGAAGCCCCGTCGACTTGCTGCTCACGTTCACGACCCCGACCGTCTCGCCGGAGATCCGGAGCGGCACGCACAGGAGCGACTTCGTCTCGTACTGCGGATGGTTCAGCTTGCGAAATCTCCGGTCGTTTTCGATGTCGTTCACGAGGAGGTTCTCGTTGGTCTGGGCGACCCACCCCGCAATCGACGCCCCGGTCTTGACCCGGGCCCTCGCCACCATGTCCGGGTCGAGGCCGTGCGCCGCGCGGATGTGAAGCTCGGTGCCGTCCTCGTTGAAGAACATGATCGAGACGTTCCGCGCCTCCATCACCTCGGCCACCATCTCGACCGCGCTCGAGAGAAGGGTGCGCAGCTCCGGCATCTCGAAGAACGGCTCGAGCGAGCGCATCAGATTCCGGAATCCGCGCTGGACCAAGGGAAGCTCCATCACGAACCGGCTCCCCCGTCCCAGGTCGCTCTCGACGCGAACGGTGCCGCCGTGAAGCTCCACGACGCTCTTCACGATCGCGAGCCCCAGCCCCGATCCGCCGATCCGCTCCGCTCCTCCCTCTTCGACCCGGAAGAAGCGCTCGAACACGCGGTTCAGCTTGTCGGCGGGAATCCCCATCCCATGGTCCTCGACGACGATGTGCATTCGATCGGCCACAGTCCTCGCGTGAATCGTGATGGGGGAGCTTTCGCGGGAGAACTTGGCCGCGTTGGTGATGAGGTTCACCAGCACCTGCTTCAGTAGATCGGGATCCGCCTCGATCAGAGGGAGCCCAGGGGCGAAGTCGGGCACGACGGAGAGGCGCCTGGGCGCGAGCTGCGGCCCTACGGTCGGCAGGACCTCGTCGAGCAGGCGGTCCAGCGCGACCGGTTCCGACTTGAGCCTCCGCCGCCCGGAATCCATCCGGCTCAGGTCGAGCACGTCGTTCACGATTCTCGTCAAGCGGTCGCATTCCTCGTTGATGATCCCGAGGAACTTCTCGTGCATCGTGAAGGCGGGATTGTGCACGTTGTCGAGCAGGGTCTCGGTATACGCCTTGATCGAGGTCAGGGGAGTCCGAAGCTCGTGCGACACGACCGAGATCAGCTCCGATTTCATCTCGTCGATCCGCCGGAGAGACACGCTGGCTTCCTCGAGTTGGACCGTCTTCTGCTCGAGCTCCGCGTGCGTGCGGATCCGGTCGACCGCGAGACCGATCTGATCGGCGAGGAAGAGCAGCGCCCGGCGCCTGCGCGCACTCGCCTTGAGCGGCCGGTTGAAGCCCAAGAGCGCTACGCCCAGGAGCGAGGTACCCACGATGATCGGTACCCCGACGAGAGCGTGGGGCACCCGCCCGCCCCAATGGAGCTCCTTCCAATCGGCGGCCTCCATGCGGAGCGCGTCCTCGACGATGAGCGTCTCCCGTCGCAGCACCTGCGCGAGAAAGCCACCGGGACGCGGCGTGACCCGGCACGTTCCCGTGGGCCCGTGCGTGCCGTGCTCGAAGTGATCCCCGTGCAGCTCGCCGGTTTCGTAGTCGAGCAGAAGGAGCGAGAATGAGTCGGCCCGCGCGAGCTCCAGGACGTGCCGCGCCACCGCCGCCACGAGGCCCTGCGCGTCGAACGCGGATTGAACGGCGAAGCTGAGGCTGGAGAGTCCCGGGAGGAGTCGGATGGCCGAGCCGGCGCCGCGGCCGGGATTCTCATCGGGGCGGCTCAACATGCCGGTGGTTCCGACCCGTCGGACGCGGGGAGCTCGGCGGCGGGCATGATCGGCGTGCCGTCCAGTCGCCTGTCGGGCACGACCACGCTCCCAACCATCGCCTTGCCCTTTTTCTTGAGCTCCTTCGCGATGTCGCTGACCTGGGCGCTGTGCTGGATGTCCCGGCCCACGTTGCTCACGATCAGGATCGTGATCGACATCATGCCGAACTTCTTGATACCCCCTTGCCGGCTCGAAAGGACGGTGATGTGGCCGCGCTTCAAGTCCAGGTCGTCGTAGTGTTCCGTGATCCGGGCGTCGAAGCTCGCGTGAACCGCGTCCGCGACGAGCTGGGCGCGATCCGGCATCGTGATCACGACGAAGTCGTCTCCGCCGATGTGACCCACGAAGTCCCCCACGATCCCGTAGCGCTGGATCTGCTCGTGGAGCAGCGCGGCCACGAAGCGGATGACCGCGTCGCCGCGCGCGTAGCCGTAGTAGTCGTTGTAGGCCTTGAAGTAATCCAGGTCGATGTGCAGGAACGCGAACTTCTCTCCTTGCGCGATCCTGCGCGAGAGCTCCGTCTCGATGAGCACGTTTCCGGGCAGCCCGGTCAGGGCGTTGGATTGGAGCTGGGCTCGCCGGGTCTTGAGCTGATTCCTGACCCGGAAGAGAAGCTCGCTCTGCGCCCACGGTTTCGTGATGTAGTCGTCGGCGTAAAGCTCGAGACCGTGGATCCGATCCTCGAACGTCGACTTGGCGGTGAGAAAGATGATCGGGATACGCGACGTGAGCGGATTCGCTTTGAGCTGCCGGCACACCTCGTACCCGTCGAGACCGGGCATCATCACGTCGAGCAGGATCAGCTCGGGTGCGTCGCGACGAACTTCCTGCAGCCCGCGCACCCCGTCCTCCGCGGTGCGCACTTCGTACTGCGCGTCCTTAGCGTCGCTTAGTTGCTTCTCCAGAATGAACCGGAGCTTGGGATCGTCCTCGATGACGAGGATTCGTCCAGTCTCGGGCGTGGGTGAGGACTGGTTCACGCGTGACACCTCGAATTCCGTTGCATGCGCCGCGGCCCGCGCGGTCGGATCCCGGAACCGCCAAAGGGCGGAACTTGGTACCGCTCTTCGAATTGTTCGGCCTCGCCCGCGTCATTCTTGAGCCACGGAGGGACAAATACGGCGTGCGGACGAGAACGTTGCAATTTGCACGGCGGGGGCAGCCCAGGAGGTGAAATCGGAAGGGGAAGTTCGAGGGGGAAGTCGGAAGTCGAGGAGCTGCTTGCCCGCGATGCGACGACCTACGTGCGCCAGCGCACGTTCAACTCGCCCCGGGGCGAGTTGCGGAGGTGGAGAAATAGGCGGGTACCCGCGGCCCGAGGGTCGTCGAAACTCAAGAATTCAGACCGGCAGCAGCGAAAACGAGTCCAGGTTAGCGATGGCGGTCGCGCTGAAGGGGGTCGTTTGGCCGCGCTGGATCGCGAGGGAGCCGGCGTGGGCGATCATCGCCCCGTTGTCCCGGCAGAGCTTTGGCGAGGGAAACCGCGCCGGAATCCCGCGGGCCGCGGCCAGTCGTGCGGTCTCCTCACGGAGGAGGGTGTTGCAGGCGCAGCCACCCGCCACGGTCACGGCGCGGGCTTCGAACCGCGAAAGCGCCTGCCCCAGCCGCTCGACGAGAACGTCCACGATCGCCTTCTCGACCGAAGCCGCGATGTCACGGATTCTCGGGTCCGGGATCGGGCGAGGCTCGCGCTCGAGGAAGAGCTTCGCCGCGGTCTTGAGCCCGCTCATGCTTAGGTCGAGGGTGTCTCCCTTGAGGCGTGCCCTGGGGAGGGGGATCGCATCCGCCCTCCCCTCACGCGCGAGCCGATCCAGATGGGGGCCCGCCGGGTAAGGCAGCCCGAGGAGTTTCCCGATCTTGTCGAATGCCTCCCCCGCCGCGTCGTCACGGGTCGAGCCGACGCGACGGAAGACGCCCGGCTCCGGCACGTGATAGATCTCGGTGTGCCCTCCAGAGGCGACCATGCCGACGTAGGGTGCCTGGAGGTCCGCCTCGAGCCCCGCGGAGACGAGGTGCGCCTCGACGTGGTTCACCCCCACCCAGGGGATCCCGCGCGCTAGCGCGAATCCCTTGGCGAACTCGATCCCGACGAGGAGCGAGCCGACGAGCCCGGGTCCGACCGTGGCCGCGACGGCTTCGATCTGATCCACCGTAACTTGGGCTGTGTCGAGAGCCTGCTGCACGACACGCGGAAGCAGCGTGATGTGGGCCCGCGACGCCAGCTCCGGGACCACGCCTCCGTACTCGAGGTGGATATCCTGTGCCGCGACGATGTTGGAGAGAATGCGGCCGTCTTCGACGACGGCGGCACCTGTGTCGTCGCATGAGGTCTCGATGCCGAGGATGCGCATGGTGGGATTGTACGAAATCGGAGGGTGCTACGGCTTCCCTGGCCACCCCCAGCCCAATGTAAGACCGTAATGGGTTCCGCCGAGTGATGGATACCGCTGATGCCCTGCGCTCGAACGGACCGCTAGACCTAGATTGACCCCGGACGGGAAGCGCCAGAATCCACCCCACGATACCCAGCGCTGGGGTTCGGTCTCTTGGAACCTCCGTTCCCCACTCTCACCTCCTGGCCCGATGTGAGCCTTCCTCGTGATGCGCCCCCACCCAAACCCCAGGTGAGGGAAGAAGGATCCAAAGCGCCAGATACCCATCAGTCCTCCTCCCGTCTCATATCTCGCCTCGGTTATGGGGTCATCGAATGAGTTTTGACCCTCGCCCCAGGAGCCGCTGGAATAGGCATCCAGAAGCACAGGACATCCTCGGACCCCACACGTGACGTCGAGTGAAGCCGCAAGTTGGTCATCCGTACGGCTGTACTCCACGTGCTTCGCACCCAGGAGAAAGTTGACGTTCCCGGTAGTGCTGAGGTTCGCCTTGGCTTCAGGAATGCAGCCAAAGACAGTTAATGTGAAAAGGAGGAGAGTGGGGAGGAAGGCCGTCGAGCGGGCCACGATTCCGCTCCAAGTTGGGTGATACTGGAATCTCGGGCGCCGTTACCAGCCACCCCGTAGAGGCGAGAAGGTTCCCAAGGCGGGTTCTAGACCGCCGCCGGAGCCACTTCTACAACCGCCGAATCCGCCAGCACCGTGGCGCGGTTGTCCGATACCTCGAGGAACCCGCCGGTGACGTGATAGGCCGTCACCCGCCCTGAGGGATCCTGCACCTCGAGCTTCCCCTCCTTGAGGGCCGTGATGAGAGGCGCGTGGTGGGCGAGGACACCGAGGTAGCCCTCGGAGCCTGGCACCTGCAACGACGCCACCTCGGCTTCGAGGAGAAGCTTCTGCGGGGTCACAAGCCTCAGGAGAAACGTGTGCTCGGCCATTCGTCGGGCGTGCGCGGCTACGCGGCGGTCGCCACTCCCATCTGTTCCGCCTTCTGGAACACCTCGTCGATCGTCCCCACCATGTAGAACGCCTGCTCGGGGGCTGCGAGAGGAATCGCTGGATCTTCCGGGCCCGAGAGACGATGACCTTGTCGTCCTCGGAGAGCTCGTCGATTCCGAGAATCGCGATGATGTCCTGCAAGTCTTTGTAGCGCTGGAGGACTTTCTGCACCGCGCGTGCCAGGTTGTAGTGCTCCTCGCCTACCACGTGGGGGTCCAGGATGCGCGATGTGGAATCGAGCGGGTCCACCGCGGGGTAGATCCCTAGCTCGCTGATCCTTCGCGAGAGCACGGTGGTCGCGTCGAGGTGGGTGAAGGTGGTTGCCGGGGCGGGATCGGTGAGGTCGTCCGCGGGCACGTAGATCGCCTGGACCGAGGTGATGGAGCCGCGCTTCGTCGAGGTGATGCGCTCTTGAAGCGCGCCCATCTCGGTCGATAGCGTGGGCTGATAGCCGACCGCCGAGGGCATCCGGCCCAGGAGCGCCGAGACCTCCGAGCCCGCTTGGACGAAGCGGAAGATGTTGTCCACGAAGAAGAGAACGTCCTGGTTCTCCTGATCGCGGAAGTACTCCGCCATCGTGACACCGGTCAGGCCGACGCGGAGCCTGGCGCCGGGAGGCTCGTTCATCTGACCGAACACCATCACGGTCTTCTCGATGACGCCCGATTCCTTCATCTCGAGCCAGAGGTCGTTCCCCTCACGCGTCCGTTCTCCCACACCGGAGAACACCGAGAAGCCGCCGTGCTCCGTGGCGATGTTGCGGATCAGCTCTTGCAAGATCACCGTCTTCCCGAGGCCCGCGCCGCCGAAGAGTCCGATCTTTCCCCCCTTCGCGTAGGGGGCGAGCAGGTCGACTACCTTGATCCCGGTCTCGAAGATCCGCGCCACGGTCTCCTGCTCTTCGAACGTGGGTGGAGCGCGGTGGATCGGAAGCTTGAGCTCGGGCTCCTTCACGGGGGGGCCCTGATCGATTGGCTCCCCCAGGAGGTTGAACACGCGGCCGAGTGTCTGGCGGCCCACGGGCACTCTGATCGGGCCGCCGGTGTCGACAGCCTTCATGTCGCGGACGAGGCCGTCTGTCGAGGACATGGCCACGCACCGGACCACTTCATCGCCGATATGGAGCGCCACCTCGACGGTGAGGTGGATATCCTGCTCCGGGTACTCGATCCGGAGCGCGTTCAAGATCGGGGGCAGATGCTCCGGGGCGAACCGCACGTCCACCGTGGGCCCGATCACCTGGATGATGCTGCCGACGTTGTCGCCCTTGCCATTCGTCTGGGTCGCGTTGGTCCGCGTAGCGTGTGCCATGGTCCGTCCTTTTATTTGAGCGCTTCGGCCCCGCCGACGATCTCGACGATCTCGCGCGTGATCGTGGCCTGGCGGGTCCGGTTCATGTGCAGCGTGAGTGTCTGGATCATCTCGTTCGCGTTCTTCGTGGCGGAGCCCATCGCGATCATGCGCGCGCCGTGCTCCGCCGCGGCGGATTCCGCGAGCGCCATGTAGAGCCGCATCGCCAGGAAATAGGGCACGATACGGGTCAGGATGGTGCCCGGGTCGGGCTCGTAGATGTAGTCGCGCCGCGCTCCCGAAGCCTTGCCTTCCATACCCGCGCCCGGAACCGGCTTGGGGGCGCGCGCGAAAGTCTCCCTCCCTAGCGGCAGGTACGGCTCCACGACGACGTAGCGGCTCAAGGCGCTCTTGAAGCGCGTGTAGATCAGGTCCACCTCGTCGATCTCGCCCGCCTCCACGCGCGAGAGGACCGCGCGGCTCGTCTCCTCGGCGAATCTCCAGTCGGCGACACCGCCCAGGTCCGTCTTGGAGACGAGAATCGAGGCGCCGCGCCGGCGGAAGTAATCGAAGCCCTTCTTGCCGAGGAGGACCAGCCGCGTGGGCTGGGGCTTCTCTCGCATGCGCACCTCGGCGGCCCGGACCAGGTTCGTGTTGAAGGCTCCACAGAGACCCCGGTCGGAGGTGACGAGCAGGATCGCGCGGTTTTTCACGTCGCGCTTCGCGAACGCCGGGTGGCTCAGGTCGCTCGAGGCCTCGGCCAGGTTGGTGAGCACGGCGCTCAGGTCGCCCGCATAGGGTCTCGCGGACTCGACCGTCGCCTGCGCGCGGCGGAGCTTCGCCGCGGAGACCATCTCCATCGTCTTCGTGATCTGGGCCGTGCTCCGGACGCTCCGGATCCGGCGCCGTATGTCGCGAAGGGTCGCCACGGATTACCTCGCGGCCGCCCCGCGCTTCTTCGTGAACTGCTCCTTCCAGGCCACGATCGCCTTCTTGAGCTTGGCCTCGATCGCATCCGTCAGCTCGTATTTCGCTTTCAAGTCGTGCATCAAGTCCGCGTAGTCCTTGTCGAGGTACTCGTAGAGTCCCGTTTCGAAGTCGCGGATGTCGGTCGTCGGAAGGTCGTCGAGATAGCCCTGCGTCCCCGCGTAGATGATCGCAACCTGGCGCTCCACCGGTAGCGGCTCGTATTGCCCCTGCTTCAAGAGCTCCACCATCCGCTCGCCGCGGGTGAGCTGGTCCTGGGTGGCCTTATCCAAGTCCGATCCGAACTGGGAGAACGCCGCGAGCTCGCGGAACTGCGCCAGGTCGAGGCGCAGCCGGCCGGCGACCTTCTTCATGGCCTTCGTCTGCGCCTTGCCGCCGACGCGCGAGACCGAGATCCCCACGTTGATCGCGGGGCGGATGCCGGCGAAGAAGAGGTCGCTCTCGAGGAAGATCTGGCCATCGGTGATGGAGATTACGTTCGTCGGGATGTACGCCGACACGTCGCCCGCCTGGGTCTCGATGATGGGAAGCGCCGTGAGCGAGCCCGCGCCCAATTTGTCGTTCAGCTTCGCCGCGCGTTCGAGAAGTCTGGAATGGAGGTAGAAGATGTCGCCCGGATAAGCCTCACGCCCCGGCGGTCGACGCAGGAGCAGCGAGAGCTGCCGGTAGGCCTGAGCGTGCTTCGAGAGGTCGTCGTAGATCACGAGGGCGTGCTTCCCCGCGTCGCGGAACTCCTCGCCGATCGCGCAGCCGGTGTAGGGCGCGATGTACTGGAGCGGCGCGGACTCGCTCGCCCCCGCGGCCACCACCGTCGTGTATTTCATCGCGCCGCGGTCCTCCAGCACCTTCACCACCTTCGCGACCGTGAAGTCCTTTTGGCCCACCGCGACGTAGATGCAGTGGAGGTCGCCCGCGGTCTGGTTCAGGATCGTGTCGATCGCGAGCGCGGTCTTGCCGGTCTGGCGGTCGCCGATGATAAGCTCGCGCTGCCCGCGCCCGATCGGGATCATCGAATCGATGGCCTTGAGGCCGGTCTGCACCGGCTGATTCACCGGCTGGCGGTCCACGATGCCCGGCGCGTGACCCTCCAGGGGTCGCGACTTGTCCGTGACGATCGGACCTTTGCCGTCGATCGGCTGCCCGATCGCGTTCACGACCCGGCCGATCATCGCCTCGCCGACCGGGACGGAAGCGATCTTTCCGGTGCGGCGCACGGTGTCTCCCTGCTTGACGTTGTCCGTGCCGCCGAATAGGGCCGCCCCCACGTTGTCCTCTTCCAGGTTAAGGGCGATGCCGGTCAGGTCCCCTGGAAAGGTGAGGAGCTCCCCCGCCATCGCGTCGTCGAGACCCCAGATCCGGGCGATTCCATCGCCGACCTGCAAGACCGTCCCGACGCTCTCCATCTTGAGCCGGGATTCGTAGCGCTCGAGCTCCTGCTCGAGGACCGAACTCACTTCTTCTGGTTTGAACGCCATGCGTTGACCTCTGGCCTCAGACCCTCGCCTCACGCAGCTGCCGGCGAATGCGCCAAAGCTGCGTCGCGAAGGTGCCGTCGATGACTTTGTGATCCAACGAGAGGACCGCGCCCCCGAGGAGCGCGGGATCCACTTCGCGGGTGAGCGTGACCTTCCTGCCGGTGCGCTTGTTGAGCGCGCGCGTCAGGGCGTCCGCCTGCCGGTCGCTGATCGCGACCGCGGTCCGGACGACCGCGCGGGTGATCCCCTGTGCTTCCTCCGCGAGCTTGTGGAACTCAGCCCCGATCGCGACCAGATGGTCGAAGCGCCGGCGGCGGAGCAGGAGCACCAGCAGCCCGTACACGTTCCGGTTGAGCTTGGGCTTCCATCTCCGGGCGAGGAACGCTTCCTTCTCGGTGCGCGCGATGTTCGGCGCCTCGAAGAACCGCCGGACGCGCGGGTCGCTCTCGAAGATGCCCGCGACCCCCTGGAGATCCTGATGTGTCTCCTTTAGATCTCCGAGGCGCTGGGAGAGACCGAGAAGGGCGCGGGCGTAGCGGCGCGCGAGGACGGCGGAGATCACTTGACCTCTTCGACCTCGGCGAGGAACTCATCCACGAGCTTCCGGTGCTTCTCGGCCGTCAGCTCTTCCCTGATCACCTTCCCCGCGATCTCGACCGCCAGATCGACCACCTCGTTCCGGAGGGTGGCCTGGGCCTTGTCCCGTTCGATCCCGATCTCCTGGCGCGCGCGGGTGATCATCTCCTGGGCTTCCTTGCGCGACGCCTCGCGGATTTCGCCCGCCACCCGTTGGCCTTCGGCGACCGCTTCCTGGATCCGCTGGCGGCTTTCGGCGTCCAGCTTCTTCGAGTGCGCCTCGTACTCCTGGCGGATCTTCTGGACCTCCGCCTTTTCCCGCTCGATGCGCTCGAACTCCGCGCGGATCCGCTCGCGGCGCTCGCGCATCGGGGGGAAGATGATCGCGTTGAACGCCCCACGGACGAGGAAGAGGAAAATGATGAAGCTGATCGCGTGGGCGAGGAGTTGATTCAGATGAACGAGCTTTTCCATGGGCCCTTTCGAACCTAACCGATACGACCCTGAAGGAAGAACATGGTGACGAACGCGTAGATCGTGAGCGCTTCGGCAAAGCCGAAGCCGATGATCATGGCGACTTGGAGTTTCGGAAGGATCTCGGGCTGACGTCCCATCGCCTCCATCGCTCCCTTACCCAGGAAACCGATGCCGATCCCCGATCCGATGGCCGCGAGGCCGATGCCGAGCGGTAGTCCGAGTCCTAGTGCGGCTGGAAAAAGCATGGATTCACCTCCTCCTCAACGGTTTCGATTCAGTGCGTCTCGTGTGCCTCCTCGTGCGCGTGCGCCTCGTGCGGCAGCATCATGTAGAGGTACACGGTCGCGAGGAGGGAAAAAATCAGCGCCTGCACGATGCTCGTGAGCGTCTGGAGCATCATGAAGAGCGCGGTAATACCGGCCATGGGCGGTACCGCGAGCGCGACGAGGGAAGCCTTGATCAAGAGCGCCGTGGCCCCGACGAACACCACGATCAGCGTGTCCTCGCCGAAAATGTTGCCGAAGAGTCGGCAGGAGAGGCTCACGGGCTTGGCGAGCTCTCCTAGGACGTGGACCGGAAGCATCACCGGGAGCATGGCCCAGCCGATCGCGTCGCGGGGCGACCCTGCGAGGTGGTCCAGGTAGCCGACGATCCCGAGATTCCAGATCCCCCAGAACTGCACGTAGAGAAACGTGATCAGCGCCAGGGCCAGGGTCAGGTCGAGCGAGGAAGTCGCCGACTTCATCCCAGGGATGATCCCCAGCATGTTGATCGTAAGGATGTAGAAGAAGAGCGCCCCGATGAGCGGGAAGTGTTTGTCGATCTGCGGTCCAAGGAGCCCCCCGCACACTTCCTCCATGCTCTCGACCATCCACTCGACGGCGTTCTGAAAGGGGCCCGGCACCATCTTCGGCTTGCGCATCGCGAGCCAGCTCACGAGGAGGAAGAGGAGCCCCGCGATCCACGCGAACACGATGACCTGGTTTTTCTCGAGCCAGCTGACGAGCGGGTTCCCAGGGTTGAAATCGTGGAGGATCACGAGCCAGTTGGGAAGCTCCGCCGCGCCTTCCTCGTTGTGCTGGGCCGCGTCCCCATGGGCAACCGCCGCGCCCCCATGGGCAACCGCCGCGTCATGGGTCGCCGGCGCGCCATGCGCCGCCTCGTCCGCGAGCGCCACCCCGGGCAGCGCCGAGAATGCGAGGAGCGCCGCCACACCAAGGAGGAGGAGAAACACGGCGGGCTTGGCCGCGTTCCCTAGGGAACGGGCCGTTTCGGTTGCCCGCCGTGCGGTAAGCGAGGCTGGCCCTGCACCCAGGGCCAGCATGATGGATTTGAGGAAAAGCATGAGAAACGGGAGCGCGAAGCCGGCGCAGAGCGGCACATAGCGGACGCCACCCAGAGTGATCAGCGCGGCAAGCCCCCCGTACACGAGCGTGACCTTGGCCGCGATCATGAGCGCCAGGCGCCGATCCCTTCTCCCCTCTGTGAAGAGTTTCACAATCTTGCGGAGGGAAGTGAAGTGGAGGAACGCGAGGAGCTGGCCCGCGAGGATCGCCGCCGCATCGCGCGGACGGCCGGGCGCCACGGTCGCGGCAAGCGCGAGCGCCGCGAGCCACGAGGTCCGGAGCGCACGATCCAGGATGTCGCGCCCGGGGCGGGCCTGATCCATATCGGGGGTCAGTCCTCCTGTTGCGAAAGCTTGACGATCTTGATCGTTTCGCGCACTCCCGCGACAAATCCCAGGCCGCACAAGACGTAGGTCAGCCAGGAAGGTGTCCGAAAGCGCCGCTCAAGTTGTTGCCCGATGACAAGTCCGATGATCGGTGCCAGGGCGAGAATGAACGGAATCGACGAAAGCAGCCCCACCTGCCGCCAGCCCGTGACCTTTTTCGGTGTCTTCCCGGCCACCTGGGATCTCCGCGCGCCGAACTCGCGGCGGCGAACGGAACGCCGCAGAAGGCCCAACGTCCATGTTTGCAGGAGGAATAGTACCGTCGACTTCGAGCGGAAGAAGATATCGAACGCGGCGGGATGGGTCAACGAAAAATGAGGGCGGCGCGACCACGGAGGACCGGCTGGAAACGCCAATGCCGAGTCTACCGACCGCGCCTACCCCCACTATAACTTCAAGGCGGGACGCCTCTTTGCCTCCTCGGCTTCATCACACCGCGGCCCCGACTCCGCAGTGCTCTCCCCCAAACAGAGCGTCCCGCCGCCATCGCAGCATCGCAACGGGCGTGCCGATCACCGGCTGGCAGCCCACACCGCGAGGAAGCCTCTATGCCACAGGGACTAACGGGGGGCGGAGGAGCCCCGGCCGCGGGAGGCCGCATTGGACGATGGCGACGCTTGTTGACGCGAGGAGGCGGACCGGGATCTCGTGGGGTGAGTCAAACGGCTGGTGCTCGGCGGCTTCGCCGGGCGTCAACGGGAGGAGCGCCGCCGTAGCCTACTGGCCGCGGTCGAAGGAGGTGGTTGCCCTGACCGAATCGTCGAAGACCGTGGGATTCCGGATCAACTGGATGCTCCCGTCTTGGAGCGCGCGCACGAGCACCTCGACCACTTCGGCGGCAAATTGGGTGCCGGCCTTTTGCTGCATCTGATCGACAGCCTGCTCGATGGTCAGGCCCGCGCGATAGGGACGCTCCGTCGTCATCGCGTCGAACGCATCCGCCACGTTCACGATCTTCGCCCCGATGGTGATTTCGTCGCCGCGCAGCCCGTCCGGGTAGCCCTTTCCATCGACGCGCTCGTGGTGGTGGCGGACCAGGTCGGTCGCCTTCTCGAGGAACTTCACTCCTTGGAGCATTTGCGCGCCGCGAACCGGGTGTGCCTTGACGAGGCGCCACTCTTCGTCGGTGAGCGCTCCGGGCTTATGCAGGATCGAGTCGCTCGTGTGGAGCTTGCCGATGTCGTGGAGGATCGCACCCAACTGGATCGTCTGGATCTCGTCCGAGCCGAAATCCATCGCCCTCGCGATCCCGACCGCGTACTGCGCCACGCGCTCGGTGTGCCCGTGCGTGTAGGGATCCTTCGCCTCGATCGTCGAGACCAGGACCCGGACGGTGGCGAGATACGTATCCTGGAGGTCTTTGAACAACCGAGCGTTCTCGATCGCGATGCCCGCCGACTCGGAGAGCGCTTTCACCATCTCGAGATCGGTGGACTGAAAGTCCTGTCCGCTCACCTTCTCGCCGACGGCCAGAATGGCGGTGAGCTTCTCCTTCATCATGACCGGGCATGCAAGCGTGAATCCGGCCGCGTAGAGTGGCCCCACGTCGTGCTCGAGGGAGGGGTCCTCCGACAGGTCTTGCAGCCGGATCGGACGCGCTTCCTCGCCGTCGACCGGCCGGATCGCGTGGGCGAAATCATCGTCGTATGCGAACGTGATCGAACGAACCAGCTCCTCCTTCACGCCCTTGAAGGTCCAGGCATCCAGCCGTTTCGGATTTTCGCGCGAGTCGGTCAGGAAGAGGCAGGCGGAGTTGACGCGGAGCTGGCCCACTACGCTCAGAATGACCGTACCCATCAGGGAGTCGAGATCGAGCGAGGAATTGAGCTGGTGGGTGAGGCCCATCAGGGTCTCGAGGCTGAACACCTGGAAGCGGAGCTCCTTGTTCCGAACGACCAGGTCCTCGCGGTTCCGGGCCACCTCCGTCTCGAGCTCCCGGTTCTTGGTGCTCAGGACCTCGGCCTTTTCCATCCGCTCGAAAATGCGACGCACCTTGATCAGGAGTTCCTTCGGCGAGAACGGCTTCGTCAGGTAGTCGTCCGCGCCGTGCATGAGGCCCTGGAGACGCGCGTCGACCTCGGCGGTCGCGGAGACCATGATGACCGGGATCGCGGAGGTCTCCTTCGAGCTCTTCAGCGCGGCACAGACTTCATACCCGTTCTTCTTCGGGAGCCTCAAATCGAGAATCACCATATCCGGAGTCTCCCGGCGCACCGCCTCCAGCGCTTCCTCGCCGGTGGAAGCGGTCGTCACGCGGTAGCCGTTCTGCGACAGGGAGATTTGCAGGAGATCCACGACGCGCCGGTCGTCGTCGACGACGAGGATCGTCCGCTTCTGCTTGCCCTCGCGGGTCTCGAGAGCGGGTTTCAAGCTCTCGGGGGTCATCGGCGTGTCTCCGCTTCCATCGCGGGCCCGGACCCGAACTTGGTAGAGCGGTCCGGAGCCGGGTCCTTCTCAAGGGGAATCGTGGCGCCCGAGGCGAGAGGATCCAGAGCCGCCGAGCCGCCTGCTGGCCCGGGCTCCGCGCCCGCCGCGGTTCCGGCCGCTTCGGGCAGGGGTTGGCCTTCGCGCAAGCGCGTACGGCGTTCGATCTTGTCGAGAACGGTCAGGAACACCTCGATGACGCTCGGATCGAAGGGACTCCCCCAGTTTTCCGCGATCACCTGACGCGCTTTCTCGTAGGGGAGCGCCCGGCGATAGGGCCGCTCGCTCGTCATGGCGACGTAGGCGTCCACGAGCGAGACGATCCGCGCACCCAGCGGGATTTCCTGGCCGCGGATCCCGTTCGGGTATCCTTCCCCGCCCCAGCGCTCGTGGTGATTCAAGACGATCGCGATCACTTCCTTGGGGAAGTTCATCTCCTCGAGGATCTGGGCCCCGCGAAGGGGGTGCTGCTTGATGAGCGCCCACTCCTCTTCCGAGAGATGCGCGGGATTCTTCAAGATGAGCCCGCTCACCGTGATCATCCCGATGTCGCGAAGCACCGCTCCGTACACGAGCGATTTCAGGTATTCCTTCGGATAATCGAGAAGGCGAGCCACCGCGCTCACGTACCGGACGACGCGCTCGGTGCTGCCCTTCGCGTATCCATCGCGGCTCTCGATCAGCGCCATCATCCCGCGCACGAGCCCGAGATTCCGCTCCTCCTGGGCCCGCTGAACCCTTGCGTTCGAGATCGCAACGGCTCCCTGGTGCGAGAGAATGGTCAAGAGGTCCCGCTCATCTTCCTCGAATTTCTTCCGGCTGCCGCGGCCCCCGAGGAAGAGCACCCCCTCCAGATCGCGACGGACCCAGAGCAGGATCGCCCACTCGAACCCCGACTCCCGCAAGGCCTCGATCTCCTCGGAGCCGCTCTGCTTGCCCTCCATTTCGTGAAGGGCCACGAACGAGCGATCGGGGGCGAACCTTCGAAACGCGGTCCACGGAACGGTGAAATCCTGAAAATGGTTTTGTGCGAACCCGCGCACGTGGCGGGGGACCAAGTGGCCGTCCTTGTCGGGATCGCTGAGAAAGAGCGCGAGCCGCTCCAAGCCGAACTGGCCCATGACGCTCAGGCCGAAGAGGTTCAGAACCTCGTCCAGGTCTTGCGCCAGGTTGAGCGCTTGGGTGATCTCGAACAGATTTCGGAATTCGACGATCTTCCGCTTGAGCTTCGATTGGAGCGAAGCCAGCTCCGGGCCGGTGGGGGCATCGAGCGGCGTGGCCTGAAAACGCCTCGCGGGATCCGGATCGACCGTGATCCCCGGAGGCTCGACGAGACGGTCGGGCGGCCTTGGAACGGGGGGACTTGGAGCGGTCTCAGCCGCGACGGCGATGGCGCCCGCCGTGGGCATCGTGTTCGCGACGTAGACGATCGCCCCAGACTGCTGAAGCGTCGCCTGGACCTCCGGCGCCAAACCGTTCAGCTCGATTCGGCGCTCGGTCTTCTCGTAGACGCGGCCCCAACGGCTCAAGACGGAGATGCCGAGGGTCGAGATGCTCTCGACTTGCGCCAAATCGAGTCGCACGCACGGCGCGCTTCGTCCCTGGCAATTCAGGAGGAGGCGGTCGATCGAGCGCGCCCCTTCCGCATCGATGACTCCCCGGAGCGCGAAATGGAAATCGTCCCGCGGTCCCAAGCGCTCGATCTGGAGGGCTCTCACGAGGCGGCGCCTCCCGAGTCGGCGTGCGCGTCGGGACCCCCGGCGTCCGTGGGCGGGTCGCCTTCCGCGCGCGTGCGCTTCAGGAGGGCGCTTGGGTTCAATACGAGCGTGATGCCGGAATCGGGAGTCATGATGCCTCCGAGGACTTCCTCGACGGGAAAGAGTCTCGGAGGAAGGGGCTTCAAACGCGCGTTCTCGCGCCACACGAGCCGGTCGAAGCTGACCACCGCCGACCCGCTCCCGGACCGAAGCACAGCCAGGGGATGCCCCTCGCCGCCGTTCTCCGTTCTCGAGCCGCGGCCCGCGGTGCCCGTCGACGGACTCGCCTCCGACCGCGCCCCGTCCGGATCGCGGCCGAAGAGCGCCGCAAGCGAGTAGATTCGCCTGGGGCTGCCGGCTGACGTCCAGGCTGGATCGGAATCGCTCGAATAGATTCGCTCCACCGCACTCCACGGGAGCGCGATCCGTTGCCCCCCCGCTTCCACGATCAAGAAGCTCCGGAGGGATCTCGCCATGGGGAACTGCAACCTCAGGCTCGTCCCCGCGCCGGGCGATTCGTTCAGCGAGGCAAAGCCCCCGAGGCTTTCCAGAGCGTTCTCGAGGAGCCGGACCGGCTCCAGATCGAGCGTGATAGGACCCTCGATTTGAAGCCGCGCCTCGAGCCCTTCCCGGGCAGCCGTGATCCGGATCTCGAGCGTCTCACCGGCTTCGGTCAAAGGCTGCATGGTCTCGAGGAGCCGCAGCACCAGCGGGAGTAGGATCGCCCCGATCTCAGGCTCGAAACCGACCCCGCCGGTCTGAATCGAGAGACCCATCCTCTGGCCGCGGCTTCCGCACTGGGCGGCGGTATACATGTCGTCGAGATAGCGGTCGAGTGGATCCAGGAATTCCCACAGGAGATGCTCGTCCAGATCGCGGGCCCTTCGCTCGAGCGAGTACTGAAGGCCCAACAGCATGTTCAGCTCATGGGAGATGGTGCGGAGCCCCGACGCCGTCTCTTGGAGGCGCTGGTTGATGGTCAGCGACCTCCCCTCCAGGGGGCTCGGGTGCTGGCTCGCCTTCTTTCCATGCGAGATCCGCTGGCGCTCCACAGCCTTTTGGACGATGTCCCACTCGGTCAGCGCCGAGTGCGCGGCGTCCAGCGTCTCGCCGACGACCTCGCTCATCGAGCCGATCCGTTCATTCTGATGAATGAGCGAGTTCTTGATCTCGAAGGTAAGGGCAAGGAGGTTTTCCTGGCTCCCCACGTCCGGCGTGGCATCGTCGATCATGCCGCGGGCCGAGTTGAGCTCTTGCGCGCGTGCCTGCTTCAGATTCGCGCGCAGACCGTCCAGGGCGTCGCTCACGAGGCCCGCGTGATCGACCAGGGCCGCGAACCCGTCGGAGCGCAGGCGCTCGACCAGGCGCTCCTCGGCCTCCAGCGCGACCCGGCACTGCGTGACCACGTCCTGACGCTCGGCGGGCCGTAGCTGGCCCAATTGCGCCAATGTCTCTCTCATCTCGAAGGCTAAGCTCGCGATCTCGCTGACCTCGAGCCATTCGGCGCTCCGCTCGACGAGCCGCACCGCAAGCTCGGCGATCGGGAGGAAGTCGCTCGAGTCGTAGTTGGTCTCATCGTCGAGGAAGCGGCGTACGGCCGCGACCTGCTCGTGAATGAGCGCACCGAAGGTCGCGCCCAGACGAGACATGATTTGAGTTTGGCTTAGGTACTCGGACGCGGCGGTTCTCATGCTGCCTCTCGATGGCCTGGGCGAGGGGTCAGCTCTCGAGGCGGGCTCCGGGCTTCAGCCCTTCGATCAGCAAGATCCCCTCCGCAGGCAATTTGTCGGCGGGTGGCGGATCGTTCTCCACGTGTTCCTGCACCGAATTCGGGCCGGCCATGGGGTCCCCACCGACCCGGTCGGAGGAGGGGGTGTTGAGCGCTCGCTGAAGCTCGCGGGCCCGATCGAGCAGCTTCCCGATTTGGGCTCGCGCGCTCCGTGCCGACGCCGGGAGGGGTGTGGCGGCGCCGGACATCTCCGCCAACGACGTCTTCGCGTGCTCGCTGGTGGCGTGGATCGCGGTGATCGTTTCGCCGACCTTGTACTCGATCTCGGACGCAAGGCGCGAGATCGTGTCGGTGGCCTCCCGCGCGAACTCGGCCAGCCGCCGTGTCTCCTCGGCGATGGCGGCGAACGCTTCGCTGCCGGAGCGGGTCGCCTCGAGCGCCGCGTTCAACGCGAGCAGGGTTGCGCGATTGGTCACGCGCTCCGCGACGGACGCCAGCTCATTCGCCCGCATGAGGCCCGCCGCGAGGTCCTCGATTCCGTCCGCGGCGGTGAGCACGACGGCATCCACCAGCTGAGCTGGGCTCCTGAGATCCGGGTTCTCGCCCCCCGGCGTGGTCGGCCTCCGGCCTTCGCCCCCCAGGGTGGCGCCAAGCGCCTCGAGATCCTGAACGAGGTTCCGGAGCCCGCGCGCGACTCCCTCCGCGATCGCGGGGCCGCGAGGGGATGACTCCCCGGTCGGTTTGGGCCAGGTCGGGGGCAGCCCCTCCCCGTCCGTGCCGATCAATTCTTCCTCCCCGAGCGGAAGCCGGCTCACGACCGGGGTGGATGCCGCGCTCTTGATGCCTTCGAGCAGGGACTGGAGCGGTCCGACGCGCAGCTCGGGCGCTTCGGTCAGCGGGTCCTTGCCGTCCCTCAGAATGGAGGCGGCGAGATTGGCCTGCTGGCGGAATCGTTCGAGCTCGGCAAGGGCGGTCGAGCTGGTCCGCGCCTCGAGGGCCATCTTGTTCAGACGCTCATAGAGCGTCCCCCATTCCTCCGTGAACTCCACCGGCGCCTTCGCCTCCTGGGACCCACCGCGGTCGAGCATGAGGAGGAGTCGTCGCGCCTTGAGGGGGCTTTCGGCCTTCACCCCCCTGGATGTCCTCGAGGCGAGGTACGCGCCGCCGAACGTAATCGCCCCAACCCAGACCCAGGCGGCCAGCCCCGCAAGGATGATTCCGGCGGCCCCGGCCAGGACTGCCGTGGCGAACGTAACGAGGACCGCGGACGGTCCTGCACTGCCCCCGCGGTCGTCTTCCCTCCGCCCTAGCATCTCTAGTTCCCCCGTTCCGTGGAAGACCGGCCCGGGCCAGCGGCGCCGCTGGGCGGAATCATGGATTCGAAAATCTTCCAGTAGTTGAGGCAGTGGAAGTGATCCTGGTCCGTCTCCAGCTCCGATTCGAAAAGCTCGCCCAGCTCGGGATCCACAGCGGAAGCGGGCGCTTCGCGAAGGTCGCGGCCCAGGACCAGCTTGGGGATCTCAGGAATGAGCAGCGCGAATCGGTCCACGCCGCGGGTGAGCACGAGTGCGTAGCGGGGGCCCGGGAGGCCCTGGGTCTCGATGCCTAGGTATACGGCGAGGTCCACGACCGGGACCATTTCGCCGCGAAAGGCTGCGACCCCGGCGACAGACTCGGCAACGCACGGCAAATGCGCGAGCCGTTCGGCGTCGAGGACTCCGCCGGCTTCCTCGACACGGACGGCGAACGAGAAATCACCGAGCCGGAAGGTAAGCGCGCCCCTCGTGCCGAGGTTCATGTTCACGTCGACTTCTCCTCGATCCGTTGCGACGTTGATGCGGTGGCTATGGCGAAATCGGAATGAACCGCAAATACTGTGCCACCTGTTTCGTGTAAATCCTGCCCGCAGGCCTGGGTACGTTTGCACATTGGGTGACTTCTCCTCGTCTCTTCGGACCGCTTCTCCAACGAATGCAGAGTGCTTGGCGCCGTCCGAATTGCAAAAGGCTTGTAGGACCGCAAAACGCAAGATCGGGCCCATCTATATAAATGGGTGCTTACGCCCGTTTCCTCGGTTCCTTCAAGCCACACCGCGACACATCGGCACGTGTGACCCCGATGTCGCGCGCGATCTCACTTGGCCCGATCTCCATGCTGCAGCAGGAGTTGCCACCCCATGCGTACACGGCCCATCCCATGCGGCACGCCGGATGCAGTGGTACTCGATTCGGAATGTGGATGGGATGCGGTCCGGGCAGGGGATGCCCTTCCAAGGAGTACGGCAATGTCGGCAGCGCGAAAGTATCTCGCAGGCAAGGCGGTGCAGAGGAAGCTGCAGCCGACACTCTATTTCACGATGAACTGCCTCCTCCTCACGAAAGCGGAGGGCACGCCGCAGAACGGCGACCCGCTTCCTCAGGAGGATGTGGATGCTTACTTGAGCGCGTTGCGCGACCAGTTCGAGGCGCAGGTGCCCCTACCGTCGGAGCGCACCCGGCTTCTCTCCCGGTACGACATCGGCGCCTGGCGCCGGTTGGCCAACTCGAATCACGGCGCCCTGAAATACCTCATCCTTCGCACGCCCGACGACCTCTTGCTCATCTCGATCGGCATCTTCGAGCACCACGGGCCCAACGTGCCGAGCCGACGCGACGGCATGCTCCCCGGTGAGGAAGCGGACGTGGGGCGGAGCCCCAACTGGTATCACTTCACGTATACGTACGGCGAGCTGCTCGAGAATCCGGCCGAGACGATCGCGTCAGTGCTGGAGAAGCTGACGCTCGGGCTGGAGCGCTACCACAAGCTTCTCTCGCACATGAAGGGCGAGTACTGGAGCGTCTCGAAGCGGTTCCGGAAGGCGCATGTGATTCGGCTCGAGCGCAAGGTCGACGAAGACGCGAAGGAACAATCGCTTCGGGATATGCAGGACCTGTTGCTTGATGCCTACTCGGAATGGAAGCGGACCGGCGAGCGGAAGCTCCTGGATCAGATGCGCGGACTCGCTCGCGAGATCCGTCAGCTGTCGCCCGATTTCCACTTTTCGTTGCCCGCAGGAGGCCCCTAGCGGGAGCACCGATCCCCCGCGTGCCCTTCGTCCCCCGACCGACTCACCCCCGGAGGGCACGCACCCCTTGAACAAACGCGGTCGAACACCACGCCCCGCTCCCCCGGCGGGGCGCCGCGCTTTTATCGGATTTCGTAGTTCGGAGCTTCCTTGGTGATGGTGAGATCATGCGGGTGGCTTTCGCGTAGGCCGGCAGCGGTGATGCGGATGAACCGCGTCTTCGTGCGGAGCTCCTCGGTGGAACGGACGCCACAGTACCCCATGCCTGCTTTGAGGCCGCCGACGAGCTGATAAATGACGTTCGCGAGCTGGCCCTTGTAGGGGACCCGTGCCTCGATTCCCTCGGCGACGAGCTTCTTCAGGTCCTTGACCCCCTCCTGAAAATACCGGTCGCCGCGCCCGCCCGACATGGCGCTCAGCGAGCCCATGCCGCGATAGACCTTGTAGGTGCGCCCTTCGTAGAGCATCGTCTCACCGGGACTTTCCTCGGTTCCCGCGAGCAGGTTTCCCAGCATCACCGAGTGCGCACCGGCGGCAAGCGCCTTCACGAGGTCGCCGGAATACTTGATTCCCCCATCCGCGATGAGCGGCACGCCCGCGTCCGCGGCGGCGGCGGCGCATTCCAGCACGGCCGTGATCTGCGGCACTCCGACCCCCGCAACGACGCGGGTCGTGCACGCCGAGCCGGGGCCCATCCCCACCTTCACCGCGTCCGCGCCCGCGGCGATGAGGTCGCGGGTGGCCTCGGCCGTGGCCACGTTCCCCACCATGAGCTGCAGGCTTGGATACTTGGCCTTGACCGCCCGCGCCGAATCCACGACCGCCTTGGAGTGGCCGTGCGCGCTGTCGATGCAGATGACGTCGACTCCGGTCCGCACGAGCTCATCGACCCGATCCAGGGCCTCGTGCCCCACACCGACCGCGGCCCCGACGCGAAGCCTTCCCAAATGGTCCTTGCAGGCTTTCGGATACCGGATGCGCTTCTGGATGTCCTTGACGGTGATGAGCCCCCGAAGCTGGTAGCTCTCGTCCACCACCGGGAGCTTCTCGATCCGGTTCTGGTGCAGAATCCGCTCGGCTTCCTCGAGCGTCGTCCCGACCGGTGCGGTGATGAGATTCTGGTGCGTCATCACGTCCTTCACCCTTAGATCGGTCCCGCGCACGAACCGAAGATCCCGGTTCGTGAGGATGCCCACGAGGCGCTTGCCCTCCGTGATCGGCACGCCGGAGATGCGGAACTTTTCCATCAGCTCGAGCGCCCGGCTGATCGGAACGTCCGGGGGAAGCGTGATGGGGTTCACGATCATTCCGCTCTCGGAACGCTTCACGCGGTCCACTTCCTCCACCTGCTCCGCGATCGGAAGATTCTTGTGGATGATCCCGATCCCGCCCTCCTGCGCGATCGCGATCGCGAGCGCGCTTTCGGTGACGGTATCCATCGCGGCGCTCACGACCGGAACGTTGAGCGTGATCCCGCGGGTCAAGAGCGTGGTCGTGTCGACGTCGCGTGGATGGACTTCGGAGTAGCCTGGGAGGAGGAGAACGTCGTCGAAGGTGAGCGCCAGATCGGTTCCCACGCGCGTTCCCGGCCCGGCCTCGACGGCCGGTTGGATCTTGGCTCCGGGAGCGGCGAACGTTTTCATGCCTATTCCGGGAGGCCCGTATTGATTCGCTCGCTGAGCGAGAAGAAGAAGCTCACGCCGAGGCGAACTTGCGCGTACGCCTTGTTGCCGTTGTATCCGCTCGGGAAACGCTCCGTGTCCTTGGCGAAGATGTAGTGATAGTTCGCGTCACCGGTCATGGCGATGTGCTTCGACATGCGACGCTCCATCCCGATCATCCCATGGACTCCCGGACGGGCCCTTCTCAACCGCTCGAAAGTCACGGGATCCTTCGCGGCACCCAGATCCTGGGTGAGAATCGACCATACATATACGCCGCCACCCGCCCCGACGTAGGGGCGCCATACCTTGCCGTCACGCAGGAAATACCGCGCGCCCAAGGTGATGGGGGTCGACGTCGCGACGTAGAATTCCGGGTTGCCGGTCTCAAGACGGTTCCACCCGTATCCCGCCGTCACGTCGAGCGTGGCATGGTCGGTCCACGCGTAGCTGAACACGAGATCTCCTGAAAGCCGCGGCTTGGCGTCTTGCTTGGTCCACGCGTCTTTGGTGAACAGCAGCGATCCTCCGCGCGCGCCGATGGCCCCCGAACCGACGAGATCGTTTGCCAGCGAGGGTGTAGCGAAGCCCGCGAGGAGGATTACGAACAACCCCCCTACGAAATTTCGAGACATGAGGTTTGGAGATCTCCCTGAAGGCGCCGGTGCGCCGGTGGAGCCGGCCTGCGAAATGGTAATTCTTGAGTATACGAATCGGCATCCGGCCATGTCAACCGGCCCGCCTTGACACTGCGGGGTCGCGTGACTACGATCCTATTCTCGCTGGCGGTGTAGCTCAGCTGGTAGAGCAGGGGAATCATAATCCCTTGGTCCGGGGTTCGAATCCCTGCGCCGCCACCATCTTGCGCTTGGGCGCGGGGCTTTGCCCCGCGCTTTTTGCGCCCTCCGGTATACTCCTTGGGTGGCTCCCTTTCCGACACGACGGCCCCGGGGCATGAAGGCGGCCCGCCCCAACCCACTCGATCAGCGCCTGGAGCTCAACGCCGAGCGCCTCATCGTCGCGCATGGGCTCATTCCGCGGGAATCAACCCTGCTGGTGGGCGTTTCGGGGGGGCCCGACTCGATCGCGCTCCTCGATTTCCTTGCCGGATACCGCGAGCGCTCGGGAATTCCGGCGGGAAAGCTCGTCGCGGGGCATGTGAACCACGGGCTCCGAGGGACCGAGTCGGAGGAGGATGCCTCATTTGTGGAGCGGGCCGCGGAGCAGCTCGGCGTCCGGTGCCTTTCGACACGGGTCCTGCCAGGGCTCAGGCAGCGCGAACGCCGCGAATCCAAGGAGGCTGCGGCCCGGGTGGTACGCTACGAGGCGCTCCGTAAGATGGCGGAGGAGGTCGGAGCGGACCGGGTGGCCGTCGCCCACACCGCGGATGATCAGGCCGAGACCGTGCTCCTTCGGTTGATCCGCGGCGCCGGGCTCACAGGGCTCTCCGGGATGTTGCCGGTAAGGAAATTGCATGGCCTTTATCTGGTGCGCCCGCTCCTCACAACCACACGGGAGCAGGTCCTCGACTACCTGAAGCGCCGCGCTCTCGCGCACAGGCTGGATTCATCCAATCTGGTGCCGGACGCCCGGCGGAATTTCTTGAGGCTCGAGATCCTGCCGCGCATCCGGGAGGCCATGAACCCATCCATCTCTCAATCCCTGGTCCGAGAGGCGGCGCTTTTTCGCGAAGCGGACGCCTATTTGACCGTGGAGGCTCGTCGGATCCTGCCGAGCCTCGTCCGAGCAAGCGATTCCGGGAAAATCGAGCTTGATGCGGCCGGGATGCTCCACTACCCTGAGCTTCTGCGGAAGTACCTCTTCCGCTGCGTCTTGCAGGAGTTGAACGGGGACATCCTCGAATTCTCGACGGCTCACATCGACGCCCTCCACTCGCTCCTCACGTCACACGCCGGCCGGTCCGCGGACATCCCGTTGGGGATCCAGGCTCGCCGCGGGCGGGAAACACTCGTGCTGAGGAAGCGCGAAGCGGAACCGGAGCGCGCCGAATCGCCATCCAAGACTTGAGTAACCGGGCGTTCGGGCCGATATCCCGGTCGACGCCCTCGAACCCAGACAGGACCTAGCCAGCCTATGATTCGAATCGACAACGAGAAGGCGCTCACCATGCTCCGCAAGTCCGCCGGTCCGCCGCCCCGGAAGGGTCGCCCGCCGAGGATGCCGCAGCGGAAGTCCGCGCCCTTCGGACCGGCACGGCCGATCCGCACCGCGCTACTTTGGCTCATCCTCGTGCTCGGCGTGATTCTCTTCGTGCAGATCTACGGTGAGATCAAGGCCAAAACGCACGAGATTCCCTACTCCGAGTTCCTCGCGCAGGTGGACTCCGGCAACCTCAAGGCCGTCACCATCGTCGACCGCGAGGTCGTGGGCGAGCTCAAGCAGAGCGCCCTCACGCACGAGGAGGGGCGGCCGGCCTCCTACGTCTTCTTCAAAGTTTATCTTCCCGCCGAGGACAAGGATCTCGGAAGAGCGGTCCTCGCCAAGAGCCCCGACGCGACGGTCAACTCGAAGCCCCCCGGGATGAATTGGTGGAGCCTGGCACTCTCCTACCTGCCGTTCGTGGCGCTCCTCGTTCTCTGGATGTTCATGATCCGGCAGATTCAGTCGGGCGGCGCGAACGCGATGAAGTTCGGGAAGAGCCGGCCCAAGGTGCTCATGGAAAACAGCCCCAAGGTCACCTTCAAGGACGTGGCCGGCGCGGACGAGGCGAAGCAGGAGCTGGAGGAAATCATCGAGTTTCTTCGCGACCCGAAGAAGTTCCAGCGGCTCGGCGGACGGATTCCCAAGGGCGCGCTCTTGCTCGGCCCACCGGGAACGGGAAAGACGCTCCTCGCCAAGGCGGTCGCGGGCGAGGCAAACGTGCCGTTCTTCTCACTCTCCGGCTCCGACTTCGTGGAGATGTTCGTCGGGGTCGGCGCCTCGCGGGTCCGTGACCTTTTCGACCAGGGCAAACGTAACGCGCCTTGCATCATCTTCATCGACGAGATCGACGCTGTCGGACGCCACCGCGGCGCGGGCTTGGGCGGCGGGCACGACGAGCGCGAGCAGACACTGAATCAGCTCCTCGTCGAGATGGACGGTTTCGAATCGAACGACGGCGTGATCCTGATCGCGGCCACGAACCGTCCGGACGTGCTCGATCCGGCGCTCCTGCGCCCGGGCCGATTCGACCGCCAGATCGTGGTCGACGTTCCGGACGTGCGCGGGCGTGAGGGAATCCTGCGCGTGCACACGCGCAACATTCCCGTCGGCGAGGACGTCAATCTGAACACCATCGCGCGCGGCACCCCGGGCATGGTGGGCGCGGACCTGGCCAATCTCGTGAACGAAGCCGCGCTCCTCGCGGCGCGGCGCAACCACAAGCGGGTCTCCGCGCCGGATTTCGAGGACGCGAAAGACAAGGTGATGATGGGGACCGAGCGGCGCAGCCTCGTCATCTCGGATGCCGAGAAGAAAAGCACGTCCTACCACGAGGCGGGACACGCGCTCATGGCGTGGTTGCAACCCGGGAGCGACAAGGTTCACAAGGTGACGATCATCCCACGGGGTCGCGCGCTCGGATTGACCGCGTACCTGCCCCAGGACGAACGCCACTCCTTCTCGCGCGAATACTGGCTCATGGTTCTCACCCACCTGATGGGAGGGCGCGCCGCCGAGCAGGTCGTGCTGAATCAGCTCACCACGGGGGCGCAGGACGACATACGCCGCGCAACCAACATCGCCCGCCGCATGGTCTGCGAGTGGGGCATGAGCGAACGGCTGGGCCCGCTGACGTTCGGAACCAAGGAAGAGTTCGTGTTCCTGGGTCGCGAGATCTCACAGCATCGCGATTACAGCGAGAAGACCGCGATCATGATCGACGAGGAGGTGCGTAGCCTGGTGGACGGCGCCTACAACCACGCCCGCCAGCTCCTCGTCGACAACGTGGACAAGCTTCATCTCCTGGCGGGGGCCCTCCTCGAGCGCGAGATGCTGGACGGCGAGCAAGTCGAGAAGGTGCTGCGCGGGGAGAAGCTCGAGCCGCTCCCGCGCCCGCGCTCCTCGACCGACGGTCAGGACGAGAGCGGCTTCACGCAGGAATCGGATGACAACAAGGAGTCCGCGCGCGATGGGGCGCACGCGCCTCGGATCGCACCCAGCGAGAGCCCGGGATTGGCGTGATCCCGTGCGCCTGGATCCCGATGCTCCGCGTATCGAAATCTCCCCGCAGCGAGTCCCGACTGAGCCGCTGACCTTCGTCCACCGCACCGGCGTCTGGGACCTGAACGACCGCCCGCGCGTGGTGGGCATCTTGAACCTGACCCCCGATTCCTTTTACGACGGCGGCCGCTTTGAGAGCGTCGATTCGGCGATCGCCCGTGCGGAAGCGATGGCTTCCGAAGGGGCGGACGCGATCGACGTCGGCGGGCAGAGCACGCGCCCGGGCAGCGCTCCGGTGGGGTCCGGAGAGGAATGGAACCGCGTGGAACCCGCGCTCCGCTCGATCGTGTCGCGCATCCCTCTGCCGGTCTCGATCGACACCTACCATCCCGAGGTCGCGCGTCGCGCGCTCGAATGCGGAGCCGCGATCGTGAACGACGTGAGCGGGCTGGGAGTCGCGCCCACCGTGGCGGATGAGGCCGCGCGCGCGGGGGCGGGCCTCGTGCTCATGCATTCGCTCGGCGCGCCGGGGGCGCTCCACGCGCGGCGTGACTATGCCGACGTGGCCGCCGACGTGCGCGCGTTCCTCGCCGAGCGAATCCAGCTCGCGGAATCGCGGGGCGTCCCGCGCGAGCGGATCGCGATCGATCCGGGGATCGGGTTCTCGAAGCGCGCCGAGCAGAGCATCGATGCGCTGCGCGGGATTCCGGGGCTCAAGTCGCTCGGTCGCCCGGTCTACGTCGGCCTCTCCCGAAAGTCGTTCCTTGGCACCTTGACGGACTCGCCGCTCGAAGGCAGGCTCGCCGCAGGCCTCGGAGCGGCTGTCGCCGCCTACGCTCTCGGCGCCAGGATCTTTCGAACGCACGACGTTCGCGAGACCGTGGCCGCCCTTCGCCTCGCCGAGACGCTCCTGAATCCGACCTTGGTGGGAACCGCCGGGCAGGGAGCCGGCGCATGATCGCGATCAAGCCTCAGATCCTCCTCGACGTCCTCGATATTCTCATCGTGGCGTTTCTTTTCTACCGTCTGTTCGCGATGATCAAGGGCACGCGCGCCTCGCAGATGTTCGTGGGGCTCATCGTCATTGGATTTGTCTCGATTGTGGCGCAATGGTTCCGCCTGAATGCCTTGAACTGGATCATCAACAGCGTGAAGACGGTCTGGGTCATCCTCTTCGTCATCCTCTTCCAGCCCGAGCTGCGCGCGCTCCTGACCCACATCGGCCAAAACCGCCTTCTCCGCGCGCTCATCCGCGTCGAGGGTTACGGCGTCGTCGGGGAGATCTTGAAATCGGTGGAGGAGATGAGCGAGGAACGGCGCGGGGCGCTCGTCGTGGTGGAGCGGGACATGGGACTTCGCAATTATGTGGAGACCGGCACCAAGCTCGAGGCGCGCGTCAGCTCGGAGCTGCTCGAGACGGTCTTCACACCGCACTCCCCCCTCCACGACGGCGCGGCCATCATCCGCGGCGATCAAATCGTGGCGGCCGGCTGCATCCTACCCCTGAGCCAGACGCGCGGGCTCTCGCCCCTTCTCGGCACCCGGCATCGCGCCGCGTTGGGCCTGGCCGAGGAGACCGACGCGGTCGTCATCGTCGTGTCGGAGGAGACCGGTGCGATCTCGATCGCGTACAAAGGAGAGCTGAAGTGGAAGCTCGACTCGGGACAGCTTCGAAGCGAGCTCGCCGGGATCTTCAACCCGAGGCCCGAGGAAAGTCCGGGCCCGGAAGAGGTCGGACAAGAAGGTTAAGGGTAGGCGGACCTTCGCCGGCCGAGGGCACTCTTCCGCCCGGGCCCAGCCGCCTAGCCGGGTGGCCGGGGCTTCAACCTTCCGCGCACGTACCCGCTCAAATAGGCCACGTCGTAGACCACCTTCAAGGACGGCACGACCAGCGCCGACACCAGAATTCCTACCCTTCCCGCCCCTCGCCGCGCCTGGCCCGCCGCGAACAGGAGCACGCCGAGTCCGAGCAGCCACCACGCCGCGCGGAATGGAAAGCCGGCCAGGAACAGAGTCGCGCCCAGGACGTACTTCGCGGCCAGGGTCGCATAAAACCAGCCCTGCACGCGGGACTCGCCGTCCCCGAAACCGAATCGCCTGTGTTGGCGGAAAAAGGACCGCACGTCGCCACGCGGACGCCAGCGGCACGCCGAGCGGCGAAACGCGATGGAGCGCGTCGAGGGGAGAAATCTCGCGGGGTCGATCTCCTCGACACGAGGGGCGGAGATCACGCCCGCGGCGCGCTCGAACCAGGTCGTCCCCACCGGGGAATAGAAACCCGCGACCACGTCGGTTCCCGGGTCGGCGTCGAACGGTTGGGTGATCCGCTCCAGCCACTCCGGCTCGACCTGCACGCCGCCGTCGGTACAGGCGATGATCGGGGAGCGTGAAGCCCTGACCGCGGCGTTCCGGCCGATCGAGCGGTTGCCGGGAGCGGAAACCGCGTGAATCCGCGGATCCGCGGCGGCGCGGGAACGGAGCAGCTCCAGGGTTCGATCGGTGGATCCGCCATCCGCCACGACGATCTCGTCCGGAAGGCGGGTACCCGAGAGGATCGAATCGAGGAGAGCGCCGATCGACGCGGCTTCGTTTCGGACGGTGGCGATGACGGTGACCGGCTCCAAATCAGTGGGCGGTCAAGACGCGAATCCGCTCGCTACCAGCCGCCGGGGCGCGTCTCGCAAATCGCGTACGACGCCCGATCCCACTGACTCTTTTGGAAATACCTGGACCCGATGCGAAGCATATCGTCGCTGGTCGTGCCGTCAATCTTCGCCGGCAGGAGGATCGGATAATCGATCCCCAACCCAAAGAGCTCCGACCGTGCGAACTGGAGGGCCCGAGTCGGGTTGGAATCGAGGATCATCAGGTAGCCGCCGGAGGCCAGTATTTTCGCGTTCACGAGGTCGGGCGCGAAATCTCCGTGAAGCGGGAGGAGCGCGGCTTTCTTGAACTGCCGGAACAGGAGCTTGACCATGTCCTCTTCTTGAAGAGGGCCTCCCACCGTCAAGGTCGCGATGACGGGGCACTCGTCCACGGCTTGCGACAGGATGGCGTTCGTGCCCTTGGAACCACCCGTCTTGGTGATGTATTGCTCGAACCATCCCTTGGGGCCCGACAGCAGTGAGGCGAAGACGTACAGAGCCGGGACATCCGGGCTTCGCGCCGGCGGTCCGGCAAACGCGAGCGTCACGGTCGAGTTCGGGCCCTGTCCCAGCTCCCACTTCTCGCGGAATCCATCGAAATCGCCCTCTTGGGCCACGGTTCCCGGTTGGAACGGCTTCGCCGACACGTCGCGGATCGCTGCTTCTACAGAGGACGGGGTCGAGGAAGGGTTGATGTCCCCGAAGACGCAGACGACCATGTTCGGCTGGACCACGAATTTGCGGTAGTAGCCCTCGATCTCCGAGTGCTGGATGCTCACGAGCGTCCGGTGCGAGCCCAACGCCGGCAGCCGATAGCCGCTGACGAGATACTTGGTCGAAAAAATGAGCCGTTCGCGCTGCGCCTCGTCGTCGTGGAGCCAGTTGTCGAGCTCGTCGAGGACGTAGATCCGGGTCGCGTCCACGGTCACCGTATCGAGATCGGGGTGAGCGAACATCGTGCCCATTCGACTGAGCGCATCCTGCCAGGAATCGGAAGGCAGCGTGATCGCGCAACCCCACATGTCCTTGTCCTGGTAGGAGACCAGCTTCCCCATCGCTCCGAGCGTCTGGCGGTAGCTACGCCCCTTGCCTTGTGGATCGTTGGAGTTGAGAAGCGTCTCGCGCACGAGCGCCGTGATCCCGTTCGACTTGTCGTTCTCGTACCGCACCCCTCCCAGGAGATAGACCCCCACCGTGACCAGCGGCGCGCTGTGATCTTCGCCGGTGAGGAGCCTGACCCCTCCCGAAAGGGCCGTTCGCACGACGCGGCCGCGTCCCGCGCTCTCCGGCTTTGTGGGGATCTGCTTGAGCGGCGCGTCGACGCGTGCTTGGCGCTCGGCTTCTACGCTCGCCGTCACCTGGGGCCCGCTGCGGTAGGCGGCCGTATACACGGCTTGCTTCTCGCGAACCCGTCGCTCGAAATCGCTCTGCTTCGTCTTGGCGATGACGTCGGCGGGGCCCATCTCCACCACCACCGCCCCTTTCATGTCGAGGTACTTTCGGGCGGCCGCGATCAGATCCGCGGGGTGGAGCGCCTTCAGACGTTGCACGTAGACGTCTTCCGAACCGGGGGCGCCGCGCAGGAAGGCAAGCGCTGTGGCGCGTCCGACCCCGCTCAGATCGATGCGCGCAAATATGTCGCGCATCAACACGGACCTGACGGCGGCCTCGAGCTCCTCTGGGGTGATCGGCGTCGAGCGCGCCTGCTCGACCATGGTCAAGATCGCGCCCTCCGCATCCTGCAAGCTGTCGGCATCGGCCGCGAGCGAGAGCACGACCGTGCCGCCGTCCGTCTCGTATTGTCGAATGGCCGAGGCGCGAAGGAACTCGGCATTCCCGGAATCGAGCCGCTTTTGAGCCCGTGAGGACGGGCTGTCCACCAGCACGGCCATGAGAACGTCGAGCGCGAGCGCGTCGGCGCTTCCCCAGGCGGGAGCCCGGAAGCCGATGGTGACCGCCGCCCCGTTCGTATCCTGGGGATTGTGCGCGAGAACGGCGCGCGGGCCGTCGAACGCTCGCTCGTTGAAACGCGAGCGCGATGAGGCCCTCCCATGCGGCATCTCACTGAACGCCGCGCCTACCTTCGTGACCACCTCCTCCGCATCCACGTCTCCGGTGACCACGAGCGTCAAATTCTCGGCGACGTAGTAGTCGTGATGGAACCGCTGGATGAGGGTCGGGGTCGTCCCGGAAAACTCGTGCTCGTGGATCGCAAGGGGTGAGACGAGCGGCGTTCCGTCGTGCAGTTGCGCGCGCACAACGTTCACCGCTGCCTGATCCGCTTGGGCGAGGACCGTGCGGGCCAGGCTCTTCGCCCTGCCGAAGGCCAGATCCACGACCGGCGCGTCGAGGCGCGGGTGAATCAGGCCCTCGGCGAGAAGCTTGAGTCCCTTTGCGAAGGAAGGCGCCGGAACCGTGAGGTCAAAGTAGGAATAATCGTAGCCCGCCTCGCTCGCGTAGGTGCCCGCGAGCGCATAGACCTCCTTCTGCATCGCTCCCGGATCGCGGTCCGCGGTCGCCTGCATCATGCACTGCGAGGTCCCGACCGCCAGACCGCGGTCCTTCGGCGCCTCGTCGCGCGTTCCGGCGCGAACCCATGCCTGGATCGAGACGATCCGGCGGGTGTGAACCTCGCGCACGACGACCGTGATCTTGTTGGGGAGTGTCCGAACGAGATCGGGCAGGGCGGCGGCCTCGTGGGCCGGGCAAAGGAGCAGAGCAAGGAGGAGCAACGCTGGGTTGGGACGCATTCGATGAACGACCTCCGAGAGCGCGAGCGGCCGGGTGGTCATGGACCGAGGAACTCTATCGCATTGGCCGAAAAAAACGAACCCCGACGGAGGGGATTCCCGTCGGGGTCGCAGATTTTCGTCCCGTCCGGGCTAGGACCGGACCTTCACGACGTTGGCGGCCTGCTTCTCGTTCTGGCCCTCCACCGATTCGAATTCGACGACCTCCCCTTCCGCGAGCGTTCGAAAGCCCTCACATTGAATCGCGGAGTGATGAACGAAGAACTCCTCACCGGAATCTTCACGGATGAACCCATACCCCTTGGTCTCGTTGAACCACTTGACCGAGCCGTGGTGCTTCAATTCCAGGGCCCCTCCTTTCGGACCTGGTACGATTGGACCTTCGATGGCTCTACGAGGCTCCAACCCCCCTTCCCGCACGCACAGACTGGAAACAGTCCCGACAGTAGACCGGTTTGCCTGCCGTCGGTTTGAACGGAACCTGCGTTGTCACACCACACGAGGAGCAGACCGCCTCGTGAAACTCACGCGAGGACATCCCACCCGACATCGGGGACGCGCTGAGTCCTCCCGCCACCGCACCCACGCCCTGCCGCTTCTTTTCGTCGCGGCAGCGCCGGCAGCGGGTAGGCTCATGCTGGAACCCGCGCTCCTTGTAGAAGGCCTGCTCCCCCGCAGTGAATACGAACTCCTCCCCACAGTCCCTACACTTGATTACCTTATCGTTCTCCAGCATGAAGCCTCCGAGACGTCCTCGCCTTTGAAAACACGAAACCCCCGGCGGGCGAGTAACGCCAGGGGCAAAGATGAAGCAAACGAAAGGCTCGTTGGGACGATGCGGGAAAGGTTGAATCGGGGTAGAGAGGATACACTGGGTTCCGCTCGTTGCTACGGGAGACGCCTCCGCCTCGCGGAGGTTTGGCGACACACACGATAACTATATAGAATTCCAGGTACTTGTGTCAAGGGATTTGCGCCGCCCCCATCCGGAACCCTCGACCTGCCGCCAAATTGGAGCGCTCTCCGTGCGCCCACTCGGGCGCGTGTATCGAGTCGTCGCGACTCTCGCGGCTCTCTTCCTCCTCCAGGCATCCCACGGGCCGGATTCGTTCGCGGCCTGGCCGGACCATCCGGATTCCCTCGTGATCCTTCACACGAACGACATCCACGCGCATTTGCTTCCCTTCGACGATTCGAAGGGGGCGGTCGTGGGCGGAGCGGCGGCGCGGGCCGCGCTGATCGAGCGGATGCGTGTCCCAAGCCGGAGATCGCTGCTTCTGGACGCCGGAGATGTGTTCCAGGGCACTCCTCTCTACAACTTCTTCAGGGGAGTCCCAGATTATCGCTCGATGACCCTCATGCGCTACGACGCGGGCGCGCTTGGCAATCACGAGCTGGACGACGGGCCCTCGGCCTGGCTTCGCACCCGTTCCGAGGCGGCATTCCCGATCCTCAGCGCCAACGTATTCGTCGCGGGGGACAGCGCGTGGGCCAAAGGGCTTTCCCCCGTGCAGGTCGGGGTCCGCCGGGGCGCACGGTGGATCGGCGGGGCGCCGGTCCCCGACGATGCCCCCCTCCGTTACCTCGCGACGCCCTACGTTGTGCGCGAGGTGGGAGGCCTGAAGATCGCGATCCTGGGCCTCACGACGAGCGAGATCGTATCGATCGTGAGCCGCGCCAGGAATCAGGGCGTCGCGGTATCCGACCCGATTCAGGTCGCGTCGGCGCTCGTCCCGGAGCTCAGGGCCAAAGCAGACCTCGTGGTTGCCCTGACCCACGTCGGAGTCGAGGTGGACCGCGCCCTGGCCTCGCGCGTCCCGGGGATCGATCTCATCGTCGGAGGACACAGCCATACATTTCTCTGGCAGCCCGTGTTCGTTTCCCATCGAGATCCGAATGGGGCCCGGAGCACGCCGATCGTGCAGGCCGGCCGCTGGGGAGAGCGGGTAGGGCGTGTCGCGCTCGCGATCGGCCCGGGCGGAATCGGCGGCCTGACCGGCGCGCTCATCCCCGTCCGTCCGGGCGATGGGGAGGACCGCCAGGTGGCGACGATGCTCCAGCCCTTCCGAGATTCGATCGCGACCGCTATGGACAAGCCGGTCTTCCGGAGCCCGGCCCCGGTGAGCATGTCCGGGCTCGAGCGAGGGGAAACCCCCCTCGGGGACTTTGTCGCGGACGTCATCCTCGAGACCGCGCGCGCGGACCTCGCGATCATGAACTCGGGCGGGATCCGCGCGCCCTTGCCCCAGGGCCCCGTGACCGTGGGCGACATCTACACCGTGGTCCCGTTCGATAACACGGTCGTGACCGTCCCCATGAAGGGGTGGCAGGTGCGGGAGCTCCTCGATTTCATCGCGGTCCGGCTGGGCAAGCGGGGATTCGCCCAGGTCTCGGGTGTGCAGTTCGTGATCCGCCGCGGGCGGGCGGCGGAGATTCGCGTGGGGGGCACCATTCTGGAGAGCGATTGCGTGTACCGCGTCGCGACGATCGATTTCCTGTACGGGGGCGGCGACGGCTATACGATGTTCGAGAAGGCGGGACCGGCCGAGGATACCGGGATCTTCACGCGGGACGCCGCCATCGACTTCCTTCGCAAACACCCCGGTTACGAATTCAAGAAGCGCGGCCGGATCCGGTGGGAAGGTTCGTTCCCGACGCGCGATCTGCTTCACTTCTCCCGGTAGCGAAGCGCGACGTTCGCGTCGCCTAGATTCGGAGGCACGTCGTAGGGTCCGGCGTCGGCGTCGAAGTATCCCGTCTTCGAGATCGTGATCTTGAAGGATCCGCGCGGAAGGCTCGGGATGACGTAGGCGCCGGCGGAATCGGTCTCGACCGAGCCCCGCGGAGGCGAATCGCCGGCCGCGGCGTCGAGCGAGTCGACGCTTCCCGCGGGCTCCCATCGCACGGTCGCTCCCTCAAGCGGCTCGCGGGTGTGGAAGTCCGTGACCACCCCCTCGATCAGGGGATAGAGGACCGCCTCGCGGGCGTTCACGACGCCCCAGCCGAATCGAGTGTCCGGCCTCTCGGCGCGGCTTGCGCTCATCGTGAGCGCGTCGCGCACCATCTCCGGGCCCCAATCGGGATGTCGCTCCATGATGAGCGCCACGCAGCCGGCCACGAGCGGCGTCGAGAAGGACGTGCCGTTCACGCGCGCGTAGGCGTCCCTGGTGCGGGCCACCGCGGTCAGCACGGCCACACCCGGCGCGACCACGTCGGGCTTCACCCGGCGGTCGTAAGTTGGGCCCACCGAGCTGAACCCAGCCAGATTGCCGATCCCGTTCACCGCGCCCACCGAGATGGCGCCCGGGGCGTCGGCGGGCGCACCGATGCTTCCCTCCCGTTGCCCTTCGTTCCCGATCGCGTTCACGATGAGGAGCCCGTTGGAACGCGCGAGGTTTGCGGCGCGCGTCGACACCGCCGTGCCGCCGTCGAGATCGCGCCATCGATACCACGCGTGGTAGGTGAGCGAGCTCGTGAGCAGGTCCGCCCCCTCGGCCTCGGCCCACTCCACCCCCGCACACCAGAAGTCTTCCTCGACCGGACGCTCCGAACCAACGCGCTCCGTCATCCCCAGCAGATAGTCGGCGCGGTACGCGGGGCCGATCAGCTTCCCCGGCGCGTAGCCCCCGATCGTTGAGAGAACCGCGGTGCCGTGGACCGACTGGGTCGGCAGGTCCGTGCGCGGATCGTAGGACGGGTCGTTGTCTCCGTTCACGAAATCGCGGACCCCGCGGACTTCGAGCTGTCGCAGCGATTCGTGGTCGAGCTCGAATCCCGAATCGAGCACGCACACGAGGATCCCCTCTCCGTGAAGGCCCATCGCATGGACCTCGGGCACGTGGAGCATGTCGATCTGAAGGTAGGAAGGACCGGCGTTGAATTCGGCCTCGGTCGCGGCGGCCTCATCGCGCGACTCGCACGCGACCGGACGGATCCCCGCGACGAATGGAAGCGCGCCGATCCGCTCGAGCGCTTCGGACGATGCGTCGACGCTTACGGCATTGAGCCAGCGCGAGCGCGTGCGGATCACGCCTCCGCGGGCGGAGACGGCGGCAACGTAGGTGGGATCGGGCCCCAAGTCCTGGTCGCCGACGAGCGGGTCGGTCGCGACCGCTCCTTTCGGCGCGATGCGGTCCCTTTCCCTGGCGGCTTTCGCGCGTCGGATCATCGCGCGCGGCGATATCCGCCGGGAGGCCTCGGCGAGCGCCGCGTCGCGCGCGGGTCCCGGCTTCGCCAGGTCGCCGCGATCACGGAAGAAGACCCAGCTGGGTTGTGCCACTTCGGCGGCCGGCGCCACGGGGACCGGCGTGATCATGCTGGCTCGCGCTCGCGTCGAGATTGCGAAGGCCACGACCGCGCACGCGACGAGCGCCGCGGGAAGCCGGGCCACGTTCCACCAAGCGCGCGGGGAAGGCACCAACGGTTTCCTCTAGTACGTGAACCGAACCGTGTAGGTCAGGGCCGCCGACTGGCCGGGGGCCACCGCGACGTCGAACTCGATCGTATCGGCGTCCTTCTTTCTGTACTCGGAGGATTTCGCGGTGATTTCCCAGTTCCCGTACAGCGTTTCCATGACCGTGACGGTCGCGGCCTTCTCGCCGCGGTTTCGAATCGTGATCTTGTACGCGTCCTCGGTCACGTTCCGCGAGACGCGGGAGTGCGATAGGCGGGTTTTATCACCCACGAGATCGAACGCGGTACCGGCCAGGATCTTGACCTTCTCCCCGGCCGGGGTGTGGCCGATCGCGTCCTCGCCGACCAGCGCGCGCATCCCGCCCGGGCCAGCCTCGTACACGCGCACGCGTCCCGCCGGGAGCGTCACTCCCAGACCCTGCGACTTCTCGTTTCCGAGCTCGAGACGCACGCGAACGCGCGATCCATCCCGCGCCGCGTCATATACGTAGGCTCGACGCGCGGGGACGCGTGTCGGCCCCACGAGGGGAACCTGCGTCGTCTCGAGGTAGGGAAGGTCCATGGCGCCCGCGACGGGGTAAAAGTGGTAGGCAAAGAGATCCTGGGCGCCTGGTGCCTGCGCCCCCGGGGTTGCCTCCTCCGCGGCCGGACCGCGGTCGGGGGTCTCCCCCGCGCGATGGAGCTCCCCGGCGACCAGGGCCACCTTGGCATCCTCGTAGGTCGTCCCGGTGCGGTTCACGATGGTGGCCCAGCCTGACAGCTCGACTTCCTTCTCCCCCGGATCGATCTCCGCGGAGTACTCCGCCGTCCACTCGATCCCCGAGGTCAGATAGGAGAGCATTGCGGGCAGAGCCCCGCCTTTCGCGCTCTCTACCTGCCATCGAAGCGAGGGGCGGGTGGCCAGGCCAGGACTCGACCGGAACTCGAGCTCGCTGAGCGAGCGCCGGTTCATCATGGTGAGGACCCCGACCGAATCGCGGCGTTCGATGAAGAGATCGTCTCCCTCGATTCCCACGAGGCGTCCGCGGTACGTCCTGCCGCCATATCGGTACCCAATCGAGTCGCCGAGGAAGCGGCGGAAGGCGCGGTCACCGCTCCAGAGGTCGTAATCGAAGCTCTGCCTCAGAACCCGAAATCCGTACCCTTCGAGCCGCACGGAGGTTGAATCGATCCGGCGAGGCACACCCTCGAGCGTCACCTCGTTTCGGCCGCGCGAGAGCTTCAGTGCGTACGGCTCGCGCACGAGGGCGAGGTCGTTGTTGTAGATGACGAGCTCCGCCCGGCCGGGCGCGCGTTGGGCCAACACTGCGTGCGCCGCGTTGGGAAGCGCCATAAGGAGCATCGATAGGAGGGTGGGAACGATCTGCCGGAACCCGGCCATTCGACCTCCTGGTGCGTTACCGGTTTGGGTGTTTCTCTCGTATGAGGCGCACGTTACGGCGCTGGCGTGGCGCGGTCAAGAATCGCGGGCGACGGGCGGTGTCCTAATCGTACACCGCCGGGCGACGGTCGAGCCAAGTTTACGTTGACACGCTACCGTTACGAGGCTAACGTACGCGCGTCTTCGGGCCGGCAAGAACGGCCAGTCAAGGCTCGCTTTGGAAACCTGCAATGGTGTTGCCTCGCATTAGGATCTCGGCTTCAGCGCTGGCACGCGGCAAGGTTCAAAGCATCGATCGGTGTCGATACGCTGAAGCAATCCCCTAGAAAAAGACAAATGACGAGGGTGCCGGAGCCTCACGATGCGGAGCGGCCCACACGCGCGCGAATGGGCATCGGCCCGGGGCCTCTCTATCGGCTTGTGTCTCAGCTCGAAGCAGCCGCAATCGGGAGGAGGTGAAGATTCAATGCGCAAGCGCGGAACCGTGAAGTGGTTCAATGAGTCGAAGGGATTTGGCTTCATCCAGCAGCCGGGCGGCGAGGACGTGTTCGTACACTACTCGGCCATCCAGGGCGAGGGCTTCAAGACCCTCGCGGAGGGGCAGGCGGTGGAGTTTGAGATCGTCGAGGGCCCGAAGGGCAAACAAGCAGCCAACGTGACGACGGTGTAAAGCCGTCCCATTCATCGATAGAATGCCGCCCCGGCGCGCACCTTCGCCGGGGCGAACTATTTCCGGCTGTGGCCCGGATTCACTTTTCCCTATATAGTCCACGCCTTGCATGGCTGAGCACCTGCCGGAAGGACCCACGCCCAGCATCCCCGAGCTACCTCCCGACCAGGGAGGGCCGGTCCAGGTCTCCCGCGTGACGCGGTTCCTCCAGCGCGCGTTCGAGATCGTCGTAGGGCCCGCGCGCCGGATCACGGATCCCCAACTATTCCATAAAATCTCGCTCGCGGCGTTTCTGGCTTGGGTCGGTTTGGGCGCGGACGGGCTCTCGTCGTCGGCCTACGGTCCCGAAGCCGCGTTCCGCGCGCTAGGGGAAAACACGTTTCTCGCGATCCCGCTCTCGATCCTCACCGCCTTCACGGTCGTTGTCATCGCGGTCAGCTACATGCGGATCATCGAGCGCTTTCCCGCGGGAGGCGGCGGGTACGTCGTCGCGACGAAGCTTCTCGGCCCGGGGGCCGGCCTCATGTCCGGGACCGCCCTCCTCGTCGATTACGTGCTCACGATCGCGATCTCGCTCGCGAGCTGCTCCGAGTCGATCTTCAGCTTGTTTCCGCCCTCGCTGCAGGCGCTCAGGATCCCGTTCACGTTTCTCCTTCTCGGGGCGCTCACCCTGCTGAACTTGCGGGGCGTCCGCGAGTCGGTCGCGGTCATCTCCCCCATCTTCCTGATCTTCATCGTGAGCCACGTGGGGGCGATCGTGGCCGCGGTCGTCTTGAACCTCCACCAGATCCCCGTCGAGGTGAATCATCTGCGGGAGCAATCAAGCCGGGCGGTGCAAGAGACCGGGTGGATCGCGCTCCTCATGCTGCTTTTCCGAGCCTTCACGCTGGGCGGCGGCACCTACACAGGGATCGAGGCGGTGAGCAACGGCGTGCCGATGCTGCGCGAGCCGAAGGTCGAGACGGCGAAAGCGACGATGCGGTACATGGCGTTCTCGCTCGCGTTCATCGCCGGGGGAATCCTGTTCGGGTATCTGCTGTACCAGGTTCACCCGGTTCCGGGAAAGACCCTGAACGCAGTGCTGTGGTACGCGGTGGCCGGGCAGCTCTTTCCACCCGGGAGCCATCTTGGGAGCGCCCTCGTAGCCATCGTCCTGCTTTCGGCGGGCGCCCTGCTCTTCGTCGCGGCGCAAACCGGTTTTCTCGGCGGACCCCGGGTCCTCGTCTACATGGCGCTCGACCGCTGGGTCCCGTCGCGGTTCGCCAACCTTTCCGAGCGGCTGGTCAGCTCGAACGGCGTCATGTTCATGGGGATCGCCGCCGCCGCCGTCCTCGCCATCACCGGCGGGGCTGTGCACGTTCTCGTCGTACTCTACAGCATCAACGTCTTTCTCACGTTCTCGCTCGCGCAGCTGGGGATGATTCGCGACGCATTGAACTTGAGACGCGAGGGTAAGCCTTGGCGCCAGCCTCTGACGGTGAGCGGCCTCGGGTTCCTCGTCACCGGCCTACTCCTGATCGGAACGGTTGGATTCAAATTCAGTGAGGGAGGCTGGGCCACGCTGCTGGTCACGACGATCCTCGCGATGTGCTGCGTCGCGATCCGGCGGCATTACATCCGGACCGCGCAAAGCCTGCACCGCCTGGACGACACGCTGACCACGGTTCCGCTCCCCCGGGGCGAGCCCACGGCCGCCCCCATGCAGCGACACGCGCAGACCGCGATCCTGACGGTGACGAATTTCGGAGGGCTGGGCATCCACTCGCTCTTGAACCAGTTCCGGATCTTCCCGAATCAGTTCAAGCAGATCGTCTTCATATCGGTGGGCGCGATCGATTCAGGAAGGTTCAAGGGGGCGGACGAGATCGAGTCATTGCGGACGAGCACCGAGAGGGAGCTGCAAAAGTACGTCGACTTCGCGCGGAAGCTGGGGATCCCAGCCGAGTATCGCTACTCGATCGGAACCGACATCGTGGACGAGCTGGAGGCGCTCTGCCTCGAGGCGAGCAAGGACTACCCGCGCTCGGTCACGTTCGGCGGCCAGCTCGTGTTCCAGAAGGAAGGAGCGATCGTCCGCTGGCTCCACAACCAGACCTGTCCCGCGCTGCAGCGGCGGCTCGCGTTCCATGGCTTACCCATGGTGATTCTCCCGGTACGGGTCTACTAGAAGCACTGCGGCCGGGCCCCGCGGCGACGGGCCAGGCTGCGGCGACGGGCTGAGCCTCGCGGCGACGGGCCGAGCCCCGCGGCGACGGGCCAGGCTGCGGCGACGGGCCGGGCCCCGCGGCGACGGGCCGGGCCTCGCGGCGACGGGCCGCCCGCACGGCACTGCCTCGAAAAAGACAGAGGGCCCGGCTCAGGCAGATGTGTGGGCGCCGGGCCCTTCCAGTCTTCGTTCGGTCCCGCGTGGACCGGGGCCGTCGCGGACGATGCTTCCCAACACCTCAAGGCGCGGTCCCTCCACCACACCCTGGGAGCGACGGCGCCGGGTTCCACCGCGCCGTCCACCTCCCCCTCCGACCACCCCGTCCACGGGCTTACCCATCCAGCGGGTCGTGATCCGCGTGCTCGTCACGCAAGCAGGGGCGCACCGGCCGCGGCACAATACTGCGGCTTTGCAAACCGCGTGCCGTTGGGCGAGCGTGCATCTGACTTCGTCTAGACGCCTCTCGGGTGGCCCCCGTGCGACGAATCGCTGACGGCGTCAGATGGCCGGGCTGGCGGTCCCCGTCAGCGGACTCCGGCCTTTTCGCCCTCGTACGCTTGCTTCAAGGCGTTAATGTCGAGCTTCTTCATCTTGAGGAGAGCCTCCATCACCCTCTCGGATCGGGTGGTATCCCTGTCCTTCATCCATTCGGCCATGATCGCGGGAACGATTTGCCAGGAAAGGCCGAATTTGTCCTTGAGCCAACCGCACGGCCCTTCTTCTCCACCTTCCGAAAGCTTCGTCCAGAAGTGGTCAATCTCTTCCTGCGTTTCGCAGTTCACCATCAACGAAATCGCCTCCGAGAACTTGAAGATCGGGCCGCCGTTCAGCGCCATGAACTCCTGGCCATCGAGCTTGAAGGTCACGGTCATCACCGATCCCTTCGGCCTTCCGGCGGCCGCTGCCGCCGAATCTCCATAGCGGGTAATGGTCCCAATCTTGGAATCCTTGAAAATGGAGGTGTAAAAACGCGCGGCTTCTTCGGCTTGGTTGTCGAACCACAAGCAGGGGTTGATTGCTTTCATTGTGATCCTCCTTGTTCAGGATACAAAGTCTTAGGGTCCTAGGGTCCTAGGGTCTTAGGCTCTCAAGCCCAACGGGCCCATCGGTCAACGCCCGGGCCTCATTTCGGTCTGTAGTACCTCCGCATCTACCTATGCGACGAACGAGGGTTCCCGGAATCGACAGGTCAAGTAGTTCTATCCAGGGTCGACCATGGAACTACTCGCCGCCATCCGTCGCGATGACCTTCCATTCAATTTGACCGCCTTCTTGGACCCGGTATCTCAACAGAACCGGCCGCGCAACATGGCCGTCCTCAGTGTATGCGTATACCCAGTCGTCCGTTAGGATCCGAATCTGGGTCGAATCGTAAAACCCGAATCGGCTCCCACCCTTCGGAGGCTGGAACGGCAATACCTCCGGGTGTCTTTGAAGGTCCGCAATGATGTCTCGGATTGGGTTCTTGAAACCGAGGCTCCTGAGGCGATCGACATCCGACTGCGGTATGGGGTGCGGACTCAGCGCGCGCTCTCTCCTAGTGGTTGCCAACCAATCTTCGGCGGGACCACCTGCCTTAGTTGAGTCGGGGGCCTTCGATACGGGTGACCCTGATCGCTGCTCCGAGCACCCCGCGAATAGAGTAACCAGGACAAGAATTACTAGTCGGATTTGCTTCACCTCTCCTCCTCCGGCTCGAAGAGCCTCGGAAGAAGCTCAACCATCGCGACCACATCGAGCAGGTTGTGGTGGAACACAGGGAGGAGCCGGTGCGGCTGGCCGTGCTTCACGTACTCGTGATAGGCGCCGGGAATCTCGGAGCCGTCGATGTCCCCTGCTCGCAGGCGTCGCAGCACGCGCCATTCGAGCGTCTTGAGTCTGCAATCGGGCAGACGATCCTTCCATCGGCGCCTCACCATCCAGAGAAGGTCCAGGTGCGGGATCCGGGTCTCGAAGCGCAGCCGGTGGTACACGGCGCGGTGGCGCAGGAACGGAAGGTCGAAGGTCTTCCCATTGTAGGTGACGAGAAAATCGTGCTCGCCCAGAACCCGCTCCACCTCCGCGATCAGGGAACGCTCCTCGGCGTAGTCGCGGGCGAAGAGCTGCCTCAAGACGAGATTCCTCTCCCCGACATGACAGAGCCCGACGAGAAAGACAGGCTGCGACTGAAGCCCGCACGTCTCGATATCGAGGAACAGCATACGGCGATGCCCGAACTTCCGGAAGAGTCCTCGCTCGGGCGGATCCAGCGCCTCGATCGCTTCAGGGAGCGTGTGGGGCACGGGAGCCTCGTCGGGGTCCGGCAGCCTCCCGATCTGCTCGTACTTTTTGAGCAGAGGGGTCGGGCGCTCGTTCAGCTCCGTGTAGAGCCGTTCGTGAACGAAGACGGCTCCCTCCCGACCGATCAACATGCCCCCGGGAAGGATGTCCTCGATCGAAGTGGGTACGATCCGCTGCTCGCGCGGACGGCGCACGGCGGGGTCAAGCGTCGTGCCAGCGCGACCAGCTGCAGCCTCGCCGCGGAGCATCTCCCCGATCCGTTGCCGAAGCGTGGAGGAGATCACCGGCCGAGCATCCGCCGCAGCAGCGCTACGGTCGCCGCCTTGCTCGGGATCGGCCAGCCTCCGTAAAGATCCGGGTCCTGCTGTTGGGCGGGGCGCAGCACAGGTAGCCCGACACAGGAGGGACATCCCAGCTCGCACGGGCAGTCCTCGACCAGCCGGAGCGAAGCGCTCAAAAGCTCCCCGATGATCGCGTACCCGCGCTCGGCGTACCCCAGTCCGCCCGGATACCGGTCGTAGATGAAAATCGTGGGCTCTCCAAGATTCGCACTGTCCAGGATCCCGCCGATGTCGGGCCGGTCGCACATGACGTGAAGCGGAAGAATAGTGATGAGAAGGTTGCGAAGTCCCGACATCCCCTCGCGCGGGTTCATTCCGGCGATCTTGACCTGATTTCGCGTTCCCTCTCCCGGCTGGATCCAGAGCGCCACGGTGTCCAGCTTCTGCCGTGGAAGATCCAGCGGGTGATAGCCGATGGCGTCGAGGCTCCGGAACCGGATCTTCTTCATCGCGACGGTCGCCCACGAAACCGCCGCCGGCCCGAGTCCGATCGTCTCGCCTCCGAGCTTCTTCGATTCGCGCGTCTCCTCGAGCTTCAAGTGCGTGTCGAGCACGGGTTGTGTGTAGTAGTCCACCCCTCGCGGCTCGACGTAGGCAATCTTTTGCTTCAAATCAAGATCGCGGACGAAATAGGTGTCGCCTTCGTGAAGATAGATCGCTTCTGGATACAACAGCTCCGGCGCGCTGATCGAATCGACCGTGCCCAGGACCGCGTTCTCGCGCGTCTGGTCGAGGATGGTGAATGTGTCGTCCGAGATCGTTCGCAGATTCACCTTCCCCGCCGGGTACTCCGCGGAGGACCAGTAGCGGAGCCCGTCGAGCGACTTGAACGAGCCTTCCTCCTCGAGAAGCTCGGCGATCGCCGTGGCGCGGCGACCGAAAACCGCTTCGTCCTCCTCCCTCAAAGGAAGCTCGTAGGCGGCGCACGAGAGCTGCGAGGCAAGCACGTAGGGGTTCTCGGGATCCAGGACCGCGTTTTCCGGCGACTGGCCGAAGAAGTAGGAAGGATGCCTCATGAGGTACTGGTCGACCGGGTCCTCGTATGCGACCACGACCGCGAGCGAAGGCGCCTGCTTTCGGCCCGAGCGCCCCGCCTGTTGCCACGTGCTCGCGATCGTGTTCGGGAATCCCACGAGGATGGAGGCATCGAGCGAGCCGACGTCGATCCCAAGCTCGAGCGCGTTGGTCGATATGACGCCGCGCAGCTCTCCGTCGAACAACCGTCGCTCGATCGCGCGTCTTTCTTCGGGCAGGTACCCGCCTCTATAGGGGCTCAAGAGATCCGCCAGGCCCCGCGACTCACGCTCCAGCCGCTCGCGGGCGTAGCGGTAGATCAGCTCGGCGACGACGCGCGCTTTGGTGAAGACGATGGACTGGACCCCGCGCTTCATGAGGGCCACCAGGATCCGCTCCGCATCGACGGAGGCGCTTCGCCGCTCGGGCGAATCGGGGCCGAAGGTGCGCGGGTTCCAGAGGACGAAGAGTTTCGGGCCCCGCGGCGAGCCGTCGTTGTCCACGATGTGGACATCGTCTCCCACCAAAATCTCGGCCAGCTCTTGTGGATTCCGGACGGTCGCCGAGGAGAGAAGGAATTGGGGCTCGGCGCCGTAATGGCGGGCGATGCGCCTCAAGCGGCGGAGCACGTTCGCGACGTGAGACCCGAAGATGCCCCGATAGGTGTGCACCTCATCGACGACGACAAAGCGCAGATTCGAGAGGAACCTGCTCCACCGCGCGTGGTAAGGCAGGATTCCCTGGTGGAGCATGTCGGGATTCGTGAGGATGGCGTTCCCGCGCTCGCGAAGCTTCCGGCGCGCCGGGGCGGGCGTATCGCCGTCGTACGTGCCGGTCGCGAGGGCAAGGGCGAGCTCGCGCGAGGCGTCCGCAAAGCGATGCAGCCCCCGGAGCTGATCCTGCGCGAGCGCCTTCGTGGGGAAGAGGTAGAGCGCGGTGGCCTCCCTCTCGAGGAGGAGCCGCTCAAGAACGGGAATGTGATACCCGAGCGACTTCCCCGAGGCGGTGCCGGTCGCGACCACCACGTGTTTCCCCGCGCGCGCGCGATCGATCGCCTCGGCCTGGTGCGAGTAGAGCCGCCCGATCCCCTGCGCATCGAGGACGTGCGCGAGCGCACGAGGCAGCGGCTCGGCCAGCTCTCCGTAGCGGGCAGGGCGAGCGGGCAGGCTCTGGGCGCGCACCAGCTCGGGCTCGCCGCGGCCGCGAGCGTCTTGCAGCGAGAGAAGGAGCGTCTTGAATTCCTCGATCGACTCGACGGCGGGTGACGCCGCCTGCCGCGGCTGAGGTTCGAGCAGATCCCCTAGGCCGACTTGCTGGCTCGAACGTACGGGATTGGTCTTCATGCGAATATCACCCTGGTCGGAGAGATTTGAGAGCGAGCCGCATGCGCTCCTCGAGCGTGGTGCCTGGGATGGTTTCCGATAACGCAACCGCACGGCGCGCCTCGTTGGCCTTACATCCGAGGACGCGTAGGCCGGCCAACACGGCCTCGGTGTGCTCTTTGGAGGGCCGCGCGCTTCCTTCTGCCGCCGCGAGCCGTGCATCGTGTCGCTTTCGTCTCATGAAACGCGCGCCGAACACCCGCTCGGCTTCGTACTGGTTATGGGCGCGGCATCGCAGCCGCATTCGATCTACGGACGCCTGTCCCCCTAGCGCCACGGGGTCGACATGGTCGAATTCCAGGAAGCGGCGTGCCGTGCAGCGGGTCCCGCTCGCGCTCACGAAGGTGCATTGACCCCGATCCCGCTCCCAGACGGCGCGCCGGACAGGGGCCGGGACGTAGCGGCCCCGGGGGGCCGGGCGATTTCCTGCAGTCGATCGTCGAGGCCGACGGGTGACGACCCCGAGCTTGCGCTTCTCGAGCTGTGCGATCAGAGCATCAAGCGCCCGGTCGAGCACCTGCGCAACATCTCCGGTGGGGAGGGCATGGCTCAGTAAAGCTTGGGCGTGCAGTAGCTTGTCGTGGGTGCTCTTGGCAATAATGAGCTGCATGAGAAATCGCTCGGCGGTAGTAGGTAGCACCGCACTTTGTAATTTAGGGATGTGCTCTGGCGCACCTTGGCTGAGCGCGCTGTCGTCGTGTGCGGGATCTCCTCCGCTATGCGATGGCACATCCAGCTGGAGCTCCGAATGAATTGGTGTCGTGGGCCGCACTCGCACGTCTGGAAGCTGAAAGTGCCTCGCAAGCAGCTCCTCGATTTCGGTCTTGCGCTTGTGGGTCGCTGACTCGATCAATCCCCTCGCGTTTTCCGTCGTGAGATACGGCGCAAGCAGGCAGACCCCAGTCAAATGAAGTCTGCCTTCAGCGATAGCATGGAAGATGGCCGGGAATTGCCGAGCCGCCCGAGCCGCCTGAATGCGTTTCTTTGCCGCATCCTCTGACAGGCGTAGCTCGCCCACGCAATAGGCATGCATGGATGAGTAGCCCGCCGGGACATACAACCGGCGGGCGTCGACCTCGGCGATACAGGCCAAGAGGGTCGCCGTGGTGGCGCGATCTCGAACCACAATCGCCGCCAGATCGCGAAGGAGGACTTCATCACCAACATGGGTCAGCGCGTAGTTCTGCATGGAAACACCTTGTCACGGGGTGGTGATGAGGAGGCAGCTGAGCCATGATCACAACAATCCAGTCTGCTCGGCGAAACTGGGCTCCGGCATATCGAGGAGCTTTCGCATGAGCTTGGCGCTTGTCGCGGCCTGCCCCGCGTGGCAGTTGTTGAAGAAGACGAATGTCTTCTGCGTCTTCTGGTTCAGCTCGCGAATCTTGTCCGCCCATTCCTTGAGCTCCGCCTCGGAGTAGAGATAGTCGTAGCGAAGAAGCCGGCGATCGCGGGCAGGACGCGCGGGAGCACCATTTGGGGTGTCCGAGTCCTTGCCCTGGTCCCCGGCGTACCAGCTCTTGGCATTCCTTCCATGGAACCGTACATACGCCAGCCCCCCTGTCGCGCGCGCCACCGGTGGCAGGAGCCCGGGAAGCGAAGGCTCGTCCACGCTCACGTACCCCAGGCTCGCGCGCTCCAGGAATTCGAACACGTCCTCGTGCATCCACGAGTTGTGCCGGAACTCCACGAAGAGCGGCGCGCCCTCCATCCGCTCCTGGAGCTCGGTCAGGAAGCGCTCGTGGTCCTCCGAGCGGTGGAACGCCTGCGGGAACTGCGCGAGCACGCCGCTCAGCTTGTGCGCGCGGCGCAGGGGCTCCAGGGCGGAATGGAACGCAGCGTACGCCTCGGGGTCGCGCGTCTGGGCGTGGGTCATGTCGTGGTGCACCTTCACCACGAACTCGAAATCCGCCGGCGACCTCCGCTCCATGGCGGCGAAGGTCGAAGGCGGCGGGATCCGGTAATAGGTAGAGTTGACCTCGACCGTCTTGAACTGGCGGACGTAGAAATCGAGCTGCTTTGCGCGAGCGAGTCCCGGCGGATAGAAGACGCCGTCCCAATCAGGATAGGAGTAGCCGGAAGTGCCCAGGAGAATCATCGCGCCGTCCCAACCGTAAAGCCCACCCACGCGCATGTCACCGCAACACCCCAGCTTTCACCAACGAGGTCTCCCCAAAGCGATCTCTCAACGAATCCACCGCCTCGAGCAACTTCCTACGATGCTCATCCTGGCCGAAGAGGCTGTGCTGGTAGTGTCCCGCTGCGGAAACCAGCCCCGAGACGGAAACTCCGATCAACCGCAGAGGCCTCCCGTCCCAATGCTCCTCGAGGAGCAATGCGGCCGTGTGGAAAATCTCGTGCTCATCGTCCACAACCTCCGGGAGCGCGCGCTGGCGGATCGTGGTACGGAATTTCGAGTCGCGGATCTTCACGGAAATGATTCTTCCCAGGTAGCCGTCCGCGCGGAGCCGCCGGCCTACCATGTCGCTTAGACGCAGCAGTTGCGCCTTGAGCGCCTCTTTGTCCGAGACGTCCTCCGAAAGCGTGATCTCGTGCCCCATCGATTTTACTGGCACCCCTTCGTAGTACGGAATGACCGGGTTCTCGTCGCGTCCCAGCGCAGCCTCCTGCATCCGCTCGCCGTTCAATCCGAAATGGTAGGTGAGGAACTCACGCGGAAACTTCGCGAGCTGTCCGATCGTGCGTATGCCGAGCTTGGCGAGCGCTTCCTTCGTCTTTTCGCCGATCCCCCATAATTCTTGGACCCCACGTTCCCAAAACCGCTCACGGTAGCGCTCGAGGGTCAACACTGTGAGCCCCCGGGGCTTCTGCACCCCGCTCGCCATCTTCGCGATGTATTTGTTGGGCGCGATCCCGATCGTGGCGGTGAGCCCGACGCGTCGCTGGACCGCGCGCTGGATCGCGTGGGCGACCGGGATCGCGGAGTCGAGGATCACCGCCGGGTCGCGTTCCTCGGGAGAGGGGCGGCCTGGATAAGGCACCTGGGTGAGATCGAGGAACGCCTCATCGATGCTAAACGGCTCCACCGCGGGGGTGAAGCTCTTCAATACGTCGAGGAATTGAAGCGACGTGTGGACGTACTTCTGGGGATTACCCTCGACGAAGACCGCGTGCGGGCAGAGCCGCCTTGCCTCCGCCATGGGCATCCCGGCGTGAATCCCGAACGGGCGCGCCGCGTAGTTCGCCGAGGCGACGACACCGCGCCGCTCCGTGCCACCGACGAGGATCGGCTTCCCCTTGAGGCGCGGGTTCAGCTTCTCTTCGACCGAGGCGAAAAACGAGTCCATGTCGAGGTGCAGCACGACCCGCACCGCCTGTCACCCTTCCATCCAGACGCGGGTGAGCTGCCAGGTCATATCCTTCGCGTTGTAGCAGATCTCGTAATAATCCGAGCTGTCCGCCAGGAGCGCGAAGTAGTGGATCTTGTTCTGCCCCTCGTGGCGGACCCAATCACCCGTCACCTTGGCCACCTTCACGATCTTGTTCTTCCAGCGGAATCGGATGGGGCGCATCTTTCCGTTTCCGAACATCGTGATGACTTCGATGGGATCGTGGATCGACTCGATCATGAAGTAACCGTCGCTTGCCTTGGGAAATGAGTTCGCATGGACCATCAGCCAAGCCTCCGATATGCCAGCCCGAGTAACCCGGTCAGCCTCCCTACGCGGGCGGCAGCGTCTTCACTCCCCAGGGATTGTCGATCGCGATGAGCCAGTTCCCGCCCGCCTGGCGCCGCAGCACGTCGGTGGATTCCCCGGCGAGCGCGATCGGCTTCCCGCCGGGATCCGTTCCGTGGAGACTCCACCGACTCAGGTAGAGCGCGAGATCCCCCGATTCGAAGACGCGCTCCGCCTGAGACTCGAGCCTGGGTTTCATCGCGATGAATCCTCCGAGCGCGGCGCGAAGCTCGGCCGTACCGCGGGCCGGGGCGCCCTCCGGGGAAAGGAGAACTCCCGAAGGCTCGTAGAGAGCGACCGCGGCGTCCAGGTTACCCGCGTTGATCGCCGCGACGAGCCGGCGGACCGTATCGACTGGACTCTGTGTCATCAGCCAAGCCTCCGGAAAACCCCCACCACCTTGCCCGCGACCCGAACATCGGGATCGGACGGGCGCACCTCGATCGGCTCGTAGTCCTCGTTCTCGGGAATCAGGAGGAGCTTGTCGCGACGCGGGAAGAAGCGCTTCACCGTCGCCTCTTCGCCGATCACCACGACCGCGATCTCTCCGCTCTTGACCGGCGCGTCGTGGTGCACGATCGCGATGTCGCCGTCCAGGATCCCCGCGTTCTTCATGCTGTCCCCACGCACGCGGAGAGCGAAATGCTTGCCGGGCCGCACGAACGCGCCGTCTACGATGAGCACGTCCTCCACATTTTCCTCGGCGAGAATCGGCGCGCCGGCGGCCACGCGGCCCAGCAATGGAATTTCGATCGCGTTGCGTGGCGTGGAGTGCTCGGGAATGGGGCGGACCGCGGGGATGGATGCTCTCGCGGCGGCGCCTCCCGGAATCGCCTTGAGCCCGATCCCACGCGAGGTCCAGCGATCCCGGTGGATCTTCCCCGCCCGCTCGAGGCGGTCCAGGTAGTAGCGGACCCCGTTGGTCGAGGCGATCCCGAAGGCCTCCCCGATTTCTCGGATCGTGGGCGGCCGTCCCTGCTCGCGAAGCGACCCCGCAATCATGTCCAGGACCGCCTGCTCGCGATCGGCCCCCACGTCGATCGCGGCAAATCGCTTGGGCTTGCGCTTCCGGGCACCCCCCGGCGTCTTGGGCGGATTGGGCTTGCTCATGACACATAGGATAGTGCACATTTGTGCAGTTGTCAAGGGCGTTTTGCTATCTTCTTGGTGGGTGATCAGATCGTATGATTCGTGCCCTGCATGACCAGACTTCCCAGGTGCATAGTGCTCGCGATGCGTTTCCTCATGGCGATCGCCATGCTCTGCGCGATGGGTTGCGCTGGTACTGCTAAGTCACCCCCCTCACAGCACCTGAGCGCACTAGATTCGGCCGCCGTTCGACGCGAGCTGCAGCACCGGTATGACGAAAATCGACGCGCCTTCCTCGCAAAGGATTTCAATGCCATCATGGCGCTCCGAACAGATGACTTTCACGCCGTGACCGCGGACAGCGTGCTGCACTACCGCGCCGAGATGGAGCAGTCCACCCGCGCGCTCCTTGATGGAATCGACCGCTGGATTTCGCTGACCTTCGAGATCGACAGCCTCGAGGTCTCCGGCGACCTCGCGCGTGCTGTCGTACGCCAGCATGCCGATCGAATCGCGCGCCGGAATGACGGTCTGGTGCACCACGTGGAGACATGGGTCACGCAGCGCGAGATCTGGAGGAGGACTTCTGAGGGCTGGAAATTGTCTCGCGTCGACAGCATTCGCGATCAACGACGCCTTATCGATGGTAAGGCGGACTAATCTCCTGTGGCGTTAGCAGTGGCCAGGCAAACCCGACGTGGCCGCAAGTAACCTCGAGAGCGATAGCGTGACCATCCTGCTTGGTCAATAGAGCCACCTGCCGTTGACGCTGTCGATTTCGGCCCTCCTCGATCGTCGTCTTGATGAGGGCGACCACGAATCGCCACACTTCGTGGTGACCGCCCGCGTCGCGTAACGCCGATAAGGCAAATTCCTTCCCGTACCTTGGAGGCCAGGTCATGAAATACCTGATGCTCATCAAACATGCCGAAAGCTATCGTTCCCAACCCATCCCCCAAGGGCTGCTGGACGCCATGGGGGAGTTCGTCACCGAAGGGTTCAAGAGTGGCGTTCTCAAGGACACCGCCGGACTCAAGGGGACCGTCGAGGGGCTGCGAGTTCGCTCGAGCGGCGGCAAGTTGAAGGTGACGGATGGACCCTTCACCGAGGCCAAGGAAATCATAGGCGGCTACGCGCTGGTCGAGGTGAGTTCGAAAGAGGAAGCCCTCCACTTCGCGCGGCAATTCATGGAGCTGCACCGGGTCCACTGGCCGGAGTTCGAGGGGGAGTCTGAGGTGCGGCCCTTGGAGGATATGTAGGATGAAGAAGAAATCGATCTGGGCGGTGGTCGCGGGCGTGCTCGTCATCATCGCCGTCACGACCCTGGTCGACATCGTGCTGCACGTGACCGGCATCTTCCCGCCCATGGACCAGCCGATCAACGACGCGCTCGCCCTGCTTGCGACCTCTTATCGCGTCGTCATCAGCATCGGGGGCGCCTGGGTCACCGCACGGCTCGCCCCGGAAAAGCCCATGAAACACGCCATAATCCTCGGCTGCGTGGGCGTGGTCTTGGGGCTCGTGGGAGTTCTGGCGACTTGGAATCTGGAGCTAGGGCCCCGATGGTATCCTATCGCGCTCGCCGTGCTGGCCATTCCGCAGTGCTGGGTTGGGGGCAAGCTCTATGAGATACAGTCGCGCAAGGGCTGAAAGGCGCCGGAGGGTCTAAATGGATGAACGCACAGTCCTCATCCTCCTCGGCTTCGCCGGGGTCGCGGCGACCTTCGCCGGATTCAGCGGAGTCGTCGCGGTTTTTGGCCGTCGCGCCCACGGAGAATGGTTTCTCGAGGACCGATTCCGCCTCACGAACATGCTGGCCACATCACTCGGCGCCTGCCTGTTCGCTTTTCTTCCCACGGTCGGAGTACTGCTTCACCTTCACGGCTCTGACCTCTGGGCGGTTGCCCGTCTACTGCTGTGTGGCTACTGCGTGGCGTACATCGTGAACTTGGTTCCAAACTGGCAGCACCTCATACTCAAGCACCCCGGGGTGCTCTCGGCTCGGGCCTCGGTCGTCGTGTGGGCGTCGTCCGGGGTGGCAGCCCTGCTCCAGCTCCTGAACGCAATCTCTATTCTCTTTCATCGTGAGCCGGGTCCGTATGTTCTGGGCCTCCTTCTCCTCCTGATCATTGCCGGCCTTCAGTTCGCCCTGCTGGTGTTGAGGCCCTTGACCGCTCACCATCGGACCCACTGGGACAAGGCCGCGGCGGCGGAGCCGGTCGCGAGCGAATCGGAATCCTAGTGTCGGCCGACCCTAAACTCCGCGTCCAGAGCTTCGCCATCTCTATCGACGGGTTCGGCGCCGGCCCGAGCCAGGACATCGATAACCCCCTCGGCGTGCGCGGCCCCGAGCTGATGGAGTGGTTTTTCCACACCCGCGCTTGGCGCTCGATGCACGGCTTGCCCGACGGCGAGACCGGGATCGACAACGGAATCGCCGAGCAAGGCCTGTCCGGGCTTGGCGCCTGGATCCTGGGGCGGAACATGTTCGGCCCGATCCGCGGCCCGTGGCCGGACGAGAACTGGAAGGGGTGGTGGGGCGACGAGCCACCCTATCACACGCCGGTGTTCGTGCTGACGCATCATCCGCGCGCGCCGATCCCCATGAAGGGCGGCACCGAATTCCGCTTCGTCACCAACGGCATCCATGCGGCTCTTGAGCAGGCGAAAGCCGCCGCGGGCGCTCGCGACGTCCGCCTGGGCGGCGGCGTGTTCACGATCCGACAGTTCCTGCGCGCCGGTCTTGTCGACGAGCTGATCCTCGCGATCCGGCCGGTCGTGCTGGGCACCGGCGAGCATCTCCTGCACGACATCGACATGCGCGCGCTGGCCTACGAATGCTGGAAGTCCGTGGCGGGCGAGCGCGCCACGCATGTCTACCTGCGCAAGCGCTCCGGGTCGGACAAGGCGGCGTCATGACCTCGCCTTCCCCCGCCTTGCGGCGATTCGCTCCTCGGCGGACGCCCAACCCGCGTCTAAGGGATGACCGGGCCGGTCGATATCCATGACGACCGGCGCATGGTCCGAGGGGGTGGGCTTGCCTTTCCGGGCCTCCCGATCGATCTCCGCCCAAACCGCCCGCTCAGCGACCGGGCGCGTCGCAAGCAGGTGGTCGATTCGCATCCCGAAATTCTTGTGGAAGTCTCCGGCGCGGTAATCCCACCACGTGAAGCGGCCGGACTCGGGATGATGCCGGCGGTAGACATCGACCAACCCCCACTCGCACAAACGAAAGAACGCCTCACGCTCCCGCGGCGACACGTGCGTTCCCCCACGACAGAGCCTCGGATCCCAGACATCCTCGTCCGCTGGGGCGACGTTGAAGTCACCGCCGAGAACGAGAGGCTCGTCCGGATCCGTTGAAGTCTCGAGCCAAGCCAAGAGCCGCTCGTACCAGGCGAGCTTGGCTTCATAGAACTCCGATCCGACCTTCCTCCCGTTCGGCGCATACACGCACACGACACGGACGCCTTCACAAGTGGCCGCGATCATCCGCGCCTCGGCCAGCGGCTCGTCGTCGCCGACGTCCGGGGTTGCCGCGGGGCGCAGCGGCTCACCAAAGTTGGTGACGACCGCCTCGATCCCACCGCGGCTGGCAATGGCCACGCCGTTCCAGCGGCCCTCCCCGTGATGGGCCAGCTCGTAGCCCGCCTCGCGGAAGGCCGCGACCAGCGCGTCCGCGTCCGTGAGCTTCGTCTCCTGCATCAGGAGCACGTCCGGCCGGGCGCGCTCGAGCCACCAGGAGACCCTCTCCATCCGCGCTGCCAGGGAGTTCACGTTCCAGGTCGCGATCCGCATGACCCAGCCAGATTACCAAACTCCCGCGCGACCACGGGCCGGCGAGACCCGAGCCGAGCGGGAATACTTCTATCTCGTACGCGCGGATCGGTTCGTGGCAGACTCCTCGGGCAACCCCGACCCGGGGGAGCGTGAACTCATGGGCGAGGTTACGTGGTGGCCGGTCTCCGACCTGCCGCACCGCCGCACCCGATCCGGATCGGGTTCTGACGGCAGATCGAGGGACAAAGGGGGGGTGATCGACGATGAACAGCCTTTCGCCTTGCCCCAACTGCGGAAGTCGGGAGCTCTACCGGAGCAAGGAGGTCAGCGCCGGCGGCGGGCACGCGCCGGACTACCTGCCCGGACTCGGCAGTTTCTGGCTTGCCGAGAAATTCTACATCGTGGCGTGCAAGGACTGCGGGCTCACGCGGTTTTTCGCGCGACCCGAGGCCATGGCGAAGCTGCCCGAGTCGAAGAAGTGGACGCGGCTCTAGGGCGCGCCCGAGAGATGACCGGAGGAGACGTGCGAAATATGGATGTCATCTTGAAGCGGTTCGAGACGCCGGACGAGATTCGCGAAATGGTCAAGGGCCGTTTCGAGCTGGTCCACATCGGCGGCCTCACGATCGGGAGGGCGTCTTACGAGCCGGGGTGGCGGTGGTCCGAGCACGTCGGGCCGGGTGTGGGAGAAAAGCGCTGCGCGATCGAGCATGTGGGGCTGGTCCTCGCGGGAACCGCGGCGGTGGCGTTTGACGATGGGCGGGTCATCGAATTGCGGGCCGGAGAGCTCTTTCACGTCCCGCCGGTCCCTCACGATTCCTGGGTTATCGGCGCCTCGCCCTATGTCTCGCTTCACTTCCTTGGCGCCGATCGATACGCGAAGGGAGCCGCCTGACGCGAGCCGCGAACCCCAGGCGTCGCGGGTAGCCCGAAATGCCGCTCAAGAAGGTGCCGTACGCGACCCTCGAGCCACTGATTCGGCGACATCTCTCGACGACCGAGGATGAGTCCACGAGCGCCCTGATTCGCCGACTCGAGCCCGCGCGGGACCGCGGCCATCTCACAAGAGCGGAGCTTCTGGCGGTCTGCAATTGGAAGTCGCCAAGAGCCATCCGACACGTACGCGCGAACGACCCAGTGCAGGTGCGGCGAGCAACGAAGAGAGCGCTCGACACACGGAGCGAGCGGGGTCGGCTCGAGGCCCTGCTCAGCCTCAAAGGCGTCTCGGTTCCGATGGCGTCGGCGATCCTCACGCTTCTCTACCCGCGGCGGTACGGTGTGATCGATATCCGCGTGTGGCAGCTCCTTCACAAGATGGGAACCGTTACAGGGGCAGCAAGCGGAGTAGGCTTTACCTTCGACAATTGGTATCAGTTCTTGGTGATCGTTCGAGATTTCTCCAAGAGGTACGACGTCAAGGCGCGCGACATCGAGAGGGCCTTGTTCTTGGCGCACCGGCATTACCAGACCGGTCGCCTGTATGATCGACTCACAGGAAGCGGAGGTGGTAATGGCAACGACGACGCAGCCTCAAGCTCGAGACAACCCGATGACCGGCGCCAACCCGTTCGACACTCTCGTGATGGTCGCGGGAGGAGCATGCCTGCCCCGCTGCCTACACGCGGTCGCTGACCTCGGGGTCGCCGACGCGCTCGATAACGAGCCCAAGACCGCGGTTGATCTCGCGAAATCCGTGGGAGCGCACCCGGGCTCGCTCGCCAGGGTTCTGCGGCTCCTTTCCGCGTACGGCGTGTTCGAGATCGACGGCGACAAGGTTCGCCATACTCCGGCGTCGAGGCTGCTCCGCTCGGATCATCCGCAGTCGATGCGCGCGCTCGCCAGGATGTTCGGCCTCTACGTGAACTGGAACGCATACAGCGAATTCGAGCACAGTGTCAGGACCGGACAACCGGCGACCGCCAAGACGCTCCCTCGCGGTTTATGGGGTCACTTCAAGGAAAACCCCGAAGAGGGTTGCATCTTCGACGAGGCGATGGTGGCCAAGGCGCAGGCCCAGGTCCCGGCAGTGGTTGCCGGCTATGATTTCTCGCGATTCGGAACGATCGCGGACATTGGAGGAGGTCGCGGGCACCTGCTTCAGGCGGTGCTGGCGTCCAATCATTCCTCGAAGGGCATCCTGTTCGACCTGCCGAATGTCATCCAGGACGCTGCCGGCGCCGCGAGCGATCGACTCAAGCTTGAGGCCGGAGACTTCTTCAAGGATTCTCTCCCCACAGCGGACGCCTACACCATCATGGAGGTGATCCATGACTGGGCAGACGAGGAATCGCTCGCCATATTCAAGGCGATCCGCAGCGCGGCGAAGCCTGGAGCCACGCTGCTCGTGATCGAGCAATTGGTCCCGAACGATCCAGGGCCGCACTGGTCGAAGATGCTCGACATCCACATGCTGACGCTGGTGGGCGGGCTGCAGCGCACCCAGGAGGAATACGATGCCCTGCTGCGCCGCGCCGGCTTCGAGCTCAAGCGGGTGCATCCGACGCGTTCCGACGTTTCCATCATGGAGGCGAGCGCGGTGTGAGTGCGTTTCGGCTCGTGCGCCTCGCGGCGCTGACCCATGGCCACTGATTCAGGGAAGAAGGACGACGGCGGGCCCCGCGTCGTCAAAGGCGACCAGAACTTCACCCTCGATCGCGAAGCCTTCCGCGCTCGCCTCCTCGAGCGCTTCAACGATCCCGGCTTCGAGACAGTCTCCGAACATCTGGAAAAGGTCATCGACATCGCGTGGGATGCCTACATGGGGTACCGGAAGAGCCCGCGGACCCGGAAGGCTGGCCCGGAGTTCGCCGATCCGGAGTACCAGCTCCCCATGGAGTGGCTTGAGACGCGACGCCGGATCCAAGAGGCGCAGGCGCGCCACGACGACCCGAAATCCCCCGCGAGGATCCTAGTCATCAACGGCTCGGCCCGAAGCGACCAGACGTGCCCGGGCGAGATCTCGAAGACCTACCGGCTCGCAAAGATCGCGCGCGAGGCGATCGCCGCGCAGAAGGGCTGCGAGGTGGACTTCCTGGACTTGAGCCGGCTCACGGGCGAGTTCGGTCTCGTCATCTATCCTTGCAAGGCCTGTGTGTCGACCGCGCAGCCGCTCTGCCACTGGCCGTGCACGTGCTACCCGAACCACGCGCTCCGCCAGACGGGCGACTGGATGCACGAGATCTACCCGCGCTGGATCGCGGCGCACGGCGTGATGATCCTCACCCCCGTGAACTGGTATCAGGCTCCGAGCGTCTTGAAGCTCATGATCGACCGGCTGGTCTGCGCGGACGGAGGCAATCCGGATCCGACGACCACGCACGGGAAGGACCCCGCGATGGCGAAGGCGATCGAGCTCAAGGGCTGGCCCTATCCCAAGCACCTCGCGGGGCGCGCGTTCTCGGTGGTGGTGCACGCGGACGCGGCGGGCGCCGAGAATCTGCGCCGCATCCTCGTCGACTGGATGACCGACCTCGAGATGATCCCCGCGGGACCGATCGCGGGGATCGACCGTTTCATCGGGTACTACGAGCCCTACGCCACGAGCCACGATGACCTGGACAAGGACGTAGCGGTCCACGACGAGGTGCGAAACACCGCGCTCGAGCTGGTGGAGACGGTACGTCAGATCCGGAGCGGGCAGTACAAGCGTCCCGACGCGGGGCTCGAGGAACCGCGGAAGAAGTGACGAATCCCCGACGGATCGCGCGGAGCTAATCCCCGACTCGCCCGGGCAGGGTTCGTGGTACGTTTTCGCACCATGGCCTCCCTCTCGGTCAAGAGCCTCTCCCTCACCTACCCGAACGGGGTCCGCGCGCTCGACAACGTCACGCTCGAGATCGAGGACGGCGAGTTCCTCGCGGTCCTCGGGCCGTCCGGCTGCGGGAAATCCTCTCTTCTCCGCCTGGTCGCGGGGCTCGAGACGCCGACCTCGGGCTCGATCGCGACGGATGGGAAGGACATCACCGCGCTGGAGCCCAAAGATCGCGACGTGGCCATGGTGTTTCAGGGGCTCGCGCTCTATCCGCACATGACCGTCCGCGAAAACATGGGGTTCGGCCTTTTCGCGCGGAAGACCCCCGCGGAGGAGACCGATCGGCGCGTTCGCGAAGCGGCGGCGACCCTGGGGCTCGCGGAGCATCTCCACAAGCGACCGCGGGAGCTGTCGGGTGGCGAGCGCCAGCGTGTGGCGCTCGGCCGCGCGCTCGTTCGGAGGCCGCGGATCTTCCTCTTTGATGAGCCGCTTTCCAGCCTCGACGCCCAGCTGCGGCAGGAGCTGCGCGAGGAGCTGGCTCGGCTCCATCGCCTTACCCGCACGACCTCCATCTACGTGACGCACGATCAGAAGGAGGCGCTCTCGCTCGGGAATCGGGTCGCGGTGTTCGAACGCGGAAGCGTCCGGCAGATCGGCACGCCCGACGCCATCTATCGAGACCCTTGCGATCTCTTCGTCGCCCGGTTCGTGGGAGATCCCGCGATCAACCTCGTCCAAGGAGAATTCGCGGCGGACGGGGGTGCGCTCACCTTTCGCTCGCCCGGTCTCTCCTTCTCGCTGCCCGCGATGCGCGCACGCACGGGGCGCGCGATCCTGGGCCTCCGCCCCGAGGCGGCGGTGCTCGGCAAGGGCCCTGACTCTGGGGCCCGCGGCACGGTCGAGCGCGTGGAGCGCCTGGGAGGGGACACCCTGATTCACGTACAGACCGAGTCGGGCCGCCACATCGTGCGGGCGGAGCCGCGCGGTGCGCTTCCGGCCCCGGGCGAGATCGTGGGGCTCACCCTCGACCCCACCCGCGCGCTCTTTTTCGAGCCCGGAGGCGCCAGGATCCGCGTCGACTAACCGCCGGCGCCCCACCCCTCGCACCGGTCCCCGCGGACCGTCCTCTCGTTTGGCGGGCGCCGCTGTGGTACCATAGATATAGGATGCGAGCCGATTCGCGCCTCCCCCCTCTCATGGACTGGCGCTTCTCCTCGCCGGCGGTCCCCAGCATCGGGCTCCGCATTCCAAACGGGGGTTTCGTGATTCCGGCTGTTCCGTCCTTGGCGCGCAGGCCCCACCGCTCACGCTCGCTCGCTCTGGTCCTGCCCCTTCTCCTTCTCACGGTCTCCCTGTTCCCGTCTGCCGCACGCGCCCACACGAACGTCATCCCGCCCGAAACCGAGTTCCAATGGCGCGCCCCTGGCTACGTCCCGGACGAGCTGCTCGTCCAGTTCAAGGAGGGCGTGGGCACCGACCGCGCGATGAGCACCATCCGCGAGAAAGGCGCCACGGCGCGGCGCATGCTGACGCCGGACGGGCTGGTTGAGGTCAAGCTTCCCCCGGGAATGTTGGTGC